>JBMFWH010000013.1:0-34927 GCA_049965455.1 Thermoplasmata archaeon | reverse complement strand
ATGTGTGGTCTGACCATTGACAGGGATGTCAATACTGCAATCAACATAGAGAGAAAAGGCATGGAGAAAATTGAAGAACACATAAAGGTAGGGAGTGGCACTTCCGAATTGACGTCCGTGGAGATCAGATCAATACCCGAAAGGGCAAATCAGGTCCCTGAAACGGGAAGCCCCATGCGATAGCTGGGAGAGGAGGTCACGAGCCACAATATTTTAACAGTCCAAAGCGGGTATTACATCTATAAAATCATGAACTTGCATGATTCACAATTTATAATATTTGATAAAATAATGCATAATAGACATAAAATTAATAATTAAACTGGGTCATAAAAATATCATTTTTTAAAATTCTGTCAATTATTTTTTTGGAGTAATATAATATCTAAAGATTGTAATACAGCCAATATTGGAGAAAGATATAAATATATCAATTTTATATCTTATTATTAGAGGTGTAATATATGGCAGGAATTACAGATATGCGAAAGAAAATAGCAAAGAGCACAAGCGTGAAAGAGAAAGATGTAAAAAAAGTCCTAGATACTTTTTTTAGCGAAGTAATGACTTCTGTTAATAAAGGAGAGAAAGTAGCAATAAAGGAATTTGGGACATTTGCAAGAAGAGTACAAAAAGCCAAAAAAGCTAAAAATCCAAGGACTAAAGCTGTAATAAATGTACCGGAAAAGAAAAAGTTTGTATTTAAACCAGCTAGAAAAAATAAATACCTATAAAATTTACACTACTTTCTTTTTTATTTCTATTTTTTTAACGTATCAAGTACTGATAAGCCAGAAGGCTAACGTTTCAAATATACTCAAATTTCAGTAATCTCCCTGATCTGAAACACTCTGATATATTTTATCAAGGTTCTGTGTAAGAACTTACGATAAATAGAGTCATCAATGCGGCTATCAATATACTTATTAGGGCTGAAAGAAGTATGATGTGTACTCTCGCTCTTGACTTTAGCAGCGTCTCCAAAGACAAATCTGGTTATTGAAAACATGGACCAGCATGTGCTAGATATGATGATTCCAGTTGAACATCTATTATTATAAAATAATCATAAAAATTTTTAAAAATGTAAAATTTGGCAGTAAAATAAATAAAAAAATGGGGGAGATATTTACTCAATTATATCTATATTTGAGTCTACGCTGGATATTTTTGCAGCTTTTTTCATTGAAGAAAGGGTTGCATTTGTATCCAATATATATGGTGACTTTACACCCGTGAGAACTACCAGCACTTTTATTTTCCCTTCCATCGTGGGATCAATGGAGGCGCCCCATATTATCTTGGCCATTGGGTTTATTCTCTTCTGGATCAGTTCTGCAGCTCTCTGTGCTTCTGTAACGCTCATCTGGGGATCTCCTACTATTCTGATTAACGCACCTTTAGCCTGTGCGATATCTGCTTCTATAAGCGGAGAGTTTACAGCGTCATCAACTGCTTCGGCAACTCTGTCTGTGGATCCTTCAGATTCGCCAATGCCGATCATTGCCACACCGCCTTTATCCATAATTGCTTTGATATCTGCATAGTCTAGATTTACCAAGCCAGGCTTTGTAATTATCTCTGTCAATCCCTTCAAACCCTCCATCAGTACCTCATCTGCGACCTTGAATGCTTGGTCTAATGGGAGTCTGGGCACCAACTCTAAAAGTTTGTCATTAGGGATCACTATTGTAGTATCTGCATACTTTTTGAGCCTGTCTATTCCCCATAATGCATTTTCCATTCTCAGTTTACCTTCGGCTGTGAATGGGATTGTAACGATTGCAATAACCAGCGCACCATTTTCTTTTGCTAGTTGCGCAACATATGGTGCAGATCCTGTACCAGTACCGCCACCCATACCGGCAGTAACAAATACTATGTCCGATCTTGAAACCAGTGCTCTCAGATCTTCATCTGCCTCTTTTGCAGACTCTGCGCCGACCATAGGATCCGCGCCAGCTCCAAGACCTCTCGTAGTTCTCTTACCGAGCAAGATTTTCCTGTTTGATTTAACCTGCAACAAATGTGGAGCGTCTGTGTTAGCTGCAATTAAAGTAGCGCCGTATACTCCTGCTTCAGTCAGTCTATTTATCGTGTTGGATCCGCCACCGCCGCATCCTATAATTTTAATGTTTACTTTAAGCTGTTCTACTAACTTAGCTAGTTCTTCATCGTCTTCAGATTTTGGTGCCGGTTGCTGTGTTTGTCCCTGGTTAGGGGCCACATAACTGTCCCCTATCACATTTTTTATTAGCGTTTTCAAATCATTCACCTTCTTTTTTTACTGCGTCAGAATTTTGTCAGACAGATATTTACTTACATGTATATAAACATTTCTCAGTTTTCGCTATTAGCTAACGAAAATTGGATAGAATATGATAATTTTTATTTAAAGAATTGATCATAAAAAAATTTAATATAGAGTTCAAATTTAGAGAAGGAGATGATTGCGTTAAATCAAATTTTGTTTAAATATGGAACAGTGAGTAAGAGACTGGATGAACATAGATTTAAAGAAGAAACTGAGTCCAGCCTTCTAAGATACAGAAAAAATATTGCAACGATATTCTGGAATATAACATTTTCATGTAATTTAAAGTGCATACATTGCTATGCTTCAGCCACACCATATAAAAATCCAAATGAACTGTCTAATGAGCAGATATTCAGCACTATTGATGATCTGGCCGCCATGAAGTTACCGGTCATTATATTTTCTGGCGGGGAGCCTTATATGCATCCAGATCTGCTCGAATTTTCGAGTTATGCGAACAGTAAAGGAATAAGAGTTACATTATCCTCTAATGGTACTCTTATCACCGACAACGTTGCTATGAAAATGGCGGAGGCGGGTATAAAATATGTCGGAATAAGCCTAGATGGTTGGAAAGACAGAAACGACGCCTTCAGGGGAGTAAATGGAGCATTTGAAAAAGCAATAAAGGGAATAAAGGCGGTTAAAGAGAGCGGCATGCTTTCTGGCATAAGATTCACAGTTACAAATGATAACTATGAAGATTTGGATAAAATATACCAGTTATCTAAAGAACTGGAGATTGATAGGTTCTGCGTTTATCATCTTGTGCCTGTGGGTAGGGGATCAAACGTAAAGGATATAGATAATCGTAAGAGGAGAGATATTATAAACTATCTTATAGACAAGGCATATGAGGTTAATAACGAGCATCTGAACATGGAAATCTTGACAGTAGATAATCCTGCAGACGGTGTGTACGCGTTCTTAAAAACTTATAAAGAAGATGAAAAAGCTGCAAAGCAAGTATATTCTCTGTTAAAAAGAAGGGGTGGGGATAACAGCGGAATAAAGGTTGCAGATATTGATCCTCTGGGCAATGTACACCCAAATCAGTTCTGGTGGGATCTCGATATGGGTAGCGTAAAAAATAAAAAGTTCAGTGATATATGGAAGAATAGTGATGGAAGAGTAAAAGAACTGAGAGATAATAAGGTTAAGAATCTGAAAGGAAAGTGTGGCAGGTGTAATTTTAAAGATATTTGTGGTGGCTTTAGGTTAAGGGCACTGCGATATAATAATGATATATGGAGCGAGGATCCAGATTGTTATCTTTCCGAGGATGAGATTTCCACCGAGATACCAGAGGAATGGAAAAAATGAACTTTGATGAGCGGCCAATGATTGTGTTTTATGAGGTTACGAAAGCGTGCATGCTCTCATGCAAACATTGCAGGGCAAATGCGGTATTCAACAGAGATCCGAGAGAATTGAATCTTGTAGAGATAGATAAATTGGCGGGTGAATTAGAGAGCTTTGGCAGACCATGGCCTATCGTGATTATTTCTGGGGGAGATCCACTTATGCGTGGAGACCTATTTGACGTACTTGACGTATTTAATTCTCATAACCTTATTACTAACATTGCTTTTAGTGGCACTAAACTGGTAACAGAAAAGAAAATAGAAAAGATTGCAGAACGGGTTAAGACTGTGGCAATAAGCCTTGACGGTGCAGATGCGGCAGTACATGACGCATGGCGTGGTATAAAAGGCACATTTGATACATCCATTCAGATCATTTCATTATTGAAGGAATACGGAGTGCGGTTCCAGATAAACACTACAGTCAGCAATTTCAATCTTGAAAATTTAAGAAAGATGCCTGAACTGCTGGGAACTATAGAACCAGATACATGGGACCTGTTTTTTTTAATCCCGACGGGGAGGGCCCAGGAATCTATGATGATTGAAAGTGGCCAGGCAGAGAATTTTTTAAAAGAAGCTTACGCAATGAGTAAAAATATAAAATACAGGATAAAGGTGACAGAAGCACCTTTCTACAACCGTGTAAAGCTGCAGAACGGTGCAGCAGAAAAGACAATAATGCGTGATGAGAAAGGAAGGGGCATTACTGACGGAAGGGGCACAATGTTCATATCACATATTGGTGAGGTAAACCCTACTGGATTTTTGCCTGAATATGCAGGAAACGTGAAAAACAGCAGTCTTGTAGAATTATACAGAAAATCAGAAATATTCAATCTTTTGCGTGATCCTGATAAGTTGAAGGGGAAATGTGGGGTATGTAAATATAGGTACATATGTGGCGGGTCAAGGGCTAGAGCCTACGCAATATATGGAGATTATCTGGCAGAAGATCCACTTTGTGGTTTTGTACCCGAGGCGAATGAAAATGGAAATGATTGACAAGAAAATACTGGCATTAATGCAGGAAGCGTTTCCTGTGGTTTCAGACCCATACTTAGAGTTAAGTAAAAAATTGGGGATATCTAAGATTGAGCTTTTTAGCAGGGTGAAGGCGCTCTATGATGCAGGATATATATTAAAAATATCCCCGAAATACGCCCGTAATACAAAGGCGATCGGGGCTTTAATTGCATTAGAAGTGGAGAAAGAACTGGAGGATAAAATTGCAGAGGCAATAAATAATTATGAAGAAGTATCGCATAATTATATAAGAGACAGTGATTACAGTATATGGTTTACGATTTCTACAACATCCGCAAAGGGATTTGAGAATATTATATCCAAGATAAGGGAGATAAAAGGTGTTAAAAATATGTTGATATTATCATCAAAAAAACTTTATAAATTAAATGTAGAGTTTGAGGTATATGATTAAACTGGCCACTATCTTAAATAAAGGATTGCCAATTACAGAAGATCCTTACGGCAGTCTAGCAGAGCTCTTGAATACCAGTAAGGAAGAGATTCTTAAAGAAATTAATAAATTAATGGCAGAAAATAAGATCATAAAGTTCAGAGCTGAGCTTGATTATGAAAAGTTAGGTTACAAAGTCAGCGCTTTAATAGCAATGCAAATATCTATAAATATTGAAAGGGCTATTGATGACATATGTAAGGTTAAAAACGTGACCCATTTTTATGAAAGAGAATCACCTGAAAGCTTTCCGTATAATTTCTACGCAATGACACATTTTAAAAATGAATCTGATTTAAATGCGTTTTTGGATAAATTAAATAATCTTGAAATAAATTACAAAGTACTGAAAACATTAAAAAAATATAAACGTGGTGGCACAAAGATATGATGTTATTTCCAATCATGCTAAACCTTAAAGGCCGGTCAGTCCTTGTAATAGGTGGAGGGGTAGTGGCACTGAGAAAAGTGGAGATTCTTTCAGAGTTCAAAGCTGATATAACTGTTGTTTCAGAAACGTTTATAGAGGATTTTAATAAATTTGATGTTGAAAAAATAAAATTAAAAATCAAGGAATCTAAAGATCTGGCGCCATTGATGGCTGGAAGAATACTGGTGATAGTAGCCACAAACGACAAAAAATTAAATGAACTCTCTGAGCAATTATGTGAAAAGTATAACATATTGTGTAACAGGGTAGATGTCAGAGAAAGCTCTGCAATATTCGCCGCGACACTCAAAAACAGGGATATTATTGTGTCAGTATCGAGTTCAGGAACTATTCCCTCTTTTTCAGTATTTTTGAGAGATAAAATAGCAGAACAGGTAGAAATATACATTCCGGCGCTTGAAATATTAAAAAAAGTTAGGGAAGATATAAAGATCAGAGATTATGAGGCAAGAAAAAAATTGTTTAAAGAGATATTAAGTAATGAAGAGTTCTGGCGTAATATTGAGGCAGGAAATTTACAAAATGCAGAGATAATAGCAAAAAAGATGGGAGGTATAGAATGAGTATAATGAGTGTTCATGCCACATACAAATATTTGACCCTGAACGAGCTTGAAGCTTGGACGCGGTTAGACGATGCTTTTCTATACCATTTTCTAACCGATACAGAAGTCAAAGAATATTTAATTTTGAGGACTTGCAATAGATTAGAAGTATATTTAAACGTAACGAACGCAGAGTCTGTAAAAAACAAATTTAAATCTTTATCCAAAACATTAGGAGCTAAAGTACTCTTTTTGGAAAATACAGATAGTGTAATACATTTGATGAGAGTATGCTCAGGCATAGACTCCATGGTCATAGGTGAGCAGGATATACAGAGGCAGGTAAAAGAAGCGCTGGAAACGGCAAGAAAGGACGGAACTTCCGGGAAAGTGCTGAATTATATATTTATGAAATCTTTGAGCACGGGTAAAGAAGTAAGAGAGAATACAAAAATAACAAACGGTATTATATCCATACCACAGAGCGCAATAAGGTTACTTGAAGAAAGATCCAGAATGCAGGATTTAAAAAAGATTTGTGTGGTAGGATATGGCAAAGTTGGAAAAACACTGATAAAATATCTAAGTACTAAAAATATAGATCTAACAGTTTGTGGCAGGGACCTGACCAAATTACAGAATATGGCGGATGAGTTTAATATAAAATATGTACCTTTAAAAGATCTAAAAATTTCAGACTACGATTGTATTATTACTGCTGTATATGTTACTTCCCCGATCATAAAATTTGAGAGGCAAGGAGCGCTTCCAAGGTTGGTTATAGATTTAGGAAATCCTAGAAACGTAGAGGCTGATAAAAATCCAGAATATGTGGATCTGGAGGTGCTAAAACAATTTGTAAACAAAAATATAGAATCCAGAAAGCTAGAAATCAGTAAAGCTGAAAAGATCATAGAAAAAAATATAATATCAGTATCTAAAAAATTGAGAAATTTTGAGTTCGACAATATAATCTCTGAACTATATAAAAATGCAGAAAAGATAAGAAAGGAAGAGATTGAAGAGACGGTTGCCAAAATCGGGGCTAATAACAAAGAGATAATTGAAAACCTAGCCAGATCGTTGACTAACAAACTTCTTGCACTCCAGACCAAAAGAATAAAAAAGGTTTTTGTAGAAGGAGATCATGATAAAATTGCACTATTAAAATATGTATTTGGAGCTGAAAAAGATGTATCCGATAACGAGGATGAGAAGATTACGAGAAAATCAGATCTTAAGAAACATGGTGACTGAAAGTGAAGTATCTTTAAAATCACTGATACAGCCAATATTTATTGACGAAAACCTGCCCAAGAAGCGAGCGATAGCGTCCATGCCAGGCATATACAGATATCCTCTGAATGGGGTGGTAGATGAGGTTAACAGTATCCTGAACTCGGGGGTGAAGGCCGTTCTATTATTTGGAATACCTTCCTGCAAGGATGAGCTGGGATCTCAGGCATATGATGATCAGGGTGTTATACAGAAGAGCATCAGACTCTTAAAAGAGAACACTGATGCGCTGGTCATTGCGGACCTGTGCATGTGCGAATACACATCTCATGGGCATTGCGGGCTCGTCAAAGATAACAAAATATTAAATGATGAAACTCTGGTAAATTACAGGAAAATTGCATTGAGCTATGCCCGAGCCGGGGTGGACATAATAGCACCAAGCGGCATGATGGATGGGCAAGTACACGCAATAAGATCTGAGCTGGACGAAAATGGATATAAGCTCCTACCAATAATGGCTTACAGCGCTAAATTTGCATCGAATCTTTATGGGCCATTCAGAGACGCTGCCGAATCTACACCGGGATTCGGGGACAGGAAATCGTATCAGATGAGCTATGCAAATGGTAGAGAGGCATTGAGGGAGATAGAGCTGGATATTGAAGAGGGCGCGGATATAATAATGGTCAAGCCCGCACTGTTTTACCTTGACATAATAGCAAGAGCGAGGGCTAGGTTCGACTTGCCGATTGCAGCTTACAACGTAAGCGGTGAGTATTCTATGCTAAAAGCAGCATCGAAGAATGGGTGGGTCGATGAGAAAAAGATAGTTGCGGAGATGCTAACTGCGATTAGAAGGGCCGGAGCAGATTTGATAATAACATATTATGCCAAAGAGTATGCGATATGGTCGAAAGAATGAAATAACAAATTATTTATCTTAATATTGATTTACTATATAATCATGAATCAGCAAAGTTTAGTTTTAGAATTAGCAAGATCAATTGAAAAAGCTGAAACTGAGTTACCTGAAGATGTTATACATTTTTTAAAAAATGCAAAAGCGGGTGAAAAGAACGAAACCACTTTATCCCAGTTAAACGCAATCTTAAAAAACATAGATTTTGCAAAGTCAAATAAATTACCCATTTGCCAGGATACCGGCACAATGACTTTTTATGTGGACCTAGGATTTGATTTTCCGTTTGCAAAAGAGCTCTATTCTGCAATGTTAGAAGCCACTAAGAAAGTAACGGCATCGTTGCCTTTGCGTTCAAATACTACTGATCCTTTCACAGGCAAGAACACAGAGACAAATGTCGGGAAAAACGTCCCGAACATAAACTGGAACATGGTTGACGGGTCTGATGCGATAATCCATATTTTGCCAAAAGGTGGAGGAAGCGAGAACATGTCCGGATTAGGAATGCTCAAACCTGGAGAAGGAATAAAAGGCATAAAGAAATTCGTGGTCGAGCATGTGATAAAATCAGGAGCATATCCTTGCCCACCAACAATTCTCGGCATTGGAATAGGCGGAGGATCTGAGCTTTCTTTGATACTTGCAAAGAGATCTCTATTGCGAGAGCTGGGTGAGCGAAATTCTGAACCTGAGGTAGCCAAGCTGGAGCTCGAACTTTTAGAATTAGTAAACAAAACAGACATAGGGACTATGGGATATGGAGGCAATGTATCGGTACTGGACGTGCATATAGAGTATGCATCAAGGCATCCGGCATCATTGCCGGTGGGTATAGTGACACAGTGCTGGGCAGATCGCAGGGCTACTATAAAGGTTGATATAACTGGAAACATAGACTCAAATTACCGCCCGGCTAGGAAATAAAATATTATGAAGAGGAGTGTGAATGAAAATGGAAATGCATATTAATGTCCCGGATCAGATTGATAGTATCGTAAAGTTGAAGGTTGGAGATATATTATACATCACAGGCAAGATATTTACAGCAAGAGATGAGGCGCATGTGCACATGCTGGAACTTGCTGAAAAAAAAGAGAAGCTCGATTTTGACCCATCAAAAATGGTAATGTACCACTGTGGTCCAATAGTCAAAAAGGACCCGACCTGGAAGGTGGTATCTGCAGGCCCTACCACATCTGCCAGAATGGATCTGTTTGAAAAAGAGTTCATGGAACATTATAAGACCAGGATCTTTGTAGGAAAAGGTGGGATGGGAGAACGCACAGCAGAAGCATTGAAAGGGATAAAAGGCATATATGCAACATATACTGGTGGCGCAGGAGCCCTGGCCGCAGTTTCTTTTAAAAAAGTTGAAAATGTGTACTGGCTTGAAGAGCTTGGAGCACCAGAGGCAGTATGGATCCTAGACGCTGTTGAATTTGGGCCTCTAATAGTTTCTATAGACAGCAACGGGGATAACTGGAACGCAATAATGCGGAAAAAGACGGATCAGAAAAAGGCAGAAATATTTAAGATAATAGATTCACAATGATACTGATCAAAAATGCTGCACAGATAGTTTCGGCATCAGGATCAGCGCCGAAAACAGGCGCAGCCATGCAAAATATAGATATTATCAGAGGGTCTGATATATTAATAAAGGATGACAAGATCCTAAAAATAGGTAGGAACATAGATGCTAAAGATGCCGAGATCATAGATGCTAAAAACAAGCTTGTAATGCCAGGCTTTGTTGATGCACACACACACTTGATCTTTTCCGGGACCAGAGAATTCGAGGTGGAGCTGAAAAGAACTGGAAAGAGCTATCTTGAGATACAGGAGAGTGGCGGAGGCATAAACTATACAGTGAAAAAAACAAGGGTTGCAAGCAAGGAATCATTGAAAGAGGAAGCACGAGAAAGAATAAAAAACATGGCAATCCATGGCACTACCACAGCAGAGGCAAAAAGCGGGTATGGGCTAAACTATAAAACAGAGAGAAAGATGCTCGAAGCTGTTAATGAACTGAATGGAGAATTAATAGAGCTAGTGCCAACATTTCTGGGCGCGCACTTAGTTCCTGAAGAGTACGAGGCAGAAGAGTATATTGATTATCTAGTGTCATATATGCCAAAACTTGCAAAACTTGCACGATTCATAGACGTATTCTGCGATAAAGGTGCTTTCAATACGGCACAGAGCAAGAGATATCTTGATGCAGGAATAAAAAATGGTTTGATTCCAAAACTGCACGCTGATGAACTCGGATATATTGGCTGTTCTAGGCTTGCAACCGAGATCAGGGCTATATCCGCAGATCATTTGCTGAAAACGCCAGAGACTATTATAAGAAAGATGAGCAGCAATAAGATAATTGCGGTGTTAATGCCTGCCACGCCATACATGCTTTTCAGTAGAGAGTATGCAGATGCCAGGAAATTCATAGAGAATAATGTGCCGGTAGCACTGGGAACTGACCTTAACCCAAACTGCTACAATGAGAATATGCAGATGGTGATCAGCCTCGCTCTTACACAGATGAAGATGAGTATAGAAGAAGCCATAACTGCATCCACGCACAATGCGGCCAGCGCCATAGGAATGGCTGATAAGATAGGCTCTTTAGAGATTGGAAAGCAGGCGGACATTATTATTTTGAACGTTCCAGACTACAGATTTTTAGGATATCACTTTGGCGTAAACTTAGTCAATGATGTAATAAAAAAAGGAAAAGTAATTGTCAAGGATCAAAAAGTTCAGTACTTATAAAAGCCTTCACCGGACTTTCTGCCTAATTTTCCGGCAGCTACCATTTTCTTTAATAGCGGGCAGGGGCTGTATTTTTGGTTTCCAAAGTCCCTGTACAGCACGTTCATTATGTCGAGGCATACATCCAGGCCGATCAGATCTGCAAGTTCTAGCGGACCCATCGGCATATTGAATCCTAGCTTGGCAATAGAATCTATGGACTCTTTTGTGGCAATGTTTTCCTGCAGAGTATAGATTCCCTCGTTTATAAACGGCATCAAAATCCTGTTTGCAACGAACCCTGGGTAATCGGATACAGGCACAGGAACTTTGCCAACCCTCTTTGCGATGTCTGTTACTTTCGTTATCGTATCATCAGAAGTGCCCAGCCCTCTTACTATCTCTACAAGTTTTAAAACTGGAACGGGATTGAAGAAATGCATACCTACTACATTTTCAGGTCGGTCCGTAAAAGAGCCTAACTGCGTGATAGAGATTGAAGATGTGTTGGAAGCAAGTATTGCCTGCTTGTTCACAACTTCATTGAGCTTTTTAAATAACTTCTTTTTTTCTTCAACGTTCTCTATTATTGCTTCTACAACAAGATCTGCATCTTTTGCAACGTTCAGATCGGTAGTGTACGCAATCCTGCTCAAAGCCTCGTCCACAGAGCCGATCACTGATCCTTTGCTGGCCATCTTTTCCAGATTTTTCTTTATCTTGATTCTCGCATTATCCAGATACTTCTGTTCCACATCCAGTATGGATACAGAAAAATCGTTTGCCGCAAACACGGTCGCAATACCATGTCCCATTGTTCCTGCTCCGAATACCACAATTTTTTCTTTTTGCATTTTATTCCACCTTCACAGTTTTAGATTTTCTATAAGCATCGAAACTGCATTTCCGCCACCCAAGCATAGAGAAGCAACACCATATCTTTTTTTGTAATGGATCAGGTTATATATCAAAGTGGTCAACACCCTTGCACCGCTTGCACCCAGTGGATGTCCCAGAGCCACAGCTCCTCCGTGCACATTGAACTTGTCGTCAGGGATGTTCAATGCTTTTTTCACAGCTACGCTTGCGGATGCGTAAGCCTCATTGTGTTCAAATAGGTCTATGTCCCCAACTTTAAATCCTGTTTTTTCCAATAGTTTTTTAATGCCTGGTATAGGTGCTTCCATAACATATAATGGATCTACCCCCACTGAGTTATATCCTATAATCTTCATGAGCGGCTCGATGCCAAGCTCCCTAGCTTTATCATCAGACATAACAGCCAAAGCGCTGGCACCATCGCTAAGCTGCGAAGCATTACCGGCAGTAATAAATTTGCCATCTTTTGCCACCGTTTTTAGTTTTGATAGCTTTTCAATGGTAGTGTCTGGTCTGATTCCCTCATCCGTGCTAATCACGGCGTTTGAGACTTTAACGGGAATAATCTCATCTGCAAACAGGCCGTTAACAGTAGCTTTATATGATTTCATATGACTTTGATATGCAAATTCATCAATCTCTTCCCTGGTAAGCTTGTATTTTTCAGCGATTACTTCTCCTGTCTTAATCATGTGCACATTGTAATAGGCATCCCATAGCCCATCCATAATCATGGAATCCTCAAATATTGTGTTATCATATTTCAGCCCGAACCTGGCTCCACGAACATAATAAGGTGAATTGCTCATGTTCTCCATTCCCCCAGCTATGACGATCTGGTTGTCACCAGCCTTGATAGACTGAGCGGCTAACATCACAGACTTTAATCCAGAGCCGCATACCTTGTTAACAGTGAAAGGACTTATGCTATATGAAAATCCAGCCTTCAAAGCAGCCTGTCTTGCCGGATTTTGCCCTAATCCGCAAGAGATCACGTTGCCCATAATTACCTCATCCACGGATTCTGAATTTATATTGGCCCTTTTGAGTGCTTCCTTAATTGTGATAGCACCAAGCTCGTTTGCAGACATTCCTAAAAAACCTTTTCCATATTTTCCAACAGGTGTCCTTACAGCAGAAACTATAACCGCATTCATGATTATACATAATTAAAATATCATTAATAAATTTTTCATTGTATGGATATTGTCAATATTTCATAGATAGTTTATTTTGCAAGGCTATTATAAGTAATATCTTAACACATCAGGAGATATATACGACAATTAACGAATATTAAAAACGATGAAATTATATACTTAATGGTTATAATGCACTACGGTGATATTATAATGGTTGGAATTTTGACCTATGGATCTTATATCCCTAGATACAGAATAAAGACGGAAGAGATAGCCAAGATGTGGGGTGAAGATGCAGAGGATATAAAAAGCGGGTTATATATATACAGTAAAAGTGTCCCTGGCCCTGATGAAGACGCAGTAACAATTGCAGTAGAAGCCGCTAGAAACGCTTTTGAAAGAAGGCAGGTTCATAATATTGGTGCACTTTATGTGGGCTCTGAATCACATCCGTATGCAGTAAAACCATCTGCAACTATGGTTTCTGAAGCGCTCGGAATTACACCGAACATGACCGCAGCAGATTTTGAGTTTGCTTGCAAGGCCGGTACTGCAGCTATGCAGGCAGTGATGGGGCTTGTAAGCTCGGGAATGATCAAGAATGGAGTGGCTATAGGCTCGGATACTTCACAGGGAGCACCGGGCGATGCACTCGAATATTCTGCAGCTGCTGGCGCTACAGCATATGTAATAGGTTCAGAAGAAGTCATTGCGGAGATTAATAGTACTTTATCTTTGACTACTGATACACCTGATTTCTGGAGAAGAGAAGGGCAACCATATCCAACCCATGGAGGCAGGTTCACTGGAGAGCCCGCTTATTTCAAGCATGTAATTGGAGCGGCCAAAAAAATGATGGACCATATGAAAACCGAGCCTAAAGATTATACTTACGCAGTGTTCCACCAACCCAACGGCAAATTTCCGAGCCGGGCCGCAAAGATGCTGGGGTTCAAGGATGAGCAGGTTTCCGAAGGGTTGATCGTACCGTATGTGGGGAACAGCTATTCAGCCTCCATGATGACCGGGCTCTCTGCAATACTCGACATTTCCAAGCCAGGGGATCGAATTCTGGCAGTAGCGTTTGGATCTGGGGCTGGTAGTGACGCATTTGACATTACTATAACTGATGAGATGAAACACTTTAAGAGAGAAAACGCAAAGAGCGTGAAAAAATATGTTGAAAATGCAGAATACATCAATTATTCAACGTATGCAAAATTCAAAGGCAAGATAAGGATGGGTGAATGAAAATGAGAGATGTTGCAATAATAGGAGTAGGCCAGACTAAATATGGAGAGCGCTGGGACATGTCTTTAAGGAAGCTGGCCGTGGAAGCAGGGTTGAAAGCGATAGAAGATGCAGGCATATATGCCAAGGATATCGAGGCAATATATGGCGGGAACATGAGTTCCAGTGCGGTATCACTTCAGGAGCATGTGGGCGCACTTATAGCTGATTATTCTGGGCTATCCGGAATGAATATCCCGGCAATAAGGGTTGAATCTGCATCTGCGAGCGGTGCGGCGGCAATGCATGAAGGATTTCTAGCAGTGGCTTCCGGCATGTATGATACTGTGCTCGTGGGTGGTGTTGAGAAGATGACAGACATTGACGCTGACGAGATGACAGACTCATTGATGGGTGCTGCTGACCGGGAGTGGGAAGGTTTTGTTGGTGCTACATTTCCATCTTTGGCGGCAATGATGGCACGCAGGTACATGCATGATTACAAGCTTAAAAGAGAGCAGATGGCAATTTTTCCAGTTAACTCTCACAGGAACGCATCTCTGAATCCGTATGCGCATCTGAGGAACATCATAAAAATTGACGATGTACTCAATGCTACAATGGTATCTGAACCTCTTACTTTGATGGATTGTGCACCTATCACCGATGGTGCTTCGGCAGTTATATTGACCACAATGGATAAGGTAAAAAGCGATTCCGTGATAAAGGTATCTGCATCAACCCATGCCTCTGACTACCTTTCTCTTCACAGCAGGCCTTCAATCACAACGTTTAACTCTACTGTAGAGGCTTCAAAGAAAGCATATAAAATGGCTAAAAAAGAGCCTAAAGATATTTCACTTGTGGAAGTGCATGATGCGTTTTCAATATTTGGAGTGATGTCTATTGAAGATCTTGGATTTGTTAAAAAGGGAGCGGCAGGAAAGTTCCTTGAAGAAGAGCAGATAGGATTTGATGGAAAACTGCCCATTAACACATCAGGTGGGCTAAAAGCCAAAGGGCATCCTGTTGGTGCTACCGGGGTTGGCCAGATTGTAGAGGCGGTAACGCAATTGCTGAAAAAAGCAGATAAAAGGCAGGTAAAGGATCCAAAAGTAGCATTGACAAACAATATTGGAGGTACAGGAGCGAGCTCTTTTGTACATATTTTGGAGGTGGTAAAATGAGCATGCCCAGAGCCTGGAGAGAGTTTGAACATCGATACACGTTAGTAGGCACAAAATGCCCATCGTGCAAGAAAGTATATTTTCCGCCAAGAGACGTCTGCCCGACATGTCATCGTGAATCGGTAGGGAAGATGGAAAAAGTAAAATTAAAACCAGAGGGGACGGTCTATTCTTTTACCGTAGTGCATCAGGACATTCCCGGCTTCAAAGAACAAAAACCGTACATAATAGGGATAATAGAGATGGTTGACGGCCCTAAAATCACGGCACAGATAGTGGACATTGACCCTGATAAGGTACAGATAGGCATGCCGGTTCATGCTGTTTTTCGAAGAATCAGAAACGAGGGCAAAGCAGGAATAATAGAGTACGGCTATAAATTTGCACCTCTCTAATCTTTTTTTACATTTGTAAAGCGATAAGGATATAAAAAAATAGCTGTTACAGATATACGGTGATCTAAAATATGGTAAAAGATCCAGTTTGTGGAATGGAAGTGGACGAAAAGACAGCTATAAAGACAGAGTATGATGGGAAAAAATACTATTTTTGTGATGAAAGCTGTAAAACAGAGTTTGAAAAGAACCCTAGTAAATATTTGAAAGAAGTAAAACATGCCCATCATGGCTGTTAAACATCTTTTTATTTTTTTATTCATCAAGCGAATAAAATGGCAAGAGATCCTGTCTGTGGCATGTACGTGGATGAGTCCAAAGCTACAATAACAAGCGTAAAATATGGCAGAACCTATTATTTTTGCAGCAAATCATGCAAAAAACAGTTTGATAAGCCAGAAGTAGAATTTAAAAAACTGAAGATCGAGCTGGCAGTGTCATGGATTATTACTGTACCTGTCCTGTTACTCACTTATTTAACATCATCCTTATATTCGCGGTACCTGCTATTAATACTTGCAAGCATCGTGCAGTTTTATCCCGGATTCCGGTTCTATAAGGGAACTCTAGACGCCATAAAAAACAGGGCTGGAAACATGGATACGCTTATTGCCATAGGCACATCGGCAGCATGGGCATACAGCACGACGGTAGTGTTTCTGCCCAGGCTTTTTCCAAGCAACAGCCTGTACTTTGATACGTCTACAATGATAGTTTCTCTGATACTGACCGGTTCTTTCATGGAGCACTTGACCAAGGCACGGGCCTCTAATGCAGTAGGCAAATTGATTGAATTACAGCCTAAAACTGCGCATTTGTTAAACAATGACACTATTCAGGATGTGGCGATTGAACAGGTTAATGTGGATGATATATTACTTGTAAAGCCAGGTGAAAGCATACCCACAGATTCTACGATAATAGAAGGAAAAAGCTCAATTGACGAATCTATGATCACGGGCGAGAGCGTGCCTGTTGACAAGAAAGAGGGAGACCACGTGATAGGAGGAACGCTCAATATTACAGGGTCAATAAAGATAAGGGTTGATAAAAAGTGGGGCGATAATACTTTATCTGAAATAATCAGCATTGTTGAAAGTGCGAATTCTGAGAAAGTGCCAATACAGAAACTTGCAGATACCATAGCATCCTACTTTGTTCCCGCAGTCATATCTATCGGGCTCATAGCATTCTTATTCTGGTACTTTATAGGTGGAATCGGATTAACCTTTTCAGTACTGGTATTTGTGACAGTGCTGATCATCGCATGCCCCTGCGCTCTGGGCATTGCAACACCCGCAGCATTGATGGTGTCTTCTGGTAAAGCGGCAGAAAATGGAATATTAATTAAAGGCGGCGAGAATATAGAGATTGCTGATAAGATAGATACCATGGTTTTTGACAAAACAGGCACTTTAACAAAAGGGGAGCTTGAAGTTACGGACATAGTATCTTTCGGTAAATATAGCACAGAAGATTTGCTGAAATATGCTGCTATTGGAGAGCTCAACTCTGCGCATCCGCTGGGCAAGGCCATACTAAAAAAAGCTGGCAATAATGTCCCATTTCCAAGCAAATTTGAATACATAGCAGGCAAGGGAATAGTTGCGGAACTGGAAAAGAAAATAGTGATTGGGAACAGGGATCTTATCCATGATGAAAATATTAAGATGGATTGCGAAGATAAAATAAAGGAGCTTGAAACGCAGGGGAAAACGGTGCTTATTATCGCGCTGGATAATTCATGTGAGGGACTGATCGCATTTTCTGATACATTGAAGCAGGATAGCATTAAAGCTGTGAATGAGCTTAATAGCATGAACATAGAAACATGGCTGCTGACCGGAGACAACGAAATTACAGCAAGGGCCATAGCACAGAAAGTAAACATAAAAAACATAGTTGCGAACTTAAAGCCTGAAGAGAAAATGAAAATAATAGAAGAGTTGCAGAATAAAGGGAGATATGTGGCAATGGTGGGAGATGGAATCAATGATGGACCGGCTCTTGCTAAGGCAGATTTGGGAATCGCTATTGGAAGCGGGACTGATGTGGCAAAAGAAACGGGAGGAATCATACTAATTAAAAACCGCCTTTACGATGCAGTTTATGCGATCAAGCTTGGAAAGAGAACTATACGGAAAATCAAGCAAAATCTGACATGGGCAATATTCTATAATGCAATATTGATCCCCATAGCTGCAGGATTGTTAATACCTTTATTCAGTGCCAAAATCTATAATTTCCTGCCATTTTTAGCAGCGTTCGCGATGGCATTTAGCTCTACAACAGTAGTAACCAACTCCCTGCTGTTGAGACGAGAGAAATTATGAGCATGTATCAATTGAAATTTACAGAAAACGCTAAAAAAGTTATTGAGAAAGAAAATGTAAAAGAACTATATATAAATATCAGGTATGTGCAGGGGCCATGCTCTGATAATTTGTGTAGGCTTATTCCAAAGATAGAAATCGATACATTTAAACCTGAAAACATTCAATGTTATATGATCTATAATGGATTGGCAAGGATATATGCTATCCAACCAATCAAAAAAGCCATAGAAAAGTATAGAGACACAATAATAACCATAAATTATTCTAAACTTAGGAACAGGTTTACAGTGTCAGGAATCACATACTCTTATTGAAATATATATAAGATTATCTTTTTTTGCTACATAATTTTTAAATATGTCCCAAAATGAGGTTGTTCTATGGACTCAGCATTTGAACCGGATAAATATTCTGATGCAATTCGAAGAATAGAGGTTATAGAAAAGCATGATATTAAAAAATATCACATTAAGAACAATGATGTAGAGATAAACATTGGTGGCACACCTGTTTGTTTCATCGAGGATCTAAATATATCTGTTAAATTAGAATGGTTTAATTATTTTAATATGGAAAGTAAAAACATTAAACATGGCTCTATCAAGATGAGACCTGCTTTGAATATGATCATGGATGCACTGATAAAAAGAAACCTGCATAACACCATAATAGAGCCTACCAGCGGAAATACCGGAATTGCCATAGGTGCGATTGTAAGAGCGCTAAATTTGGATTTTCAGCCTGTAATTTCTTATAAAGTCACTGGAGAAGTGAAAACTTTGTTCAAATCTATGAATATAGAGCCTATTGAAGTAGATGACGACCTGTGCCCAAGAGTGAGCAATACTGACACAGACCAGGCTATAGCAGTTACAAAAAGCATGGCGTACAGTCCTAGATCAAGGGATTTGTATACATGGCTCAATCAATACGAGAACAGCAACAATCCCAGCGCGCACAAAGATACAGCTGCAGAGATCATGGCTTTAAATGACAGACCGGAATATGTAGTTGTAGGCGTGGGAACTGGCGGAACGTATGTAGGACTGAAAAACAGGCTTGAAGATATAGGCATAAAAGTGATTGGAATCCAGCCTGAAAATAAGCATCATTTGCAGGGGTTGAGAAATCTTGCAGAATCGCCATTGATGCCTAAGATATTAGAAGATGCAAAGGTTTCAAGGACTGAGTTTCCAATAGTATCTGATAAAGAGGCGTTTTCTGTCGTAAAGGAAATATATGACAAAAAGAACGTTCTTATAGGTGCATCTTCTGGCGCTACAATATATTATGCAAAGAAGATGGCTGAAAAACACAAGAAAGTGCTTGCAATAGTCGCTGATACAGGATATAATTACCAGGCTCTCTACAGGGATATAGATATATTAAAAGATGAGGTTGATTTCAACAGTTATTACAACCAAGATATTTTAAAGTGCCTGACATACAATTAGTATACCAGATTCAAAGAGGAATATCCGTTAGTCTTGATTACCTCATAGTGCGTATTGGCTACTTCCACAAGCTCTTCATGATGCGTGACAATGATCATCTGCGGGATCATGCTTGAAACCTCGCTGATGGAATCTTTCAATATATTTGCAAGTTCTCCTCTCCGATCCTCGTCCAAGTAAGTAGTGGGCTCATCAAGAACTATGGTAGAAATCTTCTTTGACAACGCTCTCGCTATTGCAAGCCTCAACGCTATTCCAATCGCCACCTTCTCACCGCCGGATAGTTCGTCAATGCTTATATTTCCAGACCTATTGCGCAGTGTGATATTAAAGTCGCTGTCTATGCTTAGATCAATAATATCAAGATTGAATTTTTCAACATAGTCTTTTACAAAATTTTCAATGATAGACGCGTATGCGGTCCTCAGAGCCCTCTGAATGCCATCTTTGCTGTATGATTTCCGGACCTCTTCTAATATAGCTCTGAATTTCCTGTATTTATCGAGAATCTTTTGCTTTTGTGAAAGCTCTTCAATCTTTTTTCTCAATTTCTCTCGATCATCACTGTTTGATTTGATCATGGCTGATATCTGGTAATACTCTTCCTTTAAAGATTCAAGCGATTTTGCTATATTGACCCTCTTTCCTTCTAATTCTGCATAATGATCCGGATTAAAAGCGTTCTGTTTTAGTGTCTCTAAAATTTTGCTATATGCTGATTTTATGTTTTCTAGCTCTTCATTTTTTCTTTTGAGACGCTCTGAGTATCCTTGAGATTCACGGACCATACCTTTAAATTCTTGCATTTTCATCTTTTTTTCGTCCAGCTCTGATTTCTTAGAGGGCGTGATCTCAAATGGAATATATTTTTCAAGCTCGCTCATGCGAGCTGCAGTTTCTTCGGCTATGTTCGAATAATGTTCTCTCTCTTTAAGCTTTAAAGTATAATTTTCAATCTTTGCATTTGCAGTAATATAGTTTTCATGAACATTTTTTAGTTGTGCCAATAACTTATCATTCTCAGCTTTCTTTTTCTCTAAAATTTCAAATTCAGAAAATCTGTCTGATATATCCTTTATTTTAATGTTTAGAGAATTTATCATATTTGAGTGCTCTTCAAATTCCTTTTTAAGGCTGAAATACCCTGAATTTTCAAATTTGTTAACTTTTGCAATCTGGGTTTTTAATGAATTCAGGTGCTCGTTTAATCTTTTAATGTTGTTCTCTTGCACCTTTATTAATTGTGCTGTGGTAGAGATGTCATTGTCTATCTCGTTATTTATGTTTAGAATATGCTCAGCATCCAGGTTGCTTTTACAGACCGGACACTGCTTTGCATTAGTCAGATTTTGTTTAGAATCTTCCAGATACCGGATATGATTCTTTTGTGCAGATATGGATCCATATAACTCTCTTATCTGATCATCATAAGCGTTCTTTTCAGTTTCTAGTTTCTCTAACAGTTCAGATTTATCATTATCATTTAGCTCAGATACCCCAAATATAGAAAGAACCTGATTTTGATATTCAGTAAGCTTTCTTTTAAGGTTTTTCAGATCCGATTCAAAATGCCCTACCTTTTCCTTTAAGATCAAATAGTTGTCATGATCTGGTTTTAAGTTTTTAATCTGTTTTTGAGTGTCATCGTTCTCTTTCAAAACATGTTCATATTGCTCGTATTCACTTATATGATCTTCACAATACTTTTTTTGCAGCTCTATTTTTCTTATCTCTTTCTCAATCTTCTCCTGTTCTTTTTTAGCATCTTCCAGACGATCTTTTAATTTTAAGTATTCAGTCACAGGCTCTAAATATTTTACCTCTTTTTCAAGATCTTCGATTTCTCTATTTTTTTCATCCAGTTTTTCCAAATTTTCCTTTGCTTCTATTATCTCTTTTGTTACTCGATCCATGTCTCTTAGATAATGCGTTTTCTCAGCCTCTAATCTGTTTCGCTCTTCTTTTAGACTTGAAAACGAATCCAGATCTTGGCTAATCTTATTAAGTTCTGCTGTTTTGCTTTCAATATTTTCGTTAGTCTTCAATTTTTCAAGATCTAGAGCTCTGAGCTGGAAATCTATCTCTTTTATGTTATTCTCTATTTCAGGGTAACTTTTAAGATCCACTTCTAGCCCTGAAATAGTCTGGTCAAACTTTTCAAATAGTACTTTGAAGTCAGACCATGCCGATTCTAATCTGTCCAGCCCTATAAGCTTTCCAATCAGCTCTTTTCGCTCAGCCGGCTTCTTGTTTATAAGTGCATCTATTTCGCCCTGTTTTATAAATATTGACGAGATCGCGATCTCTTTGCTCATTCCCAGGATCTTTTCAATTTCCTGTTTTACGTTGTTAGGGCCCTCTGCTAAAATAGGTCCTGAAACCTGCTTTAATATCGCACTTTTCACACCTTTTTTTTGATCCAGTTCCCAAGAACTTTCGTAATCTTTCAATCCCTCCTCGAAAATCAGGTAGCTTTTTGCGTCTGTGCTGTTCAAATGTATGAGATCTTTCAAGTTTCCAGTTCTCGACTCTTTAAACAGGCAGAATAATAGAGAGTCTAATATGGATGTCTTGCCGGCTCCGTTTTTGCCAGTGATTACAGTAATACCTTTTGAAAACTCTAGCTCCGTACTTTTATGCGATACAAAATTTTCTAGATAGAGCTTTTTTAATAACATAATTTACCAGCGCTCCATTGTTTTTAAAATAAAGTCATAAGCTTCTTCTGTATCATTTTGCAGCAACTCGAACAGGTTATAGGCAAACGCGCCCATATTCTCATCCTTAAAATAGTCTGTAAAAGAGTCTTTTAAATTCACACTGGATAGATCTTCATTAGACATAATAGTAGGCGCTAATTTTAATCGATAATCCAACATTGAATTTTTGAACTGTTCATCGATAATAGAATGTACATCTGAGGCGTTGATTTTACCTGATATGTTCAGATGAATAACCGGCTTTTTTGCATAACTTATGCTCAATACGTTTTTTAAATCATCAATCCAGTGCCCTGCGTCTGTGTCTATTTTCTCTTGCGGGCGGATGGTGTCTATGTTCAATTTCTCAACGCTCACTCCGGTATCCAGATCCACCAAATATGCACCTTTTCCCTCTTTTTTATAATTTATGATCTCCTCTTCACTGTGTATTTCTGTAGATCCAGCATAGGCAAAGTAGCCTTTGCCATATTCTTTGATCACCCTGCTATGCAAGTGCCCAAAAGCAAGATAATTAAAATTTTTAGGTAGGTCTTTAAAATCCACTTCCCAGTTTTCGTCCGGTAAAAATGTGGAAATGCCCTCATGCCCTACAAAAATAGAATATTTGAAATTTTGGGCGAGCAAATCTGCTTTTTCAAACTCTTCCAGTATGCGATTTGCATAAATGCCTTTTAAATTGGATAATCCTGCAACTAACAGCTCTTTGTTGTCTATATGCACAACCTCATGCTCTAACCCATTTATCCCCAACACTTTTATTCCTAAGAAATCAAAAAGGTTCGGAGCTGGATAATCTCGCTTTCGAGGTCGATCATGGTCTCCTAATACAGCGAAATATTTTATCTTGCCATTGATTTTCATCAATGCATCCTTAAAAACCTTAAGGGCCTGATTCGAAGGGTGAGAGGTCTCAAATATGTCCCCAGAATGCACGATCATATCCACATGCTCTTCACGTGCCATCTCTATAGCTCTTTCAAATGAATCATAAAAATCCGCTTCTCGCTCTCCCAACATATACTGCCTGTACCCTAAATGCGTATCTGATATGTGCATTATCCTGACCATGATATTTTAAAATGTGAATCTCCAATATAAACTCTATCCTTAATACCTCCAAGGCAAAACCGGGCTATGAAACTGGAAGCCTCCTGCTATATAGAGGAAGGATGTCACACAATGGATAAAGTGGAAACAAGCAGGAAAATGAAGAAGAGAAATAAAATCCAGATCACGTATTTAGACCTGAAAAATATATTTGGATGCCATTGTGATAGAAACAGTGCATAAAAAAAGTACAAGCATATCAAATACCGATCATGTCAACTCTTCGTTGATACTTGCTTATTATTTCATTTTGTCGAAGGCATAGCTTTTATCTGGATCATTTAATTTGAATATTTTTTGAAATATGTGTAGTATGATAACTGATGCTATTTTTAATATTTTCAACGAAAAATTGACAGCGTCCAAATACCAGAAAATTTAAAAAGAAAGTAACATATATCGTATAGTATGGCTTTGATATACTTGCTAAACCAGTTACTAGTTCCTGTTATGGCCACAGTGGGAGTGGTGGTTATATTACTTTACATTGTGTCATACCTTAACAGATTTTTTAATTATCTCAAAATAAAAGAATCTATATTTCTTGGAGCCGACGCAGTTCAATTTCTGGAAATAATATTGTTATATTCCTTATTTTCTGCAATGTTTGTATTCATACTATTCGTATATTCTCATATGGGATATGATGTAAAAGAATATACTACCGCCATAATATTTCCATATCTTTATACATTTTTCTCTATAATTCTGGTCCTTTTATTCTCTTTATTGATCCTCTCTATTAATAGTAGAGTATTTAGATACCTTCGTGGAGAGCTTCATATAAAGCCTAGAAAAGAGATAAGTGAAAAGGTTGGCTATTATACAGAATTGATAATAAAGTACTTCATATACATAATATCAATTGTTGTCTCTATAATAATTTTGTTATCCAGCTTTTTCGTGCTGGCAAACACAGGGAGAGGGATCTCGATATTTTTTTCCAAGAATATAGATGGCCTCGTTATGATGATGTTTCTCGTCATATTTGGTATAATCGCATACCTTCTTTTTGCAGCTTTCATCAGGGATATAAAGTTAAGATCTAAATCGCAAAAAGAAAAGCTTGGTAAATACCTGACCACAATGCTGAAAAACACTATTCTTGTATTGGTTATTCTTGGCATAATCCTGATATTTCTGTCAATGCTCGGATTCAGGTATGCTGATATATTCGTGTTTATATTCTTTATAATATTCATATTTGTAATCATACTGTTCATCTTTTACACGCCCCTTAAAAATGCAATTTCTGGGATTATTATCCTGTCTACAGAACCTTTTGTAGAAGATGACTATATCTCAGTACAGAATGAAATTGAAGGAACAGTATTTAACATAAAACTACTATACACTGAAATCAAAGATTCACGGGGTAAAATAAATCTAATTCCTAACTCAAAACTTCTTGAAAAAAATGTGCGCGTGGTTTCCTCGCCAGGCAAAAATTTTCCTGTAAGGGTAGAAGTAACAGTTAAATCAGAGATCAAAGTTGAAGATTTTGAGCAAATGGTGTATATGGCCATAGCTAATATTCCGGACATTGACCAAAATGAAAGGCCTGCAATATTCTTAAAGGAAATCGGCCTGGAGATTGATACATATGAAATATGCCTTCATGCAGAGGATTCAGAAAAGGTGGAGATTATTAAATCAGATATCCTGAAAAACCTCAAATCAACCATGGAAGAGCATCGATAATTCACTCATATCTTCTTTTTCTTTTACTTTTCTTACCAGTAATATAGGCCCACTCATTTTGCTAACGATCCTTGGATCCGCACTTAGTGGAATCTTTCCATCCATATACTCTGAAGGCGCTGCCATTATCAATAATTCGGATGATTTTGAGATGGCCATAATCTTGCTTAAAATACTATCACTTTTTTGCGAAACAATAGATATCTCCAATTCTTTCTGTCTTCCAATCTCTTTGTATTTCTCTCCTATTACAGAAACATTTCCATTGTACGTAAACTCATAGATTTTTAACTTTGATTGAAACGACTTGGCCAGATCAACCGCGATCTTGAAAGAAAAGTCACTGCTCTTTCTTTTTGATATGACCAGGCTGATCTCATCTATTTTTTCAGGTAATCCGTTCTTGAATATAAGAAGGTCACATGGTGCATCCCGGTATATCTTTTCTAATGTTGACCCAAATATCAGCCTCTTCCCTCTCTTTTGTCTCCATGTTAGAAATATAAGCGAGATGTCCTTTTCTTTTACTTCGTCTCTGATTGCGCTAACACGGTCATGGGAAACTGATATTGTTATATCCGTGTTTTTATTATATTTTTTGGCAATCTTTTGCATTTTTTCCATCATTTTTATTCTATCTGAAGTGTCTGAATAGCTTATCGATTGCGGAGAGATCGTCATAGGTACCTCAATTGCACTGTAAAGATATATATTAGAGCCCATTGCGCTGGCTATTATCGAACCAAGCTTTACGCTGTTCGGAAACTCATCGGAAAGTGGCAAAAGAATGTTATTTTTTGTTGCAGGCATCTGTACTTTAACTGGCCTGGGAATAGGTACCTCTTTTTCAATGGCTCTCTTGCCAGCCCAGAAATAATATATTATCAATCCAGCCTCGATCCATAAAATCGCTATGTACCACGATTCTGGAGAGAATATCCAGAGTGCAAAGGCGATCATCAATTTGGTGATTATTGCAAGAATTGGTATGAGCGGAAATAATGGTATTGTATATGCTCGCTTTATGTCTGGCTTTTCATATCTGTTAACTATTAGCGCTATATTTACGAGCGTAAAAAGCAATAAAAACATTATGCTTGCCGCAGCAACTATAGTGTCCATGGGCAAAAAAAGCGCCATGCCACCTATAATCACTCCCGTTACTATGGTTGCTATATGTGGGGTCCTATGAACCTTGTGTATCCTTGCCAATGATTTTGGTAATGAACCATTTCTGCCCATTGCAAAAGATACCCTTATTGCAGAGAATACTGTTGCATTTAATGTTGCACCAGAGCCGATGAGCATTGCCAGGATCACTAATGCAGGGCCGTAACTTCCCAAAATGATCTTTCCATAATCTACCATCGTGGATGTTCCATGTGAAGCAACCCAGCTGGTGCCGGCACCACCAATCATCAAGAAGAATATTATAAAGTATATTATCGTGATAATACCTATCGACACAAATATTGCACGGGGAATGTTTTTTTCAGGATTTACAGTCTCTTCAGCCCCTTGCGCTATGATTTCATAACCTTCAAACGCCACGAATAATAGCCCCATTGCCAGCAATATCCCTATTGGAGTGGTGTTGAATGGTAAAAAATTTGAAGGTATTTGCGGGTGCCTTAATATTGCTATTGTTCCCGCAATAATAAAAACACCGAGCAAAATAAGCTGTAAATTCGTTATAAATGTCTGAGACTTACCAGTTGTTGCGGTTCCCCAGTAATTTATAAAAATAATCACGATTAATATTAAAAGGATCATTAATTTTTCAAAAACCACATAGCTTATTGGAATGGTAAACCCATAAACTTGGAACATCCATAGAAGTCCTGTAGCAAATACTACTGTGTAAAAGGCATCTGCTATGGAGTGCGAGAACCATGAAATCCAGCCCCCCATAAAGCCAAAAGGTTTTGGCAAAGATTCTTCCACAAAAAGATACCCTCCACCAGCTTCCGGATAAACACTGGAAAGTTCTGCGTAACTCATACCAGTAAGCATTGTTACTATGAAATTAAAAACCAGTGCCAGAAGTACGCCGGTACCTGCTAAAGCGGTAGCTTGTCCCGCCATTACATAAATAGTCGCGCCGGTCATTGCGCCAACGCCAATGCTGATCAAATCCCTGAATCTTAAGTCACGTCGAAACTTTAGTGATAGACTATCATTTTCCATGATTTATAATGCTTATGTAATACCAATATATTATTTTTTCAATTGTTTGGCAATGCTGGATAGTTTTTTCGAGAATCTGAGAAAATAAAAATATTTATTTATTTTACCTCTTTTTATAACAATATTAATGAAAATAAAGGATCATTTAACAGTTAATTTACCCTCTTCAATAATCACATTGATTCTATTTAGCTCTTTCAGATATTTTATGGCAGCCATTACAGGCACTCGATTCAGAAAATACTGATCTATTGTAGAAATATCGTTCTCTTCCATGATTTTTGAGATTAAATTCTCCAGATTATCTGGTTTGTGATCCTCAATGATCGACAATAGGATATTTATTTGCTTTTTGTTTTCTTCTAACTCAGCATCTATCTTTTTCAATACCCCACCATGTGAAAGAAGATGAAAATCTGCATTTTGCTGCGCGAGGAACTCTAATGTGCTCAGGAATCGGGCAGTGTCTATATGGAAGATCAACGAGTGTTTTCCCAGAATCTGCTTTGAAAACACTGAATCGGCAACAAAAAACACGTTGTCTTCTGTAATAATGCCAATCATCTGAAACGTGTGTCCTGGAAGCTCTACAATTCTGAATTTTTCTTTCAGCTCTTTTATATTCCTAACATTCTCGGTAGGTGCAGAATAATAAAATTTGCTTTTGAGTTCAGATATTGAAGAGGCACCATATATAAAATCAGGTAATAACTCTGGATTTCTTATAAATGCAGCTTCAATCTCTGAGGCATAAAACGTGGTCTTGGTCCTAGCTTCTACAAATGCATTGCCACCTATGTGATCTGAATGACTATGTGTGTTTATAACATATTTTAGTTTTATATCCTTCTCTTTCAACCAATTCAAAACTTTTCTTACCGCATTTTCATCAAGTCCAGTGTCAATCAATATTGCAGAATTATCTTCTATAATAGCACCAATGCTCACTGGCGTATTAAAATAATAGGTGTTTCCAGAGATATGTATAATATCCATAATTAACAATACAATAAGATATTATAAAAATTTTTACATTCGTAAAAAACAAAGTATATAGATAAAAATGTATTTGAGTTAATTATGTATCAAAAAAACAAAATATTTGTGATCTTGGTCATAATATCATTAATTGGTATAACAACAATGTCTGTATTTATTTATACTAATGGGTTAAGTCCTCATAACACAGTTACTAATCAAGAATTAGCATCATATACTATTCCATCAAATGCAATAATTGAAAAAAATAACAATACCATCAAATTTAATAGCTCTAATGTTTTTCTTTTGATCGAAGGTGGTCCTATGAATGCACCATCTATGTATTCATTTGAAATATACGGGCTATACAATCCCACAATATTAGTCCCGACAGGTTCTAAAATTACAATATTATTTGTAAATGTGGACACTGACCAACCACATAATGTTGCAATATCAAGATATTTGCCACAATATTATGGTATGATGGGCTCAGAAATGATGGTACCTTATGCATTTGCGGGGTCGGGCTGTCCAGTATTAGAACCTTTGAATTCTCAAAATCATTATTCTTATGAATTTAGCTTTACTGCAAATATTGCTGGTAACTTCTATTATTTATGTCAAGTGCCAGGCCATGCAGAGAATGGTATGTATGGATCATTTATTGTATACTGACCTTATCTCAACCATGAGTATTGGTGGTTCATATGTAATAAAAGTGGTATCGAATACTTTTAATGAAACAGGTTTCTCACTATTGGAATTTTCACACTTTATACTCAAGAATTCCTTTTTTTATTCTGTATCTGTATAACTTTTCGACACTCAATATGCTTCGTAACTACAGTGAACAGCTGTATTTTTTTATTTCTTAGCAACTTAATATAGCCGGCTAGAAGAATGCAAGAAAAACCAAAAAAATAAAAGAGACACATCAAAAAGTTTTTAAGTTTAAAAACAATCTAAATGCCTAATGGATCCAATTTTAGAGTTTTATAAAGGTGAGATTCTAGATTCTGAAATGTACCGAAAGTTTGCAAAGTATGAAAAGAACAAAGGGCTTAAATCAGCTTTTGAAAAACTGGCAGAAATAGAAGCATCACATGCCAATTTCTGGAAAAAGTTTGGAGAAAATAAAAAACTGGATTTTTCAAAAATAAAAATATCCAGATTCAAAATTGCAGCATTAATATTAATGAGAAGATTGTTCGGATTGGGCATAGCAATAAAACTTCTTGAAGGTAACGAAGATAATGCGGTTATAAAATATTACGAGTATTCAAAGTCACAGGATCCTGATAGCCCAGAATTTAAATTGATTAAGAACTTGGTGATTGATGAATTAGTTCATGAAGCATTTTTTGTCTGGGACGAGAAAGAGATGAACGTGGAAAACGTCAGAGATTCTATTTATGGGGTGAGCGATGGACTAGTTGAAGTGTTGGCGGCAGTATCTGGGTTTGCAGGATTGATCGAGAACTCGCTAATAATCGCAATGACAGGTTTGATCGTTGGCGTGGCAGGAACATTATCAATGGCCGCAGGCGCGTTCGTGTCTTCAAAATCGCAAAAAGAGCTGCAGAGCGCGGACATCCAAAAATTGATGGTACAGGTAAACGTAGCGTATGAGGACATAAAACTGAAATTGAAAGAACTGTTCTTGCAGCGTGGAGTAAAGGAACAAGAGGCAGATAAAATTGTTACAGTTATGGGATCTGAAAAGAAAGGGTTAGTTGACGCAATGGCCAAAGAATATCTTGGATTTACTGAAGAAACATTGGAAAATCCAAAAGCGAGCGCTATAAGAACTGGAGTTTCATATTTTTTTGGCGCGATCATTCCTGTGATTCCATATATCTTAGCAATTAAGGGTATATTTGGCGTGGTGACCTCATTCATACTTTCTGGCCTGGCACTGGGAATAGTAGGCGCACTGGTTTCAATTACCAGCGGAGTAAGCATGCATAAAAAGGTGACGGAGATGATACTGATTGGTATCGGTGCTGCAATTGCAACCTACCTGATCGGGTTTGGAGCAAGATACTTTTTGCACATCAGCGTATTTTAGGTTCTTTGGCATTCAACTGTTGTTAATGCGCTGAAAAGATAAAATTTTAAATAATATGTAGGGTGTATGTGAGTATAAGAGGTGAGAATATGACAAAAGTATTGATTGTTACAGGTGATGCAGGAGAAAGCTTGGAAGTAATGTATCCGTATCAGCGGCTTTTGGAAGAAGGATACGAAGTGGACATTGCCGCACCATCCGAAAAATATGTTCAGACTGTGGTACATGATTTTGTGCCTGGGTTCGATACTTATACTGAAAAGCTTGGATATCTTGTAAAGGCAAACAAAGCTTTTAAGAATGTTAATTCTGAAGAATATGTTGCATTGGTAATCCCAGGTGGCAGAGCGCCAGAATATATTCGCAATGACCCTGACCTTCAGAGAATCGTAAAACATTTTTTCAACGAGAACAAGCCAGTGGCCCAGATATGTCATGCTCCGTTGATACTAAGCGCCGTGGATGTGCTACGAAACAGAAAGAGCACTGCTTACCCAGCCTTGAAAAAAGATGTTGAAACTGCAGGAGCTATATTTGAAGACAGCGCAGTGGTGATTGACGGATCTATGATCTCTGCGAGAGCTTGGCCTGATCATCCATACTGGATGAGAGAATTCATGAAACTGCTAAAAGCCAAGTATCCGCCTTGAATTTATCTCTGGTCTGTCACTTTGATGATGTGATACCCGAACTCGGTCTTTACAGGACCCCCTATTTCTCCTTTTTTTAAGCTGAATGCTGCATTTTCAAAGGGTTTGACCATCTTTCCTCTTGTAAAATAGCCAAGATCCCCACCTTTCTTCGAAGATGGGCAAATTGACTGTTTTCTTGCAAGTTCTGCAAAATCAGCACCGTTCTTGAGCTCTTCCAGTATCTCATTTGCTTTCTGTTCTGATTTTACCAGTATGTGGCTGGCACGTATCTCTTTTACCATTTCTATTCACCTTTTTTTCTTATTATTTACACCTTATCTGTGGAGCATTATAAATGTTACCAGGTTGTCTGTCAGGATAAGGTTAAATATTAAAAATGCAGCATATGAGAAATAAAGCGAGATCATGAAGTTATGATTTTTATCTTTTATTTTCATGATGAAGTATGTGATCAATAATGCTAAAGAAACAGCCACTAAAAATACTATTAGCTGGTATGCAAACGTGCTGTTTCTGATCCAGCTCATTGCAGGCAGGAAAAATGAAATTACAGTTCCTGAAAGCACTAGTGCCTCTGCAACCAAAACCTGCGTTTTTGTGGATATAATAAAGAACGATATTATCGAGATCAAAGATATGAATATTGATACTCCTAAAACTAAATTTAAAATTAAATTTAACTGTACAGAAAAGTGCGGAGTGAATATTGATACTTGTGGATATGGTGTTAAAAGCAATACTATTGATGCCCATAACAGTACTGCTAGCAGTGTTACTAGCCCTAAAAACACAGACATTGACAAATCCAGCTCTTCAAGATGCGTTGTTAATGTGTTAGTTAGGCTCTTAAAAAATGAAAACTCACTTTTTTGATATTTTGTATGGGCTATGAACTTATTTAATGGAGCTCCTATATACGAGATATTCAATAATTTATTTGATAAAGTTGCCAGATCTTCATTTAGTTCCAGATCTTTGTTAGAGGCCGCATTATATCGTTTGAGAGCATCTGCCGATACCGGATCAGAAATTTCTGTTAGAGCTTTATCAATGTTTTCAGCCAGCAATTTTTTGTCTAAGTCTTCAGCTGCAGTTTTTTTCACGGAGTTTGCAAACTTTGAAAATGCCAGGTCCGGCAAGGGCTCTAATTTTTCAGAAAGACTATATAAGTCAGAATACAAAGCAGTCTGATCCTTGATATATTGATTGAATTTATGTAGCGCTATGAAATCTAAGTTATTTACAGGCGCTTTGGAACTAAACTTTTTAAATACATAATATGCAACAATAATTCCAATAATATATTGAGGCAAGAACGCGATCAGGTTATCCCATTTTAAATAGATCATAGTTTAAAACCTCAACTTATTGGAATATATGAAAAATGATTTATTATCCTGATATTCAGAACATATTCTAAGACCACACTATTTAGATTGTTTTGAGGATAAAAAATTACATAAAAATAAAAATGTGAATTATAGGATACATTAGGCATCATTGTTACATTTATCAAAATGCCGTTTGAACTATCTAATAATGCGGGTATTTGTGCTTTATTCATAGCAGTGCCATTCTGATATGCGTATTCGAGATCCAATATACCATTTGAACCCGTGAAATAGAGTGTGAAATTATACATGTTTGTATAGTCTGGAGATGTGAGATAATATGCATAAGCATTGAAATTTATTGGATATGTAGAATTTATAGCCAGTATGGTTGGGTAATTGTATGTGTATAGGAGATTGTTGGAATATCCCCAACCCTTAGTAGGATTTAATGATCCTGCAATGGTTCCATTTGTCTGTATTGCCCAGAATATATCATTATATTGATCATATGTTATTGCTTCATTTGTTCCTTGTGAGAACACTACACTGCCATATGGTGAAAATGTTCCGGTAGTTGATCCAGCAGTGGTAGAAGATTGATATAAAGTAGTTTTATTGTTTAATTGTAATAAATATAGATATCCAGAAGAATCCATTGTTATTCCAACAAGATCATTGAGGCCAATATAATTTGTATTATTGTATAGTAACCATCCACTCTGATTTAATACCCAAACGTTACCGTTATATGAAATACCGTATAAAGAATTATTATAATAATTTTGATATGATTCATTATAATAAGCAACAGTCGATATAATGTCATAATTTGAAGTGGTGATTAAAACCCACCCGGAATTTCCTGGATTTGTAGTGTCATAAAAATATACATTTCCGTTTAGATCAGTGAAGAAAAATCCTTCGTCATATCCATATCCATATCCATACCCTTCAACATTCGATGTGACTGAGGTCCAAGGTGGAGAATAACTTGTTAAAGGAAGATTCCATTGTTGTGTGGCATTGAACCATGTATCGTTATTGGGATAGCAACCAAATACATATCCAGAATATGTCAATACAACAATTTCAGCGATTGTAGAATAATTTACAGCAGCAATACTTGTAATCGGTCCTGCATATGCAAAACGTGAATATGGTGTTCCAAGTGGATAAATTTCATATTTTTGATTTACATTTACCCATGTTACCCATGCAACAAAAACATTTCCATAAGTATCAGTCCAGAAAACATTACCGTTATCGTCACAATAAATATCAGAGCTCCATATGCTCGTTATATTAGAATATGCTTGATCTTTGTATTCATTAAGATTTGTGTGCCACATAGTAGGGCTCAGGATATTGCTAAAAGAATAAGTGGGCATTACACCATTTGGTGGATCTTCCCGAACTCGAACCCAGTAAGCATTTATAGGTGTGGAATGCCCATAAACCCGAAATACTATATAACTTGAGGTCATAGATTTGAAATCATTCGAGGAGGATACTTGATTTCCATAGTTTATTTTTAAATAACCAGCGGATGAAGTTGCATTAATACTTGCTAATATATAGTTTGATGATGCTTTCACATATGTTGGAGTAAATGAAGGGCCATTATTTGCATAATACAATTCTAATCCATATGGATAACTATTATGTGATAATTTTTCAGTAGTTATAAAATATTGTGCAATGCCATCCCAACCAAAGTCTGATTGAAAATTGGAAGTTCCAATACTTTCACCATTTATATCTATATATCCCTCTAAAATATAAGATTGTGGATTAAAGACTGAATATGACTGTATTACTTCCCATTTATTATTTTTTCCTTGTACAGTTAATCCTTGTACAGTTAATCCATTATTTACAATTACCTTACCACTATTATTATTAGACCAATTATTTGTATTTAGGCTTGTTCCAGAAAAATTATCATAAAAAGAAAAAACTTTCCAACCATTGTCATACTGCCCATAAGTAGCTGAAAGCATTGGATCTAATCCTAAATAAGAGTTCCAAGATACAGTTTTTGGTAAAAAAGCCATATAAATATTTACAGATCCAGATGCAGTTATGATAGTTCCTGACATATTTATCCATACATTAGAAGAACTTGCAGTGTTTGTATCGTTAGTTTCGATCCAAGCAGGAAGTACACTATATCCTGAAGTTTTACCTATTGCAGCGGTGCTATTATAAAATCTGACATTCGAACAGTAACTATTTAGATAGTTTTCATATTCTAACCAATCAACTTTAATAAGCATCTGAAAATTATTTACAGTACTAACTGATTGGGTATTATAAATTGTAATAGTCACATATGTGATGGTCGAGTTGTTATATGTTATTTTAGGTGATATTGAAGAACTGCTAACATTATAATTGTTTGCGATGACAACATCTGATCTAGAACCTGTAGGTATTACCACTATTAAAATAAACACTATCGCTATTACACCTAAGATTC
>JBMFWH010000012.1:0-35588 GCA_049965455.1 Thermoplasmata archaeon | reverse complement strand
TTTCCAATTTTCTTAATTTCTTTTGTCATGATCACTATATAGGGAACACATAAAAGTATATAAATATTTTGTTAAATGCACAAAAATAATTTATTTGATCCCTAAATAAGCTCTGAGTTTAGGATTATTTAATGAATAGTTATTTAATCCTAGAGCGATAATTAACATGTTCATAGATCTGAAAATGATGAGATAATAAATTTTCAATCTGGCTTTATTGGTGTACCAAATCGCTTGGAGGATAAATATGAAATATAGCAAAAGTAATTGTCAATTAAATTTAGACTCTCAAGTAGCTCACCAGCTTTAATAACCTATGGGTTCAAAAATGTCTGAAAGTATTCTGTATGTTAACCCCCAGATTTTATATTCTTTAAAATAATAGCAATTATCTCCTATTTTCAAGTCTTTTTCATCCACCCAGAAAGCCTTCTCTACCTCATCACTTATCATAAATTTCTCAGTTTTCTGGCACAGTGCATAAAACGCCTGGACCTTAACTTTGCGATTCAAAGGCATATATAACCCCAAACTACCCCCTATTTTTGGTTTTATCCCCACTTCTTCGAAGCACTCTCTCTCTGCTGCCTGAAGTATGGTTTCTCCAGGTTTTTTGAATCCGCCCGGCAAAGCCATGTGCCCAGACCAGGGATCATCAGATCTCTCTTTTCTTTTTATCAGTACGAATCCGTGTTTATCTGTCAAGAAAACCACTGCTGCATCAGTATTTAATAGCTCTATTTTTTTTGTAAATTTATCCAGCCTCATTTGAAAAATAGATATAATTTATAGTATTTAAAGAATAAGATCAGATAAAGTTTAAAAACGAAGAAAGTATATAGATATAATAATGGACACACCACTTATGGCACAGTACTATTCTATTAAAAAGAGGTTTCCCGACACAATATTGCTTTTTAGAGTTGGCGATTTTTACGAGACCTTTTATGATGACGCAAAACTTGTATCCAAAGAATTGAATATTGTATTAACATCTAGAAATAAGGAAAAGAGCAATATACCGCTAGCCGGCGTGCCATATCATGCTATTTACTCTTACCTTTCAAAACTGATAGAAAAAGGATACAAAGTTGCAATTTGCGAGCAGCTGGAAGATCCTAAAAAAGCAAAAGGGCTCGTTAAGAGGGATGTAATAAGAGTGATAACGCCAGGCACTATACTTGATGAGCAGCTGCTTACCAAAGAAAATAACTATCTGGCATCATTAACAGTGGGAAAATCCGGGTATGGTATTGTTTTTGTGGACATTTCTACAAACGAGATGTTTGGCGCAGAATATGAAAGAGACCAAAAAAATGAGCTTATTTCTGACATACTAAAATATCATCCAGCGGAGATTTTAGCATTTGATGCAGAGAAAGAAGTTGAGCATGAGATCGAGGGAAAGATCAAAGTAAGCATTACCTATGCCAAAGACTTTTATTTTGACAGGAAAGTGGCAGAAAAAGAGATATGCGAGCAGTTTGGTGTGCCAGACCTGAGAAGCATAGGGCTAGAAAATAAAGAGCTACTTCAATTTGCGACAAGTCTGATATTAAAATACATTGCCGATACTCAAAAAACAAAGATCAAGTTTATCAAGAATATTATGATATATGAGACTAAAGAGTACATGCTCTTAGATTATACCACGCTCAAGAACCTTGAGATTTTTGATAGCATAAGAAATGAAAAGCAGAATACTTTATACGGGATCCTGGATCAGTGCAAGACTTCAATCGGGTCAAGGACATTAAAACGCTGGATGCAGAAACCATTGCTAAATCCAGATCATATAAAGTATAGAAGTGACGGAGTGGAAGTGCTGTACAAGAACAGTATAACCAGAAGCGTTATTTCTGATATTCTGTCTAAGGTTGGGGATTTAGAGAGAATAAACAGCAGGATATCTTTCAGGACTGCCAATCCCAGAGATCTTATTACCCTTAAAAATTGTTTGAAGCAGATTCCGTATTTAAAAGAGATGATCAAAGAACTGGATGCCCAAATAATAAAAGACATATATAAAAACATGGATCCTTTGCCTGACTTAAGTTATTTAATAGAACAAGCGATAATTGATAGCCCGCCAAACAACATTGAATCAGGTGGGATACTGAAAGAAGGGTACAATGAAACCTTGGATCAATACAAAAAGACAAAGAGCGAAGGCATTAACTGGATATCGGAGATTGAAGAAAAAGAGCGTAGAAACAGCGGCATAAAAAATCTGAAGATAGGGTACAATGACCTGATAGGATATTATTTTGATATCAGTGCATCTAATTCGAATAAAGTACCAGCTCATTTTATCAGGAAACAGAGTTTGAAGAACAGTGAAAGGTTTACCACCCCAGAATTGCAGGAGAAAGAGTATCTTATAAGATCAGCAGATGAAAATATAGTAACTTTAGAAAAGGATCTTTATTTAGATATATTGAATAGATTGAATAATTATGTTGATAAAATCCAGAATCTTGCTCAAGGAATAGGAGAGCTTGACACTTTAAATAATCTGGCAGAGCTGGCAGTAAAGCGTAACTATACTAAGCCAATTATTGATGATGCCGGAATAATAGAATTGAAAGAATCAAAACATCCGGTCCTTGATATAGTACAGGAAGATGTTGTAGCAAACGACCTGTATATGGATAGCAATGAAAATAGGTTTTTGATCATTACAGGCCCTAACATGGCAGGTAAGAGCACTTATATGCGCCAGATCGCAATAATTATCATAATGGCACAGATAGGTTCATTCGTGCCCGCAAAAAACGCAAAAATAGGAGTTGTGGATAAAATATTCACACGCGTTGGAGCAAGCGACGATGTTTTAAGAGGGCAGAGCACGTTCATGACTGAAATGATCGAATTATCTAACATATTGAATAGTGCTACCAGCAAAAGTCTTGTGATACTTGACGAGATCGGGAGGGGAACCAGCACATTTGACGGGTTAAGCATTGCATGGGCCACTGCCGAGTTCATACATAATACTATTGGCTGTAAAACGTTGTTTGCAACGCATTATCATCAGATGATCGAGCTAGAAAAATTTTTGAACGGCGTTAAAAATTATTATATATCCGTAAAGGAAACACCTGAGGGGTTGGTATTTATAAGAAAGATCATGCGCGGGGGAATGAGTGAAAGCTACGGCATCGAGGTTGCAAAGCTTGCGGGTCTTCCAATCCCACTGATAGATCGGGCCAGACAGGTGCTTGAAAAGATAGAGTCTGAAAACGTGTTAGAAGTGAAAAGGCAGGCCAAGATATTTCAGAGTGTGTTTGAGATTCACGATGATAATGAGCTGTTAGAAGAGATAAAAAAGATAGACATCAGTGCACTTACTCCCATAGAAGCGTTAAATAAAGTAAATGAGTGGAAAAAGAAGATTCAGGGATAGATCCAAGTTCCATTTTCATGTGCCAGTGCTTCATTTAATTTTTCCGGCGAGGAAATCAACACTGCCTTACCACCAGTTTTTATGAACTCTATGGAGGCGAGTATTTTCGGGAGCATGCTTCCGGGCTTGAAATGACCTTCTTCAACATATTTTGAAAGTTCTGGTATATGAATTTCAGTCAACGCTTTCTGATTCTCTTTATTATAATTTATGTACACTTGATCAACGCTGGTGAGTATAAACAGCATATCCGCATTGATATCCCTTCCCAACGCTGCAGCGCCAAGATCTTTGTCTATTACTGCCTCCACACCTTCCAGCCCTCCATTTTTTCTAACAACCGGAATACCACCACCGCCTACAGCAATAGCGATGAAGCCAGAGTCAATTATAGAACGAATAACTTTTTTCTCTATTATTTCGATCGGCTTTGGAGACGGTACGACTCTTCTCCATCCTCTCCCGGCGTCTTCTACCATATTCCAATGATTTTTTTCTTTTAAAGCCATAGCCTCCTCTTTTGAATAAAATGGGCCAATTGGCTTGCTTGGTTTTTCAAATGCCGGATCTTTACTATCCACAAGCACCCTCGTCATGATGGTAACTAAATCTTTGTTAATATGATGTTTCTTAATTATTTCATTAAAGCTTTGTTCTAGCATATACCCGATACTCCCCTGCGACATTGCATCGCAAACGTCTAGGGGCATTGGGGGCACAATATTTTTAGAGTGCTCATTCTGTAATAAAATAGCCCCTACCTGAGGGCCATTGCCATGAGTAATTACTATTTCATATTGTTTAAAAATGTCCAGGATGCATTCTGCGGTTTCTCTAGCTCTCTTAAACTGTTCCTCTGCCGTTCCCTGATCTTGCTGCCTCAATAATGCATTTCCGCCTACTGCTATTACTACTGTTTCCATGATCTCAACTCACATACTTTTAATAAGAAATAACGTAATTGCATTTAGCTATTTAAGCATTATTTATAGAGTGTGTTTTCAAGGATTCATTGAAAATTTTACAAAAAATTATCAATGTTTGCAAATCAATATACTCTTAAAATATTGGAAATTAGGAGCTTTTTATCAATATTTACATTATTGGCATATTAGAGATTGATGATAATCACCGGAAAGCTGGAAACATCTTGCAGAACCATAGTCACATAAACCTTCCAGATCCATTATTATAAATGCTACCAAGAAACATAATAAAATCTATTTAAGATCACTTACATTTTTTCTGAAGATAATATTAAAAAACATTTTAATAGGTTTTTGACATAAAGGTAAAAAAAGGAGGAAATATTATGGATAAAGATTTAATTTCTGTATACGACATAAAAGAAGATATGGATGATATACTGGATCTTGCAATAAAGATAAAAAAAGATCCAAAAAAATATGCGAGAACATTAAAAGATAAAAGTTTGGGTATGATCTTTGAAAAGCCTTCTACCAGGACCAGAATTAGTTTCGAAGTAGCAATGACCCAGCTTGGAGGACATGCACTTTATTTGAGCCCGAAAGACATGCAGATGGGTAGAGGGGAAACCGTGGCAGATACCGCCAAAGTTCTTTCGAGGTTTGTGGATGGTATAACATACAGGGCTTTTGACCATAATATGGTACTGGAGCTAGCAAAAAACGCAACCATACCTGTAATAAACGCGCTTGACAATTTAGAGCATCCAGCCCAGATTGTGGCGGATCTATTAACGATTCTTGAGAAGAAAGGGTCGTTTAAAAATCTGAAATTTGCATATGTAGGCGATGGAAACAATGTCGCAAACTCCCTTATCTTAGGATGCGCGGTTGTGCATATGGACTGTTATATTGGATGTCCGGCTACGAACCAGCCTAACGCAGAGATATTAAAGCTTGCGAGGGAAATCGCGGCTGGTAAATCTAAAATCGAGGTAGTCACAGATCCTGTGGAAGCTGTAAAAGATGCAGATGTGATTTATACAGATGTATGGGTTTCGATGGGTGAAGAGGCCCAGAAAGAAGAAAAAGAAAAGTTATTCAGGCCATACCAGGTAAATAGTGAGCTTGTCAAACACGCAAAGAAAGACTATATTTTCATGCACTGCCTTCCAGCCCATAGGGGATTTGAGGTGACTGATGAGGTAGTGGACAGCAAGAACAGCGTGGTTTTCGACGAGGCTGAAAACAGGCTGCATGCACAGAAAGCGCTGCTGGTAAAAATGTTAAAATAACCTTTTTCACTCCTTTCTTTTAAACATTTTTTCCAGATCTGAATTTTCTATTTTTATCATTGTAGGTCTTCCATGCGGGCACGTAAAAGGCACATCGCATTGCATAAGCTTGTAAATAAGATCCGCCATTTCTTTCGTGCTCAATTTCTGGTGTGCTTTTATTGCACCTTTACAAGCCATTAAAATCATCAATTTTAGTTTTAGTTCTTCTACATTGGTTATTTTTTTATCCGGCAACACCTCTCTTATCGACTCTTTCAATCCCGCAATGGCATCTTCCCTTGTAAGAATAGGTGGCAAAGTCCTGATCAAGATCTCGTTTTTACCTATTTTATCAATGTCGAATCCTATGTCTTTAAAAATCTGCATATTGTTCATAACGATCTCTATTTCCATGTTGTTGAGAGTGATTGTAATGGGTGTGATCAGGCTCTGTATCTTCTTGTCTTTAACACCTTTTATAAATGCCTCGGTCCTGATTCTTTCATGTGCGGCATGTTGATCTATAATCAGCATATTCTCTTTAAAAGAGGCAATAATGTACGTGTTGTCAATCTGTCCGAAAGGTTCGATTTCTAGCATTTTAGGCACGGACTCTTCAAGTGTTTTTATTTTTTTGGGTTCTGTGGTCTGGAATATTTGTTGAGCTTTAATGGGCTGGATAGGAGTAGTAAATTCAAGAGTTTCAGGCTTGTTAAATTTCATGGCCGGGATCAGGTCTTTTTGTTTCAGAGCCTGTGATATTGCTTCGGTGACATATCTTTTCAACAGCATCTCATCTGAAAACTTGATCTCTGTTTTTGCGGGGTGTATATTTACATCCACCTGATCATAAGGCACGGTCAGATTTAGAATAGTAACTGGATAGAGGTCTCTGAAGAGCAAAGATCCATATCCTTTCAAGATTGCATCTATAATGTTATTTTCTCTTATTATCCTTCTATTCACAGATAATATGATATTTTTATTTGTCTTCCTGGTCATGGAGGGCAAGGAAGTAACACCTTCAATCCTGACATTATTACTTTTAAAGTCAACCGGTAAAAATTCCTGTACATCTTTCAAGCTGAACATATAGTTCAGTTTATCCATCAGTTTCTCAGAAGCGGGAGCATCAATCAATATCTTCTGGTTATTTGTAAATTTCAAAGCTATTTCCGGATGTGAAATAGCTATTCTGAACAAAAGATCGTATATATGATCCAGTTCCACTAAATTTGATTTTAAAAATTTCTTTCTTGCAGGAAGATTGTAAAATAGATCATTTACTGTTACAGCAGTGCCGTTTGTAGTTCCCACCTCTTTAACGTTCAGTATCTTTCCGGCCTCGATCTCCACCCTGGTGCCTACCTGATCCTCTTCACGTTTTGTAACAATTATCATTTTAGAAACCGAAGCTATGCTGTATAATGCTTCACCTCTAAATCCAAGAGTTGAGATATTGTTTAAATCTTCTTCATTCTTGATCTTGCTTGTGGCATGTTTCTCAATTGCCTTTAAGCAATCATCCCTGCTCATACCCTCCCCATCATCTTTTACGATTATCGAGAGCTTGCCACTTTCAATCAGCTCCACTATTATCTTTCTTGCGCCCGCATCTATAGAATTTTCAACAAGCTCTTTTACCACGGATGCTGGGCGCTCTACCACTTCCCCGGCAGCTATTTTAGCCGATATGCTTTCTGGCAGGATGTTTATCTTGTTTGTCATACTGACAAAACATATGTACTATTTAAATAAAGAATTTTCGATCGATCAGCAAGAGCTTTTTAGTATGTAATATTTTTCTGACAAATACTCAAAATTTCTTTTTTGGCAAGCATGGCAATCATCGTTTCTCAAAACCTGTATTTTGTCCAGAGCAATGTTCCATCCGTCAATATAGTACATCTCTTTTTTTATTTCATATCCTAATAAAATCTTAATTGCTACTGAAACGGCAATAGAAGCAATCATGCTGGGTACGGTATTCAATACCCCTATTTCACTGCATTTCTGTTCTTCCACCGGAAGATCTCTTAACAGGCATCTTAGGCATGCAGTTTTGCCGGGTATAATAGGCATAACTGTACCGTAATAGCTGATAGCAGCAGTGTAAACCCATGGCTTATTCAGTTTCACGCATGCATCATTTATTATAAACCTGGTCAAGAAATTGTCAGTTCCATCCATCACTATATCCGCTTTATTCACGATTGGTTCAGCGTTTAAAGCGCTAAATTGCTGATAAACTTTTTCTATTTTAACGTCAGAATTAATCGAGGTTAGAAAATTAGCCGCAATTTCAACTTTCAATTTTCCCACATCTTTCTCTCTGAACAATAGCTGTCTGTGCAGATTATCAAGGCTTACATAATCGGGATCGGCAATTATGAGGGTACCAATACCAAGCCTTGTTAAAAGTTGAGCTATTAAGCCACCGGTTCCCCCTAACCCGATTACTGCAACCTTTGCATCTGCGAGCCTGTTTTGCCCTTTAACACCTATTTTGTCCAGGATTGTCTGTCTGGAATATCGGTCCATAAAAGTGCCTATAAATTATTTGTTTAATTAATTTTGTCATGATGTTTAAGTAAAATATATATATAAATAACAAATTTACATACTGATCTGAAACAATGAAAATATTATTTATACATTCTGACCATTTAGAGTACAGAGTTCGAGAAAAAGCGATAGAAAATCCTGAGCCTGTGGAATTACAGGAAGAGAGCGTTGATGAGGTATTGGTTTGTTTTATAAGTGTAGAAACATCTGATTCCGAATCTATGCTAAATAACGTAGCCACTGAGATCAAAGACGTGGCTCTCAAAGTGAAAGCTACAAAACTGGTATTATATCCTTACGCACATTTAAGCTCTGATCTGGCAGACCCGGAAACAGCTAAAAAGCTATTAAAGGAATTGGAAGGGCTATTAAATAAAGAGTACGAAGTTCACAGGGCACCGTTTGGCTGGTACAAGTCATTCACGATTTCCTGTAAAGGGCATCCGTTATCAGAGCTTTCTAAAAGTATAAAAGAGGACCTGATACCGGAAGCTGTAAAAGCCGAAGAGAAAATAATCAGTTACTGGAAAATATTGAAGGACGGCAAACTGGAAGATGTTGATGATTTCAATTTTAGCGATCATAAAGATCTAAAAACATTTGCAGATTACGAGATCAGCGGTACCAGGGCAGTAAAAGAGATCCCACCTCACGTAGTGATGATGCAGCAATTAGAACTTGTTGGCTATGAAGAGGGCAGCGATGGCGGGAATTTCAGGTACTATCCAAAAGGTAAGATGATAAAAGCACTATTAGAAGAATACGTTACCAAAAAAGTGCAAGAATATGGCGCGATGGAAGTAGAAACTCCCATAATGTATGATTATGAGCATCCTGCATTGAAGAGCTATCTACAGCGTTTTCCGGCCAGGCAGTATACACTTCTTTCTGGAGAAAACAAATTCTTTTTGAGGTTTTCAGCATGTTTTGGACAGTTTTTAATTGCTAAAGATTCTGTGATAACATACAAGCAATTGCCGGTCAGGATCTACGAACTCGCAAAATATTCATTCAGGAGGGAGAAGAGCGGAGAGCTTGTGGGGCTTAGAAGGCTTCGAGCGTTTACTATGCCGGACATGCATACTCTCACGCTGGATCTAAACAATGCAAAAGAGGAATTTTTGAAACAATACAAATTTGCTATGGAAGTTTTGAAGGAGATAGGCATTGAAGATTATGAAGTGGCAGTAAGGTTTACAAAAGAGTTCTGGGAAAACAACAAGGAGTTTATCCAGGAACTTGAGAGAATAATTAAAAAGCCAATATTGGTCCAGATGTGGAACGATCGATTTTTCTATTTTATTTTAAAATTCGAGTTTAATTTCATAGACACCATGCAAAAAGCGGCTGCGTTGAGTACTGTTCAAATAGATGTAGAGAACGCGAAAAGATTTGAGATAACCTATTATGCAGAAGACAGCTCAAAAAAGTATCCATATATTTTACACTGTTCTCCGAGCGGTGCGATAGAAAGATTGATCTATGCTATTTTAGAGAACCAGGAAAAAAGAAAGCAGAATGGCCAAAAAGCTATGTTTCCGCTATGGCTGGCACCTACTCAGGTCCGGATCATCCCGGTCTCCGAATCATTTTTCGGGTACTGTGAAAAACTAGCCAGAAAGCTCAATAGTGATAGTATCAGGGCTGATTTTGATGACAGAGAGCTAACAATGCAGAAAAAGATCAGGGAAGCGGAAAAAGAGTGGGTACCTTATATAGTGGTCATAGGCGAAAAAGAGATACAGAACGAAAAATTAAATGTAAGGATCAGAGAAACTGGAGGAATCAAAGAATACAGCTATCTGGAATTGAAGAGAGAGATCCATAATTTGGCAGGTAGCTACCCATTCAGGGCTATACCAGAAAACGAGAAATTGAGTATGAGGATCAAATTTTCATAACCTGATCAATCGAAAAATTTGCCCATATTAAACCTCTAAAAAAGAACCTTTGCGGTGATAATAACAAATGGTTGCAACACATATGCCATACAGAAACTTCACCCCCTTTTAATTCTTTGAGAGAATTAAAATTTTCTGGAGATCACATAATTTGCAAACTCTATTAAAAACTCTTTTTCTGGCGCTTTGAGATCTTTGATCGCAGTTATCGCCTCTGCAATAAGCTTTTCTGACATGTCCTGAGAGTACTTTAAAGATCCAGTTTTTAAAGCCATATTACGTACATACTCTAGCTCTTCCACAGATATATTTTTGGAGCCCAGTATGTTTAGTATTTTTTCTTTCTCATCTTTATTTGCGCGCTCCAATATCTTTATGATAAGCAATGTTTTTTTACCCTCTTCCAGGTCAGAAGTAACAGGTTTTCCCAGAGCTTTCTCATCTCCGAACAATCCAAGTATGTCATCTTGCAACTGAAATGCAATCCCTACAGCTATGGCGTATTTGCTGATCATTTCGAAATCGTTTTTTCCAGTTAACAATCCACCCAGTATTAACGGACCTTCAATGGTGTATTTTGCAGTTTTATACTTGTGAATAAGCAATAAGTTTTCTTCGAAATTGTCGGTTTGATATGGGGACAAGATATCAAGAACCTGCCCATATCCTGTGTATTCTATAATTTCTGATAATTTTACGATAGCTTTATATTTTAATCGATCTTCAAAATCAGAGTGGGTTATCAATTCTATTGCATAAGAGTCTGCCAGATCTCCTGCAATAATGGCAAGGTCAGAGCCTATTTTTTGGTCATCGTATTCTTTTCCGAAAATTAGATGGATTGTAGGCTTTCCTCTGCGTAACAGGCTCTCATCTATTATGTCATCGTGAATAAGAAGGTAAGATTGCACGAGCTCCAGCGATGCAGAAGCTTTGATTATTTCCTCTGTATTTTTACCTCCATATAGCTTGTAGCCGAAGATCATCAAAACAGGCCTGATTCTTTTACCTCCCCTTAAGGTATATTCTTCAATTTTTTCAATTACATCTCTGATTTTTTCATTCTTACAATTGTCTTTCTTCATTTTAAAGAAGTTAGAGAGAACTTTCTCTACTTCTTTAGGATATTCTTCAAAATATTGGTTCATCATTAAATATGTGTAAATAATAAAAGATTAAAAAGTTTTTTCATGTAAAACTGAAAATGTATAAATAAATAGAGATATTCAACATTATGAATGACGATTTTGAAAGAGTTAGCGTAGACACAAGATATGGGCGGATGTCTATGCTTGTACGAAATGGTAGATTTCCGGTCTTATTTTTGCATGGATTAGGTGCCACAGCAAATGCTTGGAAAAAGTTATCCAGTTATCTAAGCGGGTATAAGATCATCTATCTAGATCTTTTAGGGCATGGGTCATCAGCAAAGCCGGACATACAGTATAACATACCAGCTCAGTGCAACGCAATCTCTGATGTGATGCAGGGTTTAAGTATAGATCGATTTGCACTGGTGGGCAATTCATACGGTGGCTGGATATCCTTATATTTTTCAATATTTTACAGAGCTCCAGAATACTTGGTGCTGATTGATAGTGCAGGGTTAAATCCCGGCGTAGGAACCTTGCCAGAAGATGAAATTGATAGATTCGTGAAAACTATCGTGAAAAGCGGAAAAATGAACACGAAAGAAATAATAAAGAACATAATATTAAACAATGCAGCATCCGATTTCCGGATGAATGAGCAGATATTGAAAAGATTGAGCACGAAAGTTCTCATAATATGGGGCGAAAACGATCAGGTCATAGATTTAAAATATGCATATAGCTTAAACAAGTTTATTAAAGACAGCGATCTTCACATATTGGAAGAGGCAGGTCATTCTCCACATATTTCAGCACCAGAGAAGGTTGCGGAACTTATTAACGAATTCATAAGAGTATAGAATAAAACAGACAAAATTAAATGCTATGGCAGAAATAAAGCGTTAAATTTATTGCTATTTCCTTGCTTTTTTATTATGTATTAAAGGGCATTTGTGATAGTATTTCTTTAAAAAGTACATACCACATACACTTTTAATATCTTGGAGATCCACCACTTTCCGATACTTTTTAGTTATGAGTATATAAGGGTGGTCTAACGGTTTGTTTTTGGCATAGATTAAATGTAAAATTTTAAATAACGGATTTATACTACTTATCTGAGCAAGGTGTAAAGCTATGAAATGTGCATTTGAAGATGAGTCTGGAATTTGCCATGGCAAATATGCTGGATTTAAATGCATAAAAGATAGGTGTAGCGATTACGGGAAATATTTATTACCGGAGGAGTTCTGCGCTTATTTTAGAGATGGATACTGCAAAAAGCTCGGGACCTTTGACTGTGATGGAAAAAACAAGAGCTGTAAATACTTTAAATACAGCCTGGACGAAGAGGATACAATACTGTTAAAATAGGTGATATGCGTGTTAATGGGATTTTATGGAAAATCAGATAGCGGTAAGACCTGGTTGATTTCAGAGATTGTGAGTAAGTTGAATGCTGAGGATTACAAAGTTGCAGTGGTAAAGCACACGGATCATGAGAGCTTTGATCTGGATTCAAGAGGAAAAGATACTGATATATTTTTTAGCGGGGATAGCAAGATTGTGATAGGCAGTGCAAAAAACCAAACGCTAATTTTTATTAAAGGTTCAGAAGAACTGGAAAGGTTATACGGGTTTTTGAACTATTTTTATAATTTTGATTTTGTATTAGCAGAAGGGTTCAAAAACCTTGAATGGCTAGAAAAGATAAAAGTGGGGGATGTTGAAGAGGAAAAAAACACAGTTTTGAGATTTGAGAATAATCTGGAGCAGATCTTGGAATACCTCAAGGCAAACAGGCAGATAGAAAAGATACACGAGGCATTGCCAAAATTTGATTGCGGAGAATGCGGGCATAAGGATTGCTGGGAGATGGCAAGGGCAATATATGAGAAAAATGATAGCTTCAAAAATTGCGAGTACTGGAACCCAGACAAGAAAATATCATTAAGGGTAAACGACAAGAATGTTTACTTAGGCAAATTTGCGCAGAGCGTATTATTCAATACAATTGAAGGATTGGTAAAGTCTCTAAAGAACAGTGACAATGCGGAGAGCATTGAAATAAAAATTAAAAAGCTATAGTATAATTGAAATCTTAGCGCCGCATCTCTTGCAGGTTCCATGCTCAGACAAATTTAGGATCTTTATCTCAAACCCGAATCTCTCTATAAGCTTAGCACCGCAATTATAGCAGTAAGTAGATTCAAAATCCGTGGATGGATAATTTCCGATGTATACATACCTGAGCATACGCTCTTTTGCCAATTTATATATTTCCTGCATGGTCTTTATTGGAGTAGGAGGAAGGTAGTCCAGTTTATAATCTGGGTGAAACCTTGAAAAATGGAGTGGTACATCTAATCCCATGTTTTCAATAACCCAGTCCAAGTATTTTTCAATGTCTTCCTTCTTGTCATTAAGCGTTGGTACCACTAGATAAGTAAGCTCAATATGTATTTGCAAGCTTTTTGCCAAGATTACGGTATTCAGCACCGGCTCAAGAGTTCCGCCAAGATATTTTTTATAGAATTCATTTGTGAAACCTTTTACATCAATGTTCATAGCATCCATATAAGGTGCAATCTCTCTCAATGGATCTTCAGTAATGTATCCATTTGTAACATAAACATTATACATTCCCTCTTTTTTTGAAATTTTACTGGTGTCCAGAGTGTACTCAAACCATATCGAAGGTTCGTTATAGGTCCAGGCAATGCCTCTAGAGCCATATTTCTTTGCCATGCGTACAATCTCCTCAGGAGTATAATAATCTAGCTGTGATCTCGGTATTAAACCCCTGCTCAAATCATAATTCTGACAGTACATGCACCTGAGATTACATCCTATTGTACTAACAGAGAAGATCCATGAGCCGGGATGGAAATGAAATAACGGTTTTTTCTCTATGGGATCATTGCTTATTGCTGATACAAGCCCATATACATCTGAATATAATTTATTATCCACGTTTTTCCTAACCCCGCATATTCCAATATTTTCTATCTTCAGATAACAATGATGCGGGCAAAGATCGCATCTAACCCCGTCACTTTCTCGATGCCAGTACATCGCTTCATGTAAAATGCTCATATCCTCTCTCTTTGATTTCATGTTCTTTTCCATCTTTTAACAGCATGTTTTTTCCTTTTTTCACATACCCAATTTCTGTGAGCTTAAAGTTGTTTTTTTCAGCATAGTTTTTCAAAACTCTCCATTTTTCTGGGGGTATAGTAAACAATAGCTCATAATCCCCCCCATAATTCAGTGTTAGTTCTTCTATTGAAACACCAAGTTCCTCATTCACTTTTTTTGCAAATGGCGAAACCGGGATCTTTGAAAAATCTATAAAAAATCCAAGTCCTGTAATTTTTTTCAGCTGCGCAACAGATGAATAAATACCATCTGAAAGATCCATTGCAGCTGTTGCACCATGCCTTGAAATAATGAGTCCCTCTTTTATTCTAGGCTCAACTTCCAGAAGTTTCTCTGCTCCTTCCTTTGAATTTTTTAATTTCCATAGATAGTATCCTGCACTGTTTTTGCCGAGATAATTGGTCACGCATAATATATCCCCTACGTTCATTCCATCACGCTTCAGAATCTTTTTTTTGCTTACCTCCCCGATGCCTATTCCTGATATGACCATTTCAGCACCCTCTTTGCAGTCTCCCCCGATCATCATTGTATTATATTTATCAAGGCATTTTGCTATTCCACTTTCTATTTTTTCCAGGTCTTTAATTTTCATACTTTTTGGCAAGGTTAAGGCACTCATAAAGTATTTTGGGACACCACCCATTGCAGCAATATCGCTAAGTGTTATAGCAGCTATAAAATACCCCACTTTTACTGGATCTGCAGGATCCGGTATGTGCATAGACTTGGAGATGGAATCTACAGTGATAAGTAAATATTTATTTTTTTCTAGAAAATAAGAACAATCGTCATCTATCCATTTATAATCATATATTTTCCTGATATTGTTTATTATACTTCTTTCACCTAATTCAGAAAGCATCATCAATATCAATAGATTATTTTTTGTTATTTAGATTTTGTCAAATTTCCAGTAATAGGTCACGATTCTGAGGTTAAGTTTTCATAAAAATGAGTATTATGCGTAATTTTTACCGTATTTAAAGGGTAGATAATATATTTTATTCTGTAATAATAATAAATTAAAAAAATATTGTATTAAAGGCACTTTATTTTATATTTTCACATCATAATCGTGATCGGTTACAATTTCCAGAAAGTTTAATTAATTAGAACTCGTTATTAAAATCATATGATCGATGAGATCAGACTAAATAATGATTTACTCATAAACAAGAATTACTCCCTATTTTTCATTAATGAGAAGATTTTAGTGCTTAGTGACCTGCACATAGGGTTTGAAGAGGTAATGGCACAAAAAGGTTTACTGTTGCCCAAGATTCAGACATCTGAAATTATGAAATTGTTGGATACAGTAATAGATAAATATAATCCAGAGCAGGTTTTGATAGATGGTGATTTCAAGCATGAGTTTTCAAAAAATGTGGATCAAGAATGGAGAGACATCAAAAAGATCATTGAGTTTATTTTGTCCAGAACAAAGCTGACAATTATTCGTGGTAATCATGATAACTTTTTAAAGAATATACTTGCCAAATATGATGTACCGTTCGTAGATTCTATGAAAATTAATAATTATCTTTTGGTACACGGTGACAAGAGTATAGATAGGAAAAACAGTTTTTTGATACTAGGTCATGAGCATCCATCTATAAAAATAAGGGATTCGATAGGCGCAATAGTGACAATTCCCGCATTTTTATATGCGCCAGAAGATAAGATACTGGTATTACCCTCCCCGAGCATATATTCATCGGGATCTGACATACTGTCTTCCAATACGATATCTCCAATGCTGCGGGATATCGAATTTTCAAAATTCTTGGTTTATGGAATATCTAAAGACATGGGGTTATTATACCTGGGCGATATCCAGGGACTTAAAGATATCTATACTTTTTTGATGTAACCAAAAGTTGGTTGGTATGTTATTCCATCATTTTCTAGCGATTCCAAGATTTCGTCAAGTTTTTCAGAACTTATCTTTTCCTTTTCAGTATATTCTCTCAGATCTTCGTATTTAACTCCTTTTCCATCATAATCATATCTTTCTATATAGCTCAATATCTTATTTTCATATTCTTTGTCCTTAGACTCTTCAGGCTCTTCAATGGTAGGAATCTCAAATTCCTCATCCTGATATCCTGGAGATATTGATTTCAGTGAGTATTCCAGCATATTTATATATGGTTCAACATCAATACCCCCATATTCTTTCAGTGCTAAAAGGGTATTTTCGGACACGGATTTTGGGAATCCAAGATCCATAAGCATCTGTAATGTAGGATCCTTCATTTTTTTCGCCTCATCCATCGCGTTGATTCTCACGTTTAATCTCTTAGCCACGCTGTATATCCAATATTTTCTGACATTCTCATCTGATTTTGTGATATTCTCTGGTATTATGCTTACCCAGAATTTATCTGGCTCTGGGTTGTATACAGAAATTTTACCGCTAAGAGCTACTATTAAAGGGGGCACTAAGTTTTCGATACTTTTCCTTACACTATCCTGATATTTTGAGGCTTTAATAAAGAAATTGGAAGTACCATCTGAAACCTTGGCTTTTGTAAAGCCATCTTCACTTTCAGCAGGCACCATGTCCACAAGTACGCCTACTATAAATACTCTTCTTACTTTAGCACCCAAAGGAGTTAAAACGTAGGTTATCGCTTTATCCCCTTCTTGCACAATTTTCTTTTTAGAGAGGTTTAGCTCTCCTGAAAAAATTCTCCACGCCGTTTCTCTTCTCATTATTTACCACCTTAAATTCTCTAACATTTTTTCTGCTTCTTCATCTATTTTTGTGTAGTCTACTGTACTGAAATCTTTCACAAACATTGTCAAGCCGTTTTCAGAGGTCATTATGCTCCCTAACAGATAAATTGGCCTGAAAAGGAACCTATCTTCCACCTCATGCAATATCATGGATGAGCCTATGTTCTCCGCCTCTCTCTTCTTCAGCTCTTCAAAATTAGAAGATAAAAATTTTTCAGATACCTCTTTATTGAATATTGCCATTAAGGCTCCAGTCCCATCATCTACTACGGCCTTGATTCTCAAGTCCAGATAAACGCCAACTTTGCCATGCTCTGGGCAAAGACCATTCACCAGCACTTTTTTACATTTATCGCATCTCGCAATTACTCCAGCTTCCTTGATCTCTAAGATAATTCCCTCAATTTTTAAGTCCGGACCTCCTCTTTCTTCAATGTTTTCAATCGATACAACTGATCTTTTAACTTTTATATCAACATCTTCATACTGAACAATCGAGTTCTTGTCTATAACCAGGTTAGGCATGTTCCTAAATTCTTTTACATATGCACCTTTGATCCTAGCGGTAGCATTATTTTTTATTTCAGTATCCCAAGCAGAAAATCCAATACTTCCCGTTTCATCTGCGATGATACCAGAATAAAGCGTTCTGTTTTTATCATCTACAATCACATTCTTTGCAGATGAACTCAATATTTTTCCGACAATTTCAACTCTTCCCGGCTGAGGTTTTAGGTCTATTATTTTAAATTTGCTGAGTTTAGCCTGCACGTTCTTGATTAAATCTCTTGGCATCATAGAGACAGTTGTATAGTTTCCAATTACAACCTTTACATTATCCCTCCACTCTTTAGTATAGCCATTCACTATCTTTATGACATCTCCTTTAGCTACTTCAATATTTAATTTCCAGGCAGTGAAAGGTATGGATCCAGTTTCATCTGCAAGGATACCATAATACATGTTTCCTTTATTCTCAAGCTCTTTTTTATTAATAGACAAAACTTTGGCAACCACGCTTACACTATGTTCGCCACTTTCAATATCCTTTATTTTTACGAAGGTATCCAATTCTTTCCCGGGATTGAATTTTTCAACAATTTTTTTCATGATATCTTTTATATTAATTCCTGGAAACTGAAGCCATGAGTTTAGCTCTTTCTCAATTTTATCTCTGGAAGCTTTATCCCCGATAGTAGATACTAACTCATCTACAATTTTGTTATATTCTTCTTTATCCATAACAATCACTGATATGCTGCTGAGTCCCCAGGCTTTATAGGTACTTCTTCTGTGCTCTTTATAATTTCATTTAATAACTTATCCGCACTATTACTATCCATCCCAACTTTGTTTACCAAGAAATCTAATAGGTCCTGTTTTGTAGCACCTTTTTCCATCCTTTCCTTTATCATCAAAATTACTCTTTCTGAAAGTTCCTTGTTGAACTGTTCCTCCAGCTTGAATTCTTTTATCATCAAAAACAGCGCTGTTATCAAGCCTGTTAAAACATCATCAAACTCTTTTTTTGCTATTGCAATAAGGTCCAGCTCCGATCTAAGCACGATTTCTTCATTTATCCCTCTGATCACATATTTCACAAGATCTATACGGTCATTCAAAAACAAAAGCTTTCTTGAAATATCCAGCCTCTGTACGGGGTCTAATAAAGCTGTGTTTAATCCAGTGAATACGCTCATTCTAACGAAATGGGTGTCGATTGATATATATAGAGAAAACGGTACTTTCGGATGATCAGCTATGAGTGTCCCATTCTCTTCCCTAATGTTCCAAATCAGATCAATAGGATCTTCAGATTTATCAGATCCTGATGTTAACCATTGAGTAATTTCTTCTTTCCAATCTGTCATTTTTTTCACCGATTAAAAATAATCAAATACTCATATATTATCCTTTCTAATCTAAATGAGCAGATTTCTGGTAATGCCATAACTATCCCTAGATTCACGTTCATTAACTATTCCCGGGGGCACTTTATGCCAAGAAATAAAAAATTCAGAGTCTTTGAATTTTAGAAAAAAGAAGCTTAAAAAAAACAAAATTTATATACTACTAAATTAATATGCTATTTGTCAGACATAAAACTAATAAAATACACAAATAATAGAACAAATGTCTGACAAGAGGTAATAAAAATGGCGTGGGATATGTTGATTAAAGATGCATTGTCGTTTGAACCTGATATCAAAACATCAACGATAAAATCTGTAACATGCGGTGTTGGTGGGGCAGGAAACAACACAATTACAAGGCTCACCAAGATGGGACTCAAGAACAATAAGATGATTTCTCTCAACAGCGATCGCATTGCGCTTGAAAACAATGAAGCAAATGTTAAGATAGTATTAGGGCAGAATATAATCAAGGGCAGAAGTACAGGCGGAAATATTGACATGGGTGAAAGAATTGCGGATATAAGCAGGGCGGATATATACCAGCAGATCGCAGGAAATGATCTTATTTTCGTTTTAGCAGGACTTGGTGGTGGAACCGGAAGTGGTAGCGGTCCGATAATTGCAGATATCGCCAGAAACACTGGAGCACTGGTTGTCTCTATTGTCACTTTACCATTCAAGGCTGAAGGGAGCAACAGACAAAACATCGCAAAGCTAGCCTTGGAAAAGTTTCATAAGCATTCACACACAGTAATAGTTATAGACAATAACAAACTCTTGCAGATGGAACCAAACTTGCCTATAAGAACGGCATTCTCGGTAATAGATTATCTTATCAGCGATATAATCGAAAGCATTACTGATACAGTAAATATACCTTCAATGCTTAACATCGATTTTTCAGACCTGAATTTTATGATGAGAAAAGGTGGAACTTCCACAATTCTGTACGGAGAGGGGGAGATCAATAATATTGAAGGTATAATAGATGATACTCTTAATTCTAAATTTTTAGACACGGATATCATAGGCGCCTCAGGAGCAATAGTTCATGTTACTGGGGGTAAAGAAATGTCCCTTAAAGTGTTGAAGAAAGTGGTAGAAGGGATTACAGTAAACATGTTGGATAACTCTGAAGTTAAGATAGGCGCCAGGATCGATAACAACTATGCAGGTAAGCTGAAAGTAACCACAATACTGACCGGTATTTCAAAGTCTAGCAATAAAAGTAGAAAAGGAAATGTTTATGGAGCTGCAAAAATAGATGATTCTATTCTTGTCTACTAATCTTTTTTAAAATTTTAGAAAATATGCCAGCAAGCATATGATATTCCCACTTGGTCAGATTGGCTTTTCCTATAAACCTTCTAAACATGTTCTTTGCATTTTTCTTCTTGTGTTCCGGATACTCTATTGCCTCTAATATGTTTGAAAAAAATTCATTAATCTTATCCAATTCTATTTTTTCTGCAAGCAATTTGCCTTTTTGAACGTATTTAAAATTAATGAATAACTCGTAAAATATCACAGCGGCAGCATGGGTTATATTCATTATCGGGTACTCTTCACTTGCCGGGATCGTAACCAGTAAATCGCATAACTCTAGCTCATTGTTCAATAACCCAAAATTCTCTCTCCCGAATAAGATCGCAATTTTTCCGCTGTACCCAGAAACGCTCTCAGAAAATTCCCTTGGAGTCTTTGCGATCCTCAAAAACTTTTTTTCAGAGGCAGTGGATTTTCCACTCGTGCCTACTACTAATCCAACCCCGAAAAGAGCATCTTTTAAATCACTAACTATTTTAGCACCGGTCAAAATATCGGTTGCATGCATGGCATATCTATAAGCTTCGTCATCAATCTTGAAATTTTCAGATACTAATATCAGGTTGCTCAGTCCAAAATTTTTCATAACCCTACATAATGAGCCAACATTTCCACCATATTTAGGGTCTACAAAAATTATGCTTATGTTGCTTATATCCATGATACGTAATATGATCAGAAAGTATAAAAAATGTTTTATAAATTGTTTGAGAAATATAAAAAACAGATTTAAAGAAGATCTTCAAATTCTTTGATCAGTTCTGGATATTTTTGTTGCACGGCGTTTAGCAGGCTTTTGACAGAAATAGAATCAATGTTTACTGAAGATATGGCGTCTACCAGTTTATTCAAAGTGTCATCACTTAATTCAGAGAGCTTTTCTTTTGCAAACCAGTTTCTCAGATTTCTCTTTTCAAATTTCTCTTTTATTATTTTGTCATATTTCTGTAAAAACTCTTTGTTTGTATTGCCCGTTTTAATGGCTTCATATGCAATCTCTGCAGCGTTTTTGCCAGATATGCAAGCGTTTGCTATGCCACCACCCGTAATGGGATCAATTAACCTTGCTGAATCTCCTACCAGCATTACATTATCTGTTACTACCGTTTTTGGGACCTGAGATATCGATACCGCTCCTGTGATAAGCTCGATCGGAGTGCCTTTTCTCAATCCTTCATGAGAATTGATAAAATCATCCAGATACTTTTTCACTTCTCCTCGATCCTTGATTTTGCTCAGCGCAATACCAATCCCAACATTTGCTTCGCTTTTACCTTTTGGAAATACCCATACATATCCTCCTGGCGCTGCTGAACCAAGATAGAAATCAGTGAATTTTTCATTGAGGTCAATTCCTACCATTCTGTACTCTATACAGGACTCTATATCATTCTCTTTTAGCATAGTATTGATGCCTGCCCATCTACCTACCTGGCTCTCGAATCCATCCGCGCCGATGATTATCTTCGCTCTAACCATTACTTTTTCTCCAAATTTACGAACTATTGCGCCAACTACTTTCTTATCTTCTTTCAACAGCTCTAATGCCGGTGATTTTACCCATATCTCAGCACCAGATTCCCCGGCCAGAGCAGCCAGATATTTATCGAATTTATCTCTCTCTATTATATAACCGACCTCATTCCCTGCTTTTTCTGCGGAAAGTTCTATATGCGTAGCCTCGTTAGGTGGAAATATTCTGGCACCTAAAACCTCGTTTGAGATCCAGGATTTATGAGGAGTAATACCAACTTCTGGTAACCATGACTTGGATATGCCTTCACCGCACCTGACAGGAGATCCGATGTCCGGTCTCTTCTCAATCAACAACACTTTCAATCCTTTTTCCGCAGCAAATCTTGCAGCAGTGCTACCTCCAGGTCCTGCACCTATCACCAGCACGTCATAATTATATTCATTCATTTCCACCACCCCGCTGATATGGCTCCAACAGGGCAAACCCTAATGCAAAATCCACATTTTACACATTTGTCCTCATCAATCGTAACCTTCGTTTCATCCAAAAACATGCAATTAACAGGGCAAGAGCCTATGCAAGAGCCGCAGTAATTACATAATGAAGTATCTACGTTCATCATTTATCCCTCAACTCCGACAGCATTTCCATGTCTTTTTCTATATTCTTCAAGCGTGATTGAGAATTTTTTCTCAACACCGGTCCTATAAGTAGGTCCACTATTGTAAGCACAGAAAGGTATAATCCTCCCATCCGGTATTGCGTAGTGTATGTCGCATCTCTTAAGCCTTTCAAGATCATAATTATAGCTGTCCTGGAAATGCATTGCGCCTATGAACATTGAGCTCCACTGCAATTTTGCCAAGGCATCCCTGTTTCCCTCATTGAAAACATCTAAAACTGTTCTTAACTTAAATCCTGTTGGAGCCTCTTTAGCATTGAAATATTTTTTAAAAGTTCTTGATAAAGTAACTGCACTCATGATCTTACTTTTTCCGTCGAATTTATTATCGAAAATTTGTGGGCTAAGCTCTTCAATTAAACCTTCTACATCAATAAACTTTGAAATCGGTATGATCTTGTTTTTCTTGTGATCCTTGAATACATATGTTGCCGTACCGCAGTGTGGATGTGTTGTAAAGGCTGGTTTTGGGGACTGAAAAATCTGGGATCCAAGTTCTGCAAAAATACCAGCCACGGGAATAGGATAAAAATCTGATTTTTCAAAGTATCCAGTCTGCGCGATAAGATCCCTTACTAGGTCTCCCTGCGTATAACGTCCTTTAATGCGCTCATCCTGATCTATTCTTCCAGTGAAAGCTACAGGCTGATATGTTACGGACCTGATAACATCTATGTTGTCCAATCCAAACTGGACAATCTTTCCAACTTCGTCATCATTTACACCTTTTACTATTACGGGTACAAGTACCGTCGAAGTGGGATATGGTTTTGTATGCCTGAGCCTATCTATTGCCACCATCTTTTCTTTCAAAAAGCCTGGTCGGTTCCTTGTAGTTATGTATGTAGATTCTTTAAAACCATCAAACTGCAAATATACGGTATTCAAGCCGGCATCAACCATCTGCTGGGCAAAATTTTCTTCCTGTGCAATTCTGATCCCGTTAGTAGCAACCTGAATCTGGGCAAAATTAAGCTCTTTTGCTTTCTTGATGACCTCTAGAAATTGTGGATATATTGTAGGCTCTCCCCCGGCAAACTGCACCGCAGGAGTAGGCACGGGTTTCTCGTTTCTTAAGGTCTGAAGCATTGCTGTTATTTGTTCAAAAGTTGGTTCATAAACATAACCTGCAGCATTGGCATTTGCAAAGCAGATCGGGCATCTCATATTACATCGGTTTGTAAGGTCCACGTTCGCAAGAGCAGTATGACTGTAATGAAGCGTGCATAATCCACAGTCTACTGGGCAGTTGCCACTGTTTATTGCCGGATTCTGGATACCAATACCGTCCACCGCAAATTTTTCGAATCTCAAGTATTGTTCCACATCTCCATAATATATATCCTTAAATTCTCCATGCTCCGGGCAAGTTTTTTTATACATTACTTTTCCGTCTTCCTCATATATAGTTGCCGGAATGACTTTTAAGCATACAGGGCAAATTGATTGAGTTTCTTTTGGCAGCCCTGTCTTTGATTCATACTTCTTAATTATGTACATCTAACATTACCTCTGTTTGTGTAAGAATTTTATGACTAAATTTAAAGTTTTTGTAGTTTTGATAACTACAATTTTCTGGATGGGCAGTACTTATTAACAGGGCATATTTTACATTTTGGAGATACAGGTTTACATACATTCTGTCCGAAAACCACCAATGTCCCGTTCAGTCTATGCCAGTACTCTTTAGGTATTATCTTTTTTAATTCTGTTTCCGTATCTTCAGGGTTTTTAGTGTGAACCCATCCTAACCTGTTTGTGATCCTATGCACATGAGTATCAACAGCGATGGTATCTATATTAAATCCTGCTGAAAGAACAATATTCGCAGTTTTTCTACCAACACCAGGCAATTTCAAAAGTGCATCCAGATCATCTGGAACGATTCCGGATCGGTCAATAATATTTGCAATCTCTTTGATCCGTCTTGCTTTTTCTCTGTAAAATCCTGCTGGATAAATTAATGAGGATATTTCATCCACAGTACCTTCAGATAGCTCTTTAACTGTTTTAAATCTATCAAACAGTTTTTTTGATGACTGAGCAGTTACAGAGTCTTTAGTTCTCTGGGATATTACTGTTGCAATAAGTATCTTAAATGGGTCATCGTAAAAATCTGTATGATCAGGAACAGTCCGGTAAAGAATTTTTAAAACTTTTAATATGTTTGGGCCCATAATCAAAACCTATAAACCGGGCAGGGACCAATGCATAAACTGCAATGCAAGCATCTTTTTTCATTGATCCACGCTTTTTGATTTTCAATGTATATCGCATTGTTCTGGCATCTAGAAGAGCATACTCCACAACCGATACATTCTTCTGCCTGTATGATGATCTGCTTTACTATATTTTTGAGATTTCCACTTGCAACAATATTGTTCTCATTCAACTCATAGCTTTTTTCATTGATTATATTTAACATGTTATTCAATCTATTGCCATCAACCTTTTTATTGAACGTTATAATTATTTTATCCTCTTTGAAAACAGTTTCTAATTTTAGATTACTTCTTTCATGCCGGTCATATTCTATTTTGATATTCTTTTCTTCTAGCATATTCAATATCCATGGTGGAAAATGGTTCCACCTCCATAACCCGAGTTCTACCCATTCTTCAGGCAGCTTTTTTTCAGCGGCATAAGATTCTAAATAATCTTGCCATCTTGAAAATCCAGGATAATTCTCCTTTACGATCTCCAAATCAGCAAGGTCAGTTGAAGGGCATAGATAACAACCTATCCTTGCCAACCCCAAATCGTACCATGGATTGTATGGTATCTTGCTTCTAAATATGTATAACCATATGCTCAATGAATTCCAATGCTGGACTAAGCTGTATCCTATCTGATTAGATACCCACTCATTCCTCCATTTTTTGCCTTTGCTGGCCCTTTGCTGACTTTCATATGCTCTCTGCCCTACAAAAGTAAGTATTTCAGATTTGTAAACTTCTTTAATATACCTGGTGGTTGGGCCTAATTTGCAAGCTTTGCAGCACCATCTATAATCTTTTCCTGGGGGACCGAAATGATTAAGAGAGTTCCAAAAAGCATTTTTTGCATCAATGATGTCGATATCTATATTAAGGAGAGATTCTATTTTTTTTACATATTCTATGGTTTCAGGAAACTCTATACCAGTATTTAAAAAAAAAGATTTAGGTCTAGCTCCAGACTTGAGGACTAATATTAAAGTGACAAGGCTATCTTTCCCCCCACTAAATGAAACTACTTTATTTATAGCACCCAGGCTCTTAATTTCTTCTAATGCCTTATTCTCCAAATAATCTAAATGATTGATATTGGCTTTTACCACATTATCCCATGTTGTTTTAACAGAATTTTTCTTTGATGTAACTTTTCCAGATTCTCTAACTTTAACAGCCAACCCTTTTTTATTGGTTTTTAGGAGTTCGCTATTTATCTTAGAGACCCCAATAGCAAAAGGATTCATATCTTTATCAAACAATACAGTTTCAGAATTTATGTCGACATCATCGGATATATCTAATATCCCTGGGATAAGTAGACTTGAACCGTTGAGTATTGGATTGACCGCGCCGTCATCAACCTTGATCCAGCTCTTTACAGGGTTTAAAAAAGGTACAGCATTGAGCTTTAATGAAAGCTTATATTTCTTTAAATCAAACTGCAAGGTACCAATATTATATCCATCTATAATAATTTCTTCAGATCGATCTATTCCAGGTATCCTGTTTAAAAGAATTACCCGATCTTCAAGAAAGGATAGGTCTGAAGTGACATCCTTAAAAATAGTTTTCAATAGATCCAGATCATGTTTTAGGGCAGGCCTTACATCTCCCGGCGGAGTCAAATTGACAGGTCTTCCCTCTTTATTGCATATGCTACATTTATTCTTGATTAATGGTACATTACACTCATCGCACCAATAAAACTCTACTTTTCCTAGATAAACAGGTTTAGACACAGAGAGATAAAACAACACTAACTATTTAACAGTAGCGGGGGGTGGATTTGAACCACTGATCTACGGGTTATGAGCCCGTCGGGATTTCCTAGCTACCCTACCCCGCTTTCTAAAATACCTTATATCGAGCATATTAATCAAACTTATGGTTGGTATTAAAATAAACAACTTGGTATATAAAATCTTTATCATAAAGTTTTTTATAGTAGAAATCATATGGGAGCACTACGCCCTTATAGGTGATTGATAATGCGATTAGGTAAATTTAACATATCGAGCGGTGGACTAAATAAGTGGAAAATAGTTTTGTTGCTGGCATTTATAACTGGGCTCGCATTTTTTTTAAGGACATACTATACTTTGCCAGTAGCAATTCAGAATGCTAGCAATGGATGGTTCTCAGTATCTGGCGGCGCAGATTCATATTATCACGAGAGAGCAATATCATATATATTAACCACGCATCATCAATTATTAGAGGATACGATGCTGAATTATCCGGTTGGATTGATGGATCCAAGACCTCCATTTTTCGATTGGTCAGTGGCATTATTTGGGTATGCACTTTCACCATTTTTTGGATTTAATATTAACTTAGCAACGAACTATGCTTTGATTTTGATTACATCTATATATGGTGCATTGATAGCCATACCAATGTACTTAATAGGGAAAGAAGCATTTAATAAGAGAGTTGGAATCATATCTGCATTTTTAATTGCAACCAGTGCGGCTAATATGACCAGAAGTATCGCTGGGTGGGGCGGGTACGATGATGTCATACTATTTTTTGCGTTATTAACATGGTACTTTTTCTTGAAAGCACTTAAAAGCGTTAAAAAAGATATCTGGATAGAAAACTGGTTTAAAGGGTCGAGCATCAAAATCGGGGCAAAGAAATTTTTCTCTGAAAATCATAATACAATAATTTACACCGCTCTATCTGGTATAAGCTTGGGGACAGTGGCTCTTATGTGGCAGGGGTTCTCTTATGTAGAGGTAATCGTTTTGGTATTCTTGATAATCCAGGTTTTTATAAACAGATTTAGAAATGTTTCATCATTTCATATATTAATGATCTCTCTCATATTTGGGTTATTTGCATACTTGCCCTCTTTACCATGGTATGTTGTTGATAACGCTATATCTCCTTGGTACAATGTTCCGTTATATCTATTAATATTTACAATCTTTGTAACACTATTTATGGAATTAACCTCTAAATATCCTTGGACTTTGGTTTATCCTTCCGCAATAGCAGCAATCATAATAATATATGTCGCTGGAGCTTATATTGATCCTTCACTGATACATTTCATAGTAAGTGGGCAAGGATACTTTATAAAAAACAGGTTATACTCTACTATTGCAGAGGCACAGCCACCCACGCTTTCACAGTTGATAATGAGCGTAGGAGTAGGTGTGTTCTTCCTGTTTGTTGGTGGATTCTTATACATGATCTACAAGGCTAGAAGAGCATTAAATGATTATTATATATTTTTCATCATATTTTCTGCAGTTTCAGTATATATGGCTTTTGCAGCTTCGAGATTTATTATAAACGGCTCGCCTGGATTTATCATTCCTGCCGCATTTGCTCTTGATATAATAATCGCAAAATTCAACTTTGGGCAGATAAAAAAAGATTTCAAGAACATGTCACATCTGGGATTTACAGGATTTAAAAAGAGCGTAAAATGGAGCAAGGTTGCTGTAGTAGTATTGATAGCAATATTGGTAATATTTCCGAATGTATGGAGCGCCATGGATGCCGCAATACCACTTACAAGTGATTCACAATACAATAAACAGATCTATGATGCAATGCCATCAGTTTTGAGACCTGCAAATTACACATCACCATGGTATATAGGCGCATATGGCTCTTATTTGCCGCTATCTACAGATCCTTTAACTAGGGCTGAAACTTGGTTATCAGAACAGAACACCAATCTATATATGGAGGACCGGCCAGCTTTACTTTCTTGGTGGGATTACGGGTTCCAGACAATAGAGCAGGGACAGCATCCAGTAGTAGCAGATAACTTCCAGGACGGCTATCAGGTGGCCGGGCAATTTTTACTTGCTCAGAATGAGAGTCAGGATATAGCATTATTAATTGCAAGAGTACTCGATGGAAATCAGCAAGTAGCTGTGAATGAAAAGTTGGGTACTACATTCACCCCTAAGATCGAGCAGATCTTGGTAAATTATTTAGGTGCCAAGGAGGTACAAAACATTCAAGACTACTATAATTATAGCACGAATCAGAAATATGTAAGTACCATACTGGCCAATCCTAGTATTTATGGAGTTTATGCTAACAGCATATCATCACAGAATATAAAATATATAATGATTTCGGGGAGCCTAGCCAGTAACTATTCAGAAAACACTCTAGTAAATCTATACAGTGCCCTTGAAGCTGCTACTGGTTATGATATCTCATATGTACTTATTGATTCTGCTATGTTTCCATTTTCCGGAAATGATACCGGCACTTTTTATGCTCCAGCAACATTAACTGATAGACCAATCTATAGTATAGACGGCAATAATATTCCATATACTTATTACAATTTAACAGCAATAAACGCAAGCGGCAATACTTTTCCTTTAAATGACATTCCAGCGGATGCAGCTATTGTAGGATATAATATTACATATACCCCTGCATTTTACAATACCACTCTCTACAGGCTATTCTTAGGGTACTATGGTAGCGAGGTTGGAGCAACGCAGGGGTTACCAGGTCTGTCCTCAAATCTGGCATATTATCCGCCAATGCAGGGATGGAATATGACACACTTTGAGGTTGTTTACAAGACAGCATTCTGGAATCCATACAAAGATTATCAGAATCATACCTCTGCCTGGAAACCCATTTCTCTCCAGCAAGCATATTATTACCAACAAAAAGGTATAGGAACTGTTGATTTAGAGCCTCCGGCAAATCAGACTCTCGTAAATGATGTGGTAATTGATGAATATTATCCGGGTGCGATAATAAGCGGAAAAGTGACATTACCTGACGGAACACCTTTGAACAATGTCATGGTAACACTATATGACCAATACGGAATCCCGCATGATTATACATATACTAATTCTCAGGGATATTATACTGTAGATGCAGTAGCAGGGAACGATACTCTAAAGTTCACTACAGATGGTGGCCTAGATAAACTTTTGCTGGATGATAAGACAACATTATCTTCTATAAGCTTGAATATATCACAGGATCAAGCAAACAGGATTCCTACTTCTCTTAATGCAGCTGGAGTACCTAACTATTATATTACCAAGAATCTAGTGGTTCCTGCATCTAATATAGATGGTGTAGTATATTACAATGCATCTGGTATACAGAAAGATGTTTCTGGCGCAGTGGTTCATTATTATAACAGTACTTATGGATTGTATTATAATGCTACGACAAATAGTAATGGCTACTATTCAATTACGAATGTTATTCCGCATATTTATCAGATTGCAATTACTGTAAATAAAAATACATATAATATTTCAAAAACGGAGACTGTAAGTATGGGGAATAATGTTACTTTTGATCTGCCACTCTTGCCGGACATATTGAAGGGGCATATAATAAACACCAATGCCGCTTCTTTGGCATATCCGATACAGATAACAAATACTAATAATGTGACTGAGACAGTATATAGCAGTGCTAACGGATCATATTCTGCAATCTTAGTTCCCGGGAACTATACATTATCCATAAATCAACCATACATTAAATCCTATACATATACAGTATCTTATAAAGACTGGAACAAGTCATTGTACCAAAATATTACAGTTTCCAAATTTTATAGAGTATCTGGGCAGATATCAGGATCCCCAGTTATACCAGATAATGCTTTTATAAGCTTTGCTGACGCGGCATCACCTCAAAATGTTGAATCAGTATACAGCAATGCATCTGGCCAATATACCACGTACTTACCAGTTGGATATTACAATATCTATGCTCAATATATCTATAATAACATTCACTATTCATATATTAAATCAATTTATATCGGCGGTAACACCACATTAAATTTAACCTTATTAAAAGCATATGAATTTTCAGGGTATACATTGTTAAACTATTCAAAATTAAGTAGTGCAACACTATCTATTTCCAATAATGGTAATTTTATAAACATATATTCAAACAATACAGGCTATTATTATATATACTTGCCTTCAGGAGAATATAACATAGGCGTTGTAGGATTTAGTCCAAGTAAAACCCCATATTCTTATTATTTCTCTTTAACTATTACAAATAATGAGTTATTTAATGTATCTTTAGATCCTACAAGTACATATAGTGGAACAGTTTACAATGCAAACGGTGCGTATAATAGCAATATTATTAATGGGGCAATAATAATGAACGGATCAAATGGCCCTACTTATGAAACCTATATCACACAGAATAATCAGTTTTCGATATACTCCCAATCAAATTTCACAGTTTCAGTAATGTCCCAAAATTATGCCCAGAAAACTGTAAAATATTCAGGTAAGGACATATATGTGTATATGATGCCTAGAAACGTTACAGTGCAAGGAAACATCTCCTATATTAATAATGTATCATATTCAGGAATATTAACAGTCAATTTTAATAATGGAGTAAATTCTTATTCGGTTTCAACAGATAATAGAGAATATTCAATTTCTCTTGCGCCAGGCAAATACAATATCTCTTTCTATGCAAATAATTTAATTCCACTATCAAAAACTAAGGGCGTAACTATATATTACGGAAACTCTACACAGACACTAAATTTAAATGTAGCAATGTTTGCAAATGTTAGTGTCAGCCCGACTTTGGCATATAGCCTCTGGTTTGGTACTAATGGATATATTGTTAATACTGGCGCTACAACTAATTTGATGGTGGGTAGCTATACATATTATTCATATTCAGATGAATATGCTACAATAAACCATATTACAATAACTCAAAACTCAACTTATTATTTACAGCCAACTAAAGCCTATAATGTTACAGTTAATGTAATAGGGCCTTCAATAGAGTTTCCTCTAACTGTGTCTTCAACTACATTTAAATTTATAATACCCATAAATGGTTCTACATCTCTACAATTACCTACTGGAACTTTTAATGTATCTATCTATTATATAAATTATGAGCAAGGCTATTACTATAGTTACAGTGGCTACACCATTACGAAAGTTTCTGGAAATGAGTCTATAAATGTATTGTTGCACAAGAGCATTGCCATTGGAACATTGCGGGGAGAAGTATCTATTAATAGCAATTTGATGCCATTCGTAAATATCAATTTTATATCTTCGGGGAATCCAAATGTTTCATATACTGTCTATTCTGGTTCTAACGGTACATACATATCTAAATTGCCATATGGATCTTATACAGTATATGTAACTTATGTCTATGATAATATTTATTATGCATCATTATCAAGCATAAATATATCATCACAGAATTCAGTTTTAAACATAACCTTGACTAAAGCATATTATATTTATGGATTAGAAACCATAAAAGGATTGCCGGTAAAAGTGCCAATAAATGTTACATTACAGAATGCAACATTGATAGTACCTACTGTTAACGGGACATATACGCTGATCATACCAGCTGGCGCATATAAATTCCAAGCAGAAACAGCAAAGATAGAATATAATATGGCTGTAACTTATTCTTTAAATGAAACGTTTTATATAAATAAAAGTGAAACTATAAACCTACAATATACAAGGAATAACATAACTAATATTGCTGAAAATACAATGACTCCTTTGCAGTCAGCAGCACCTAATACTAATGTTACTTACCAGATACAAATATCTAATAGTGGAAATACCTTGGAAACTATACAGTTAGAAACCCTTAACAGCAATTGGGGCAGTACTTTTAGTATGAATAATTTCAACATGACCCCTAATTCATCAGAGTTGATAAATATTACAATTAAAGTGCCGCAATCTGCCACTTATGGAATAAATAGCATTTCATTCAGAGCCGTTTATGGCGGGAACTATACTAATTTTGCAATAAACGTGAATGTAACAGCTTATTACAGTACAACAATAAAATTCGATGCCAAGAATACTACCATGTACACTAGCAACCTAGAAATACCAGTCATAATATATAACAATGGAAACACTTTACAATCTTATAATATATCCATTCTAAACAAATTACAGTTAAGAGGTCTTGGATGGAATTCAACATTATATTACAATAACGTAACTTTAAATGGATCAATATCTATAAAAGCTCATAGCTATATCTCCTTAATATTAAAAAACGTACCAAACTCTGCTTTAGTGACTAGAAATATTACAATCTATGTTACTGCTGCAGATTCTGTAAAAGCATATACTGCATCTTATTCTCCTCACTTGCCTGCTATGAAGACAGGAGCTATTTCAATAACAAACCTAAACTACAAGGGAATACCTCCTCCATTTGATACTACTTTGCTGTTGATCGCTATAATAGTTATCGCTGCAGTATTTATTTCAATTATGTTATTTATCAGGGTGAGAAAATGAGAGCTAAATCTATTATTATACTACTTATCTCTGCAATACTTCTGGCCACTGTATATTCGGTACCCCTAACAAACGCGAGTGCAGTCAACGTTACAATTTCTGGTCCATCACTTGTAGGAACAAATCAGACTATTGAGTATAAAATAATAGTTAACGGATTCTTTAAAGATTATGGATATCATCTATTTTTATCTGGCGAAAATCTGGTAGGTGCACTTCCAGTTGATGAAATAACAGCATATTCTAACAGCACCAACATATTTTATACAAACATTACATTTCCTAGTCAGCCTCAAACGGTTTATATAATGGTTCAAGGAATTGGTGGTATAGATAATTCAAATGTGACAAATACTGCTGAGTACCCTGTAAAGGTAGTATATCCTATAATATTTACTGCTAAAGTATATAATAACGCGCCAATTAAATTATACGATATTCTTGTTAATTTCTATTTTGATAATGTTTACATTGGAAACCAGACCATATACGTGATCAATCCAAATTCTAGTGCGGAAACTAATTTTTCTTGGATAGTTTCTTCAGTAGGCAGTGGGCAGCACACTGTAAAATTTGTAGTGAATTCTACATTCATATATTTCAATAATGGTCAAAACAGCTATCAGTACCAGATTTATATTGGTAATCCCCCAAATTATAGCTGGGTGTGGGACCTATTAGTTATTATCGTGGTTCTGATAGGTGTGTTGTTGTTCTTGTTTTCAGCAGGTTCGAAAAAGAGATTACCAGCCCCAAAATGGAAAAAATAAATTTTTCATTTTTTGTTATTTTTTTCTTGAATTTCAATAGCCTGTCTTATAGATATCTTACCACTTAACACTTTTTTAGCTAAAAGCCTCGATATTGTAATTTTACCATCACTAAGCATACGACTTTTTTTCTGGATTTCAATAATTCCGCCATTTTTGTAATGAATAGGCTGTTTCTCAGAAACCACAGTACCCTCTAAAAAAGCAATTTTTTTAGCTGAGGCAATATCGTTTCTCTTATATTCAGAAGTATTTTTCTCATCAACAATTTCCAATACAAAATTTTCTATTAATTGGTTAATAATATTATTTCTATTTATAATATCCCCGCTGCCAATTTTTATTTTAAAATTTAAGAAATTATAGTCCTCATATATCTTTTTGATTGTAGATACTATGTTATCAATTATGATCTTTTCTTCTAACACAAATCCGTCACCTACAACTACCATGCCGGGAACAGGCCCTGGATCTATGCCAATGACAATATTCAAAAAAGCATCTTTGTCAAATATATAAGAAGCTGCATTTCTGATACATTTTTCCACATCATCAATATCGCAGTGTATTACAGTATCAAAATTTATTATTTCCGAGCTTGAGCATAATATAGCAGATATATTTTTTGGAATATTTTCAGCGGAATCTAATACCAAAAACTTAAATTGAAATTGTTTAATGCTTTCTAACAGGGTGAAAAAAAGTCTAGAGTCTTTTGTAAATATTCCGATCTGTTTTGCTATCATTCAGTACCTCTCTTATAAAAAAATATTTTCATAAAATCTTTTTTAAAACTATAAAAGTTTACAAAATCAAAATATTTTATAAATAAAGCGTAAAAAAGAATATTTTCAAATATTGGTTGTATGCTCCAATTGTATTCCTGGCAATTGAACCTTTCTTGAAGTGATATGTATATATGCACAAACACAGCTATTCAATACTTTTATATAAAGAATGCTTTCCTCTTCTCGTTTGTAGTCAAAAATTTTAAAATGGCAAATTTACGTTGATATAAAAATATAAGAAATTAATTTTTATATTTTTTATATGCCTCCATTATGTATTCTATAAACTTCTCTTCAGGATATGCTCCAATAAATTGTACATTTTCATTAATGACAATGTGTGGAACACTCTGCACGCCATATTTATCCGCTCTATCCGGAAATTCAATGGCTTCTACCATCTCTCCCGTTATATTCTCATTGTATTGCGCAAATTTATGTGCAACTCTAACCGCTTTAGGACAATATGGGCATGTAGGTGTAACAAATACCTGAATTTTTATTGGTTTATCCACTTCATCCAAATGCTCTAATACATGATCATTAAGTTCCAATTTCCCAGAAGAGATGCTTATCACGTCTTCTATCAATGATGAAAATTCATATCCTGCAGGAATACCAGTATATCTTATTCTGCCTCCCATCGACTCTTTTTCATCAGTTATAATGGTTGTAGGCGCAAACTCCACATTAAAATTTTTTGCTATAGAATCTGTTAAATTATAATTTTCAACAGAGATCAGACTAGATAGCTCCCCCAACTCTTTTGTGATTTCCAATGTTTCATTGCAGTATTTACAATCTGGAGAATCGTCAGTAAATACAACTATCTTGACTTTGTTTTTTAGATCTTTTTCAAACTGCTCTTTTAGGTATTTTCTATCTTCTTCACTAATTAATGATGCCATAAATATACACCTTTCACACTCTAAAATAAGTTCATATATATATAAGTTTCTAATTTTTGTAACTGGTCACGATTATGAAGTGACGATATAACAGAAAGCGCCTTTAATACAATATATTCTAAATTTATTATTATT
>JBMFWH010000011.1:0-35650 GCA_049965455.1 Thermoplasmata archaeon | reverse complement strand
ATCAATGTTATAATAGAGGATGAAAGCCACACAAGCAAGTGCTCCTTCCTTGACAATGAAAGCATAGAACATCATGACGAATACACGGGTAAGAGGATAAAGAGAGGCATTTTCAGATCCGCAGACGGGATAGAGGGTATAGGGTTATACCCAAGAAGTTTAAGTATCCCTGAATTCACAGGGATGATAACTTCCAAAGGTGGATGTTAACATGGTTAATGGAAATCGTAACATGGATTGGTACAAGGATAAAAATTTAATTGCCCTTTCGCTAACATTCATGCTTGCAAATATAGGCTGGGGGATGGCATGGCCATATTTGCCCGTTTATATTGAAATTCTTGGTGGATCATTACTGGCTGTGGGGTTACTATCAATTTTATACAATATTTTTGCGAGCGTGTTTCAGTATCCATGGGGTAAGATATCAGATAAATACCACAATAGAAAAATATTTATCAGCACCGGAGTGTTAGGATCTGGTTTTCTATACTATGTAATAGCATTAACCGTATCGCCACTTATAGTCCTAGGATACCGAAGTATACAAGGCATGGTTACATCGATGAGCACACCTGCATCATCAGCATTGATAGTGGAGATGGCCGGAGCGCATACCGGTATCTATTTTGGCATCTTCAACTCTTTTTCAGAGCTAGGATACACTGTGGGCAGCTTACTGGGGAGCGCTGCAGTAGTCTATTTTCACAGTGTTAAAGCAGTTTTTGTAATTGCCTTTATATTGCTTTTGCTGTCCGCATTGATAGGCATAATATTCATAAAAGAGAAGAAAGTTCTAATTGACAGGGCGAAGATACCGTTTCCGGTGTTTAGGCATGAAGGAAAGCCAGGCAGGATGCCTTTAAACATAAAAGACGCTATCAAAATGTGGAGAACTAACAGAAAAATAATAATAATATTTTTTACTGTATTATTTGTCATGTCAGGGTCTGGGGAAGTATATTCACTTCTTCCAATCTATTTTGAAAAGTTCGGGCAGCAATGGATCGGTTTTTTATACGGAATAGAAGCAATATCGATTACTGTAACTATGCCTTTAATGGGGTACATAGTTGATAAGCTAGGAAAGAGAACAACTCTGCTGATTGGGATTGTAGGATATATTATTACATTCATACTATTTTCGATAATGCCATCCCCACAATTAATGATAATTGCAGAGTTTATATCTGGCATAAAATGGTCTGCTTTTCTGATCGGAAGCTCTACATACATTGCAAGTGTCTCTCCAAAAGATAAAATGGCAAGGGGACAGGCATTGTTAAATACTGCGCAAACTGGAGGCTGGGTTATAGGACCGGTGGTCGGGATAATATCTGCAACATATCTGAGCCTGGTATTGAACTTTTACATAGCAATAATATTTGTGGTTATAGGATTGATAATCGCTCTCCTATATGTTAAAGAGCCTTTAACTGAAAAATAATTTATTATCCTCAAAAGTATACATCAGGTTTAAATATTTGAAAATAGGTATGCCCTCCAACATGGTATATAAAGGACTGGATATAGGAAGTACTACTACAAAAATAGTGCATTTAGAGGATCACGCTATCACATATAAAAAGATAGTGCCTACTATAAAATTTATATATGGATCTAAAAAGGACTGGGGAGATTATATTACGACAGGATACGGAAGATACTCGGTTCCGAGTCTAAAAAGCATTCCCGAGATCAGGGCTCATGTATTGGGCGCATTCTGGCAAACGCAATTAAAAAATTTTACGATACTGGACATTGGGGGCCAGGATTTCAAGATAATTTATGTTAAAGATTCTGCGATAATGGACTTTTACACTAATGACAAATGTGCAGCTGGAACGGGTAGGTTTTTAGAGAAAATGAGTGCAGTATTTGATATAGACATAGAAGAGCTCTCATCTTATTACTCTAATCCCGTTATTTTAAATTCGGTCTGCACGGTCTTTGCAGAGACGGAATTGATATCAAAGATAATGGAAGGGAAATCAAAACAATCATTAATGGCTGGAGTCAACTGGACAATATTCGAGAAAATAAAACCATTTCTGAAGAGATACAGGTCAGAGAATTTAATATTTACAGGCGGTGTGGCAAAAAACAAGGCATTAAAAGAGATCATAGAACAGGAAACAGAGTTCAAGGTCATTATTCCGGAAGAACCACAGCTAAACGGCGCAATAGGCTGTGCCTATTATTTTGAGAAACTGAAAAAGCACGAAATCGCTGAAAAGTCAGAAAATTTTTAAATAAGGCGTTCACATTGCTTACTTTATGAGCGGGAGTATTTACGAACGTGAACTAAAAGAGATACTTAACGGAAATGATAAGATAATTGGAAGGATCTCTAAAAACCTAGATGAAGATGAGAAAATAGGATATCAATCGATGCTAAAACATCCATTTTTAGTTCTTAGAGCTGCCGGATCTCTGGGTGTAGATCTTGTTGCGATAAGAGATGATTTTTCATTTCCTATTGAAGTGAAAAGCTCGAAATTCGAGATCATAAGATTTGCAGAAGCGAGTAGCAGAGCTCAGAATCAGGCATTGCATATGATACGGGAAACTGAACGTGCGCATGTGTTTCCCGTCTACGCATACAGGCTCAAGAGGGCCGAAGGGGATCCGTGGAGAATATTTGCCCTCAAAGTCGAAAAACTGGACGGAAACCTGAAATTATTGCATAGATTATTGCCGGAAATTTCAATGTCCTCAAAAGGTAACTATATCTTAAAATGGAATGAGGGATTTCCATTAAACAAGTTTTTGAGTTATATGAACTTTAAAAAGCTAAAGAGCACTGAATAAACTTTCATTTACCATAATATTTCAAGTTTATTTTTATCTTAATATGCTTATTTTTATCGTGTTTCTATATTTCTACGTTTTCGGAAAGTAGTAAACCATAGAATCTTTTAGGGGTAAGAGAGGTCAGATTGAAACAACCTACAATATTTCTATTATGCTGATTAAAAATAGATGCCTTTTAAATAAACCTTTTTCATTGAAGAATTGTCAGCACCTAATGAGAGAAAACTATATGATATTAAGTTGATTTATGAGCAATATGAAAAAGATAGGATTTATAATAAATCCAGTTGCAGGTATGGGTGGGAAAGTAGGGCTTAAAGGCACGGATTTTAAAGTAGAAGAGGCTGTAAAATTAGGCGCAAAAGAGGTATCAGAGCATAGAGCTTTAGAGTTTTTAGAGCATATTTCTTGCAGCGTTGAATTTTTTACATGTTCTGGTAAGATGGGTGAAAATGCACTTAAATCCAAGAATTTAAAATATCGCATTATATATTCAGCAGGGCAGAATACTGATAAATCGGATACTGTAGCGGCAGTAAAAGAATTATTGAAATTAAATGTTGATCTCATAATTTTTGTAGGCGGAGACGGCACTGCCAGAGACATTGCATCAGAATGCAAAGATACGCCAGTACTAGGGATTCCAAGCGGTGTGAAGATGTATTCTGGGGTATTTGCAAACAGACCTAAGGAAGCGGCAGAGATATTGAAAAAATTTTTAGAAGGTCAGGCTGAAATAATAGAGACTGAAATACTGGATATAGATGAGCAAGCATACTCTGAAAACAATCTAAAGATTAAGTTTTACAGGGCAGTGAGCACTATATATGTACCTGATCTAATGCAGCAGAGCAAAGCCGAGTATTATGGCGCGGATGAGGAAGAAAGTAAGCAGGGTATAGCAGAGTACCTTTACGATACTATGAGTCCTGATACATTGTATCTGATAGGAGCAGGGACCACCGCAAAGAAGATACTGGAATTTTATAATCTATCAGGAACTTTGCTAGGAATTGATGCTATTTACAATAGAAAACTGGTTGGAAAAGATCTTAATGAAAAAAAGATATTAGAGCTAATTAAAGATTACAGTAACAGAAAGATCATATTATCACCCATTGGAAACCAGGGTTTTATACTTGGCCGCGGAAATCTCCAGATTTCAGAAAAAGTGCTTGAAAAATTTGAAAAAAAAGATCTTATTATAGTAGCCACAGAGCAGAAATTAATGAATTTAAAATTTTTAAAAATAGATACAGGCTCTGAAAAAATAGATAACAAATTTAAAGGGTATTATAAGATCATCGTTGGATTTCAAAAGATGAAAGTTTTAAAATTAATTTGAGGCGTTAAATCCAAGATAAAACGCATTTTTGTTTGCCTCAAACGTTTTTTCTGGCACAGAATCTTTAATAGCATTAATCATTGCTCTTTCAGACACGAACTTTGTAACTCTTGTCAGATATCCAAGAATGACCATGTTGACATATATGGTTTTTCCGAGATTTTCTTTTGCAATATTTGTTGCTGATATGCCTTTAGCGTTTTTCTCAGCATTTATTTTTACCAGATCCTTTTCGTATATTAACAAACCATCCTCTTTCAATATATCTTTGAACGTGTTATAGCCTTTCTGAGACATTGCAACGAGAATATCTGCATTTATAATATATGGATAATCTATCTTCGTGTCTGACAAAATCACTGAAGAGCTGGAAAATCCGCCCCTGGTTTCTGCGCCATAGCTCTCAGTAAACACCACTTCTTTGTCTTCATATATTGCGCAAGCTTTGCCAAATATCATACCTGCAAGTATAGCACCCTGTCCTCCAGATCCCGCGAATTTTATGGATAACATTGATTAATCACTCGAAATATAACATTTATTGTTGGGCACCAATCTTGATTTTGTTTCGGTCTATCTTCACGCCAGAAGGAGTCAAAAATAGCAAATTCTTTCCAATGCCTGCCACGTCTCCATTAACATCCTTCGCGACATTCTTCAATTCTCCAACAATTCTTCTAAGAGTTAGTTCGTCACTTGCAAGTAAACTGTAATCTACAACCAAGATATCTCCATTATATACTACGTCTGTTACAGAATTAAGATCTTCAAATCTGGAGATCTCTGCAATCTTAATTATAGGCCCTGATGCAGAGCTTTCAATACCTGGCTCGAAATCGTTCAAATCTATGAATTTTCTAGGCTCTGTCCCAATAGCTGCTGATTTTTCAAGCGTTTTAATCTGTTTTCTTCTAATAAATGCTGGCATAGTAGTTTTCACCTTTCACATGGTAATTAAATTATTAAGATAAAAAACTTTCTGATTTTTGTATTCAAAAAATAAATAAAAAATAAAGAATGTTTTATAAATAGTTTGCAGGTACCTGTTTCAAATTGGCCTTTATGGCCTCTATGCTTTTTAGGAACTGTTCTTTCTGAGGTGGAGTCAAGTCAACCTCTATGATTTTTTCTACGCCGTCTTTTCCTAGTATTACCGGCACTTCCGCAAATATATTTTTTACTCCGTATTCGCCGTCAAGATATACGCTAGCTTCTAGAGCTATTTTTCTATCTCTCTTTATGGCATCAACCATCAGTAAAATACCTGCCGCCGGGCCCCAATTGCTGCTGAACTTTCTCAGATTTGTTACTGTAGCACCAGCATTTATAGTATCTTTCACAACTTTTCCATACTGTTCTTCGTTTAGGAAAGATTTTAGACTCTTCCCATAGACCATGGACAATTCAGGTACTGGATACATGTTTTCTCCATGCTGTCCTAAAACCAAAGGCATTATAGCTGCTGGAGAAATGCCTATGTATTGTGCAGAGTAATAGGCCATCCTTCTGGAATCCAATATTCCACTAAACCCTATTATTCTATTTCGCGGGAACTTTAATTTGTTGTTTAAAACGGTGACCATTGCATCTAGAGGATTTGTAGTGATAATTACTATTGCGTTAGGCGCGTATTTTTTAATATTTTCCGCCACACCGGATACAATCTCAGCATTTTTGGCAGCCAGCTCTTCTCTGGTCATTCCTGGTTTTCTGGCCAATCCAGCAGTTACTATTACTATATCACTACCTTTTATGTCTTCAAAGTTATTTGAGCCTTTTAAGTTCACAGCCTTACCAAGTATTGCGGCTGTGTGATTCAGATCCAAAGCTTCTCCCTGTGGTACTCCCTCTACCACATCTATCAGTGTGATGTTGTTATCCACATCACCAAACATTAAAAAAGCGGCAGTTGTTGCACCAACTCTTCCGGAACCTATTATTGATATCATAAGTATGTTAATACCGCCCGCAATATTTAATATTTTTCTTTTTTTTTCGAGCATGTTTTATATATCTTTTTTTAGTTTTCTCTATATTATTTCATCACGTGATAGAATCTTAAAGGATTCTTTATCTTTTTGAGGATTTGATAATATTTCCGCATACTTTTTTAAAAAATAATATTCTAAAATCCTATGGCGGAAATAAAGCGTTAGATTTTAACAATATTTTTTTAATGAAAACACCCTAATATATGCATTTGTTTGGCAATCTTTTTCATGTTGTATATACATAACACAAAAAAGTGTTGAAGAAACACGTGCTATCTTAATAAAACAACAAAAAAGATCCAACCGTCAATTTTCGTCATAGCTAAAATCATAGAATTTAAATAACAATTATGACTCTTATGTAACAGGCTGGTGAAAAATGTGAATGATCTAATAATTAGAATAGCTGGAGCTGCAGGAGATGGAGTACAGTCTGCTGGGACTATGCTCGCCAAATATTTTCAGAGAAACGGATTATATGTGTTTACCTACAATTACTATCAGGATCTGATTCGCGGTGGGCAAAGTTGGTATCAGATAAGGGTATCCAATGATAAAGTAAAGACCCATGGAAACAATTTGCATATACTTATATCTTTAACAAGTGACGGCGTTTTCAGACATACCAATGAAAAAATAAACGAAGGCGGAGCGGCACCGCTGGCAAAAGATGGTATTGCAATATTCGATGAAAATCTGAAGATAGGAACTAAAGATCCAAGATTCAGAGAATTACCATTATCAGCTATCGCAAAAAAGCATAGCTTGAATCCGTTAGTAAGAAATATGGTTGCATTGGGCTCACTTATCAAGGCAATAAGATTCAAAATAGAGCCAATGCAGAAGATAATAGAAGAACAGTTTGGTGCTAAAGGCAAAAGTGTGACAGAAAATGAGGAGGCACTAATAGATGGTTATAACTCTTATCTATTGGAACCATTTGTTACCTCATTAAGAGTTACAGATAGAAAAACATATTTGATGGGCGGTGGCGAAGCGGTTGGATTGGGAGCAGTGGCTGCTGGTATGAAAGCGTATTTTGCATATCCTATGACCCCTGCCTCTTCTGCCTTGCACTGGCTAGCAAATCATGCAATTAAATATAAAATTCTCGTAAAAGTTGTAGAAGATGAAATTTCAGCAATAAATATGGCAATCGGTGCTAATTATGCTGGGATAAGGGCCATGACTGGCTCATCTGGCGGTGGATTTTCCTTGATGACCGAAGCATTAGGAATGGCTGGTATGATGGAGATACCGTTAGTTGTTTACGAAGCGCAGAGAGCGGGGCCTTCTACAGGATTGCCAACAAAAACAGAGCAATCGGACCTCAATCAGGTTTTGGGGGCATCGCAGGGAGAATATCCAAAGATTATTCTTGCGCCCAGAAATGTAGAGGACTGCTTTTACTGTACAAGGGAGGCATTTAACCTTGCAGAAAAATATCAACTACCCGTTATCGTTATGTCAGATCTCTATCTTGCAGAAAGAATGGAATCGGTTGACAAATTTGACTTTGAATATACTATAGATCATGGCAAGATAGCCGACTCTAAATTTGCAGATTATAAAAGGTATGAATATACCGATGATGGAATATCTTACAGAGCCATACCAGGATCGATGAACCTGATGCATGAAGAGGATAGCGATGAGCATAACGAATATGGAGACGTTATAAGCGATGCAGTTTTAGATCCTGGTTTAAGGGTCAAGTCTGTAGAGAAGAGGATGAGAAAACTGGAAGAATACATAAAAACCATGCCTGCCACACCTGAATACATGCTCAATGATGCAGAGTTTGTAATTGTTCAGTGGGGCTCTACACAGGGGGTAGTCGAGGAAACAGTAGAATCTTTGCGAAAAGAAGGATATAAAGTAGGTGCTTTAGAGATAAACAGACCTTACCCCATGAATCAGGACATTAAAGATAAATTGAAAAATAGAAGGTTTGTGGTAGTCGAAAATAATTATACAGGACAGTTAGCAAAGTTAATACGATCTAATTTTGGATTGGAGCCACTGAAGGTAATAACTAAATATGATGGAGAACCATTTTATGAGAAAGATCTAAGAGAACGAATTAAAAAATTGATTTTAAATAAGGAGGTGCTATAATTATGGATCCTAAAGTTTATGTTCACCCTCGTGTTAAGCCAGACTGGTGCCCTGGGTGTGGCAATTTTGCGCAGCACAATGCAATAAGGTCAGTGCTATCAAAACTAAATATAGAACCATATAACGTTGTTACAGTATCCGGGATCGGGTGTTCAAGCAACATGCCTGAATATTTAAACACATACGGCTTCCATGGTATTCATGGTCGATTATTACCTGTAGCACAGGCTATTAAATGGAGCAATCCAGACTTGACAGTAATAGCATATGGTGGTGATGGAGATGGGTATTTTGAAGGCACAAATCATCTTATTCATGCTGCAAAAAGAAATGTGGATATAACATACATTGTTTCAGACAACCAGATCTTTGGATTAACTACTGGCCAGGCATCTCCAACGTCAGAGCTTGGAATGATAACAAAGACCACCCCTTATGGAAATGTAGAGTATCCGATAAATCCATTAACAATAGCTCTAAGCGCGGGGGCTACATTTGTGGCTAGAGGCTTCTCAGGAGAGCTGGCTCACCTGGAAATGCTGATACAAAGGGCCATTGAGCATAAAGGTTTCTCTTTAATAGATGTGATGAGCCCTTGCATTACATGGAACAAACAAGATACTTACGAATATTTTAAGCAGAAAACATACAAACTTGACGAAGAGCACATAACTGATTTTTCATATGCATACAATAAGGCATTAGAAACTGAAAAAATACCCATTGGCATTTTTTATGAAATATCAAGACCTAAATATGAGGATCTTGATCCAGTATTAAAAACTGTGAACCTGAGGAAAGATAAGATACAGATCAATAAGGATGAGGCTTTAAAAGAGTTTTTATAATTCAAAATATATATCGTCATAGATTTAATGGTGATAAAAAATGATTAAATTATTTCAGATAGATTCGATAGAGGCAAAGAGATTTATAAAACCGGAAAATATGAGCTTTGAAGTTAGAATAGACAACAACAGTACAATTAACTCGATCAAGAAGATTGATGATAAAACCGCGGAAATAACGTTCAGGTATACTGCAACCTATGCAGGTATAGGTTCTATATCTATTGAGGGAACTTTGATTTATGAAGGTGATGCAGGAAAACTAGAAGAAGAATGGACTAAAAAAAGAAGGATCCCTGATGAGAACGTAAATGAGATTCATGGCGTTATTATAAACAACTGCATAATCGAGGCAACGTGCCTTTCAAAAGAAGTTAGATTGCCTCCGCCTACCCCGCCACCGGCACAATTCATGCCCCCTAAACAGCCTGACAAAAAAACAGATGGATATGGATATGCCTAATATTCTCTCCACTTATATCCACAATGTTTGCAGATATAAAACCTGGTTTCAGGCTCATCCGATGCACGGGTCTGTCTTATCATGTAATACGCTCCGGTCTGGTCGCATTTGGGGCAAGTAACATTGTCATCTAAAGGAAGTGTATTTACTTCATCCGTAATAACTATTAACTCTTTTTCTTTGCTTTTTTCAACCACTCTGATATCCTTATCTCCAATGTCCTCTGAATACCCACATTTCTTGCATACTAATTTACCCCCCGAAGGATACATTAAAGAACCACATTTAGGACAGAACATAATGTGCATGAATACAGAATCTGTATATAACATTTTTCCAGATTTTCAAAAATGGCCCAGAACATAGCAGGCGTAAACAGCATAGAGAGCTCTGGCATAGAGGCACTAATTAAAAACGGCATTGCCAGATATGATATATAGATCCTGGAACTACATTGAAAATCTGAGGGTATCGAGGATCATTTTACAATTTCATCTACTTTGTTTACGTAAATCATAAAATGGATATTATCCTGGTACAATATTATTTTTAGCGGCTAGCTCAAAATTTTGAGAGTTCTCAAAACTGCCTAAGAACAGGGATATTCAATCGGAGTTTACAAAATGGAGATTTATCTATAAGTTACTTGACCTCCGTTTATATCTTATTAAAATTTAAATTTATGAAAGGAAAGATCCTGTAATATCTTGCAGAGGTTGTCACTAGGTAAAATTATATATATCGCTTAGAGATTCCCCTCTTATGTTTTCTGATCGTGTACTGAAAATTGAGCCCTCCTCAACCGTTAGTTTAATGAATAAGGAGGAAGAGCTAAGAAAAAAAGGGTTGAATATTGTATCCTTTTCGGTAGGAGAACCGGATTTCACAACGCCGGCTGATATTATAGATGCAGCATATAAGGCAATGCTTGATGGAAAAACACATTATACAAATTCAAATGGCATTGAACCTTTGCGCATTGCGATTGCTGATAAATACACGATAGAGAATAAAGTGAATGCCAATTATAAAAACGTGATTGTAACGCCCACAAAGTTGGGTTTATATATGGCTATTGCTGCGCATATCAATAAAAACGACGAGGTACTTTTGCCAGATCCAGGATGGGTTTCATATCATGAGATGGTTAAACTAAATGACGGAAAACCAGTATCTTACAGATTAGATGAATCCCATGGCTACGCTCTAGATCAAGAATCGATCAAGCGGAAATTAAATAAAAATACAAAGATGATACTCATAAATACACCTTCAAACCCGACAGGATCTATCTTGTCATTTGCCGATCTCAAGTTTTTAAATGACATTGCTGAAGATAAAGGTATAATAATCCTGTCAGATGAGATCTACGAGAAGATAATCTATGAAGGAGCGCATGTTTCAATTGGCTTACTTGACAAAAATCTAGATCATACGATAATAGTAAACGGCTTTTCAAAATCCTATGCAATGACTGGCTGGAGACTGGGATACCTGATAGCATCTGAGCCTGAAATATACCAAATCAATAAGTTACAGCAACAGACTATTACCTGTTCCGTATCATTTGCACAGTATGCGGCAGTAAACGCGTTTAAAAACATGCAGTCAGTAAAAAATATGGTTGCTGAATTTTTGAAAAGAAGGAACCTTATATCTAAGCTATTAAAAGAGCTCGGTATTTTTGAGTTTGACGTTCCTAAGGCTACATTTTACATATTCCCAAAATTTGAATATAAAAATATGAATGATCTAGAATTTACTGAATTTCTGCTTGACAAAGCGCAGGTTAGCCTTACACCGGGATCTGCGTTCGGTGAAAATGGAAAAGGTCATGTTAGATTCTCTTTTGCTACAAATACTGAAAATATTGAAGAAGGCATAAGAAGAATAAAAAATGCTTTATGATTCATTCAAAAACGAGATCTCATCATCAGACAGCTTTAGAGTTTCGATAACATGGCTTTGAAATTCAAGGTCTTTCTGAAATATGAGTTTAAAATTGGATAGTTCATTTGATACTTTATCTGTGGAAATATGCATATAGTACCCAATCTTTTGCAGGAGTTTATTATTTGATTTTCTGAGGTTTTTAGTGCGACCAAGTTCTTTTATGTATGCAGGATAACTATACTTGGAATGCTTAGAGTAAACCTCTGATTTTGCAATAGTAGTTGCAGCCATTAGATCAGAAGCATAGCTCCATAAAAGATAGTATTGGTTCTTGTATACTCTTCTTAAAAATAAGTCTGCTTCAGTCAAATACCTTAATCCATTGTTCATATCCACAGGGTTCAGATACTCTGCTGGTAAATTTTCGTCAAGCCATGCTAAAATGTAATCCGGATCCTCATCTATTTTCCTGAGCTCTTCTATTGCGGATTTCAATGTTAATTTTCTAGCCAGTATCTGGACCATTGCATTGTAAATATTCTCCTCTCTATCCCTGATCCCTATAACTGCCAGATCAGCATTAGTTACCTCTCTCCTCCCAATCGCTAAGATCTGCAGATCATTTATGGAGCCTCTCATATCCCCGCTATTTTTATCTATGATGGTCTTCAAGATGTCGTCTGATATTTTCACGTTTTCTAATCGGCATATGTTTCTCAAAACTTTTATAATGCTGTTCATAGTCATAGCTTTAAATCTTATTTCTATAGATATGTTTCTGAGCGCAGACCCATAATTTCCCTGATAAAGCTTGTAAGAATCGTTTACTGTCAGAATTATGGGCTGTTTGGAAACCCCGATAGTTTTCACAATTGCTTTTTTACCACCGTAATCTCCATAATCTCTTTTATCTTTGTCATTTTTGTCACTTTCCACTTTTTTTTCGTAAAGATTATCAGCTTCATCCAATAAGATAAGTTTTCTTTTTCCCTGTTTACTGGATATATATTCTCCTTGATCTGTAAAGGTTTCACATTCAGCACCAGATTTTACTACGCTGTATATTACATCTTCATTTCTAGCGTCAGAAGCATTTAATTCTACAAGGTCCCAGTTTAGATCATGTGCCAGAGCATGTGCAAGTGTGGTCTTACCTACCCCTGGCTTACCTACAAATATCAAACATTTTTTCTTTGGAATGTCATTTATCCATCCATTCGCCCAGTTCTTAATTTCCAAAATCGTGCTTTGCATATCCACAATTTCGTTAAGAGAATTAGGTCTGTATTTTTCAGTCCACAATTTATAGTCCATACAAAAAGAATATTGAATCTTGTTTAATATATTTTATGCCTGATCAAATTTATGCACAAATATTTTTTGTTATTGGGATCGTGTCAACTCTTCGTTGATAATTACTTATTATTTCATTTTGTCGAAGGCATAGCTTTTATCTGGATTATTTAATTTGAATATTTTTTGAAATATGTATGGTATGATAACTGATGCTATTTTTAATATTTTCAACGAAAAATTGACAGCGTCTTATTGGGGAATCTTTATGTAATATGTAGACTTACCTCACAGACAAACAGATTGATGGATAACAAGTGGTCTGCATGACACAGATTGATATTAACAAGAAACTTGCAGAGCTGCCAACTGATGTAAGACTGAGGGCAGTTGATAGGCTTAAGATTGCATCTTTGAGGTACAATAATAAAACTGTTTTTACACGTATTATCCTAATGCTCACGCTTATTGGGCCAGGAATACTCGTGATGATTGCTGACAACGATGCTGGTGGTGTAGTAACTTACGCTCAAACAGGTTCGATTTTTGGGATTGGATTTTTTATACCATTTATGGTGCTCATGATCCCAGTGGCTTATGTGGTCCAAGAAATGACAATAAGGCTCGCTGCGGTAACGAGGAGAGGGCATGCAGAAATGATATGGCAGAGGTATGGAAGTTTCTGGGGCGCGTTTTCGATTGGAGATCTCCTGATCGCAAATTCACTTACTTTAGTCACAGAATTTATTGGCATAACATTTGGTCTGAGTATATTTGGAGTGGCGCCAATATATGCAGTAACGTTAAGTATTATGTTCGTTCTAATAATAACACTTACGCTAAGATACTATATGTGGGAACGCGTAAGTCTTTTAATCGCAGCATTGAATCTAGTATTTATCCCTCTGGTGATCTATTCACATCCAAACATCGAACTTTTATCCAGTAGCTTTGCAACATGGAAAATCAATGGTGGCATCACATCTCTTTTTATATACGTAGTTCTGGCAAACATTGGAACTACCATAGCTCCGTGGATGCTCTTTTTTCAGCAGTCTGCGGAAGTGGACAAAGGAACAAATCCTAACGACATTAAAGATGCAAGAAGGGATACATTCATAGGTGCTGTGATAATGGGGGCAGTTGCAATATCTATAATTGTATTGACATCAACACTGGTTTACACTACTGGAATACATCCAGCCAGTGGATATGATATGCAGTATATTCTCACTGTGATGACCCACAAAATTGGGATAATTCCAGTAGATCTCTTTGCAATGGGACTTATCGAAGCCGGAATCATAGCTACGATTGCTATAACTGCAAGTACTTCTTGGGCAGTAGGCGAGGCGTTTCAATGGCCAAAAAGCATAAATCTGCCATTTTGGCAGGGGAGAAAATTCTACGTTCCTGGAATGATAAGCCTTCTAATTGCTGGAATAATAGTATTGATCCCAAATATATCTCTCGGATTTTTGAACCTGACCGTTCAGGTAATTGCGTCTATTTTTATGCCAGCCGCGATGTTATTTCTTCTGCTACTTGCAAATGATAGAGAAATAATGGGTAAGTATGCAAATACTAAATTCCAAAATGTATCTGCAATATCGATAATGTCCGTGCTCATAGTGATGAGTGGTTTATATGGAATATCATTGATCTTTCCAAATCTGTTTTGATGGTGTTAACTATGAAAATTAAAAATGAAAATTATACCTTTATAAAAAATGACAAGGAATGGCAAAAATTCTTGGAGGATGAGAAGCTTTTAGATAATGATATAAAATCCGTTAAAAAAGCAAAGATTAAAGGATGGATAAAGATCGCGTTCTGGTTTTTGAGAGTTTATATTGTTATAATGGTAATACTCGTATTGCTCGGATTTTTGCACATTTTATAATTCAGTAGATTACATGGCAAGCGTACCTACAAGATCAAAAATCTTGCCGGAATCTCCTGAGTTTTCAGGAGAAACGAATCCGGAAATTGCATCGTTGGATACTATCGTATTGATTCCTCTTGCAACTACATAGCCACTGTTTGGATTTCCAAGAGCTTTACCTACAGTTCCGATAAAACTGGGCATTGATATTGCAACAACTAATATCCCTAGTGAAAATACCGGGTCTGATAAATAATTGAGGAAGATCAGAGGTATCCCAATAAGAAATATTTCAAAAGTTCTCTCTAAAAACGTAATCCAGACTTTCTTACCAAAATTTTCAGTATGCTTAAAAATCAGCAGCAATGAAGCAATTGGCAGTAACGTAATTGTCACAAGAATCCAGATTATTCTTATAATTAAAACGACTACTAATGTAAATATCAATGCAAAAAGCGCTAAATTGAACAAAAAGATAACTAACCCATTGCCCTGTAAAAACTGGTACCATTGAGTGTTCAAAATCGGCCAGCCACCTAGGTTCCATATTCCAACAAGGTTCGGGTGAAGCAATATGCTACCACCTGGTATCTGGGAAGGTGTAAAATCTATATAATATAAAAACTTATAAAATGCACCACTTACCATCATAATTAGGTCTGCAAAATATACAGAACTATATGCTAAAACTATTCCTAAAAACATTTTTGGAAGGATCTGCCCTAAATCTTCTTTTTTGTAAATCTGAAATTTTAATAAATATTCTAATGCTCCTAGGATAATTATGATGCTCATAATAGGCACTACGATATAATCTAAAAATATGATGTTGAGGTTTACAGCAATATCCATTAAATTTTGAGAGTACATCGCATAACTATTTGCCTCTAAATTGTTGGATAAAAAAGCAGATGGTACCCAGCCTAATGGAGGAATAGCGCCGGTACCAGTAAGCAATTGAGGAAAATTCACAGAAGGATTTAAAAATGGAAATGCCATAGTACTCCATTCAAATGTTAAAGCAGTTTTCAGTGCCCCATTATATAGTAAAAAAAGTGCCATCATTATTTCACTAATTATTGTTGATATCATATCCACTTATCTCTACCCCCCTCTATTACAATAACCGCCAGAACCAGCAATAGTATGATGAATAGAAAATATAGAAATGAGAAGCTTCCGGGAGTTTGATTTGTTTTAAATATAAACGTAACAGTTACGTTCTGCGTAAATATATTGGAAGAATTGTAGTTAACTACCAGTTCACCTACCTGTTTCTGTAATCTGAAAGAAGCGTAGTAATAACCAGGGCCTTTTGACATGTTCAATCTGCAGACATACAGGTTATTATTAACAGAATACTCAATTTTCAAGGTCCTGTTAATACTTATATCTTGGAGGTTAGAAATATTCTGGGCAGTAATATTTAAAATATCCCCCTCTTTAAAAACTTTAATTAGAGGTACAATTTTCTTGACATTAAGAAATTCATACTGTGCCTCTAGATGGTCTAGCTCACTAATTTTTATAACCTGCTTGTTAAGATCTATGTAATATGATGAACCATTAATCAGATTTCCAAACAAATCATAAATTTTTACCTCTCCGCTAGCATTTGTTTTTAATTCAATAGTGTTTTCTGAGCCATTGTAATAATAAAAATCAAACATGTTCCTAAAGTTTTCCAGAATCTGATTACTCTGCACTAACATATATTCACCCATCTTGTATGGTTCATAAAAGTCATATAAATATAATATATCAAGTGCAAAGATAAGACTGTTGTTTACAAATATTGGCCCAATAGGATCATCAAAATATGGATATGTATAATTTGGAGCACATATGGGATTTTTGAACCCATAGATATTTATATGATCTTGATTACCTGAAATATTAATATTTTGAGAGTTGTTTATGTTATCAGATCCGAATCCTGTATCTTTGAGCGTTGAGTTTTCAGATATGAATATAGTACTATTAATTCCCATTAGATCCATAACTTTTAGTTTCGGAGCTTTGTAAATTTGAAAATAATATGCATCGGTAAGGTTTCCAGCACTGACAAAAATAGTGAAATCTGTTATGCTATGATTTAATGAAATTTGGAATATGGGATTAGTCTGTGAGATATTTAATATGCTTTTATAATCCGGCATATTAATAGTTTTAAATAAAGATAGCCTGTTAATATAGAATTCTGGCATTAGATTCCCCTTATATATTGATATTTTGTAACTTGATGCAGCAGGATATGCTAAGATTTTTGCACTAAAATTAGGCAATATGTATGTGTAATTATATGCGGTAATAGTATTGGTGAATACGGCATTGATCCAGTGATCTGGAATTCCTACAGAGCCTATGGGCGGATCACATAATATTTCTGAGCCATTTTCAAAGTTCCAGTTATTAATCTCACTTAGCATATCCGGGAAAAAATTGAAATTTGGGAAATCTAAGTATTCCAGTGAAAAAGGATTGAAAGAAGGTAAAAAGGAGTCAGTTCCCATATAAAGCAATGGTTCATCATTAATCGATAGAGGTATGGTATAGTTATAATCCAGATTGTTAAATATTATGGTATCAAAAATAGGTTGCTGATCAAAAGTAAATCTAAACTTGATTAGATCCCATCCAAAATCAGTATAGTTTGCGCAGATATACATTTTATTGGCTATGTACCCTTCTCCAATCACATTTGTAAGATTAATACGGGTGTTATATTCTGGGGTTTGAGAGTTCAGAGAAAAGTCAAAGCTGTAGTTCCTGAAAGCAGTATTGTTGTAAGCTACTATATACGCTTCCCCGTTTACATTTTGATACTTATACTCTAAAAATGATAAAAATGAAGACAGTCTTGAACTATTTGCGGGGGTCAATAAATAAAATAGATCGGATATGGAAATTTGTTGGGAATAATAGAAACTTAAATTAATAGCTGTACTGCCCGTAATGTAGATACCATCTATTTTGGCAGTAGCTGTATTCTCTGCATTTACTGTGTTAATGTGCATTATGCAGATTAACATTACTGTAATCACAACCGCTAGAATCTTACCCCTCATTGGGAAAAGAGAATGGTTTTTTCAATATTAATCTTTCGTCTTAATTTTTGACAAACCTTATATAGAGATAAGATATCTAAACGTTGGCAAAGAGCTCGAGAGTGGCTTACGTTGGTTTGAAAATCAATGAGGAAAGTCCCTCCTCCTAGAGCAACCAATCCTATACAAATAGGAATCTTGAGAAAGATGGTAAAGGTACAGAAACGCCACAGCTTTCGAGGTTAGGATGATTTCAGTTGTGGATGACGTTCTCGAAAGAATTGTTGAAACGAACTTCCTTGGTGGAGCAAGCCAAACAGCTTTGATGATTTGCTCTGAGAAAAGCGGGTTGGCGCATTAGTCGAATGCCACTTGAAACAGAAGAGGGCTTACTACGAGCACTTTGCTATTTCACTTAATTATAGTTTATTACAAAAATTTTTATACTTATATTATATAACTTTCATTATGGTTAATATCGAACATATTCAACTAAAAAAACATGTCAGCTTAGAAGATATTGATAAAAGAATTAAATCCATAGAAAAAGATACAAAAATTCTTAAAAGACTTTATTTTATAAAATTTAGATATCAAGGAAAAACAGTTGAAAATGCTGCAAGAATGGTGGGGGTCACAAAAATGGTAGGATATCAATGGCAAAAAAGATGGAACGAAAAAGGTGTTGAAGGATTAAAGCCAATAGCACAATCAGGTAGACCTCTTATGCTCAGAACGGATCAGATTAAAGATTTAAAGGATATTTTGAGTACGAGAGATGACTGGTCTACAAAAGAAATAAGGAATCTTATAAAAGAAAAATATGGGATCGAGTATAGCCATAAAGAAGTGTGGTGGTTGATGAGGAATAAATTTCGTATGAAGTTTGGAAAACAATATGTATACGATTACAGGAGACCAAAAGATGCAGAAGATATTCTAAAAAAAACTAGCCACAATAAAAGTAAATAAGCCCATATTAGGATTTATGGATGAAACTTCTCCTCAAACAACAGCAAACACAGTAAGAGTATGGTCCTTCACTAAGCCTAAAATGGTTAAAAATACTAATAAATACAAAACAAATGGATTTGGATTTTATTCGATAAATGGAAATTCGATTATTGATTTTAAGGAAGATTCAAAAAAAGAAAAAGTATGTGAATTCATAGAACAAGTTAAAGCTAGAAATACTAACAAAGATATAATTATAATACTTGACAATTTCAAATCTCATCATGCTAATTTAGTAACAGCAAAAGCAAATTCGCTCAATATATTACTCATATATCTACCTCCATATTCGCCAGATCTTGATCCAATAGAATTCATATGGAGGAAGATAAAAAGGGTGATTTCAGTAACTGTAATAAAATCGGAAGAACATCTGAAGGAGCTGATAAATTCAGAGTTTGATAAGAATTCAAAGAGTCTATCATATGCGAAAAGTTGGATTGAAAAATTCTTAGTAGATAATTTAAAAGTATAATTATTTTTGTAATAAACTATAATTAAGCGAATACGATATATTAAAGTAATACCCCAAATAATAAATAAAAATAAAAAGAGAAGATGTTTTTTATTGTTGTGGCGGTTGTTGCTATTGTTTAGGTCTTTTATTCTTCTTTCCTCTTCTGATTGCCATTACTACTCCTAACACTGCTATTATGATCACGATCACTATGATACCAATTAACAGATAGTTTGTAGCTGTAGTTGATAAAACGATAATAGTTCCATAATAAGAATTTGCAACATAGACTGCATTATTATAAGAATCGTATAGTATTGCTGAGGGATATATACTTAAAGTTAGAGTTCCAACTATATGATTTGTATTTCCTGAAATTATGGATATATTACCTGAAACATTTCCTGAAGTTTTAGATATAACAGCCCCGAGCAGATTCGAACTGCTGTCGATGGGTCCAGAGCCCATTATGCTTGGCCGCTACACCACGGGGCTATAGAATAGATAAAAGATTTTCACTATATAACTCTTTATGTTATGCAATGGAGAGTCATTAAAAAACTTTAGAAATACTGTAATATATATGGTTTAGAGGAGAGGCAAAGAAAAAATTAGTAGTTTTTGGGATTAATGCTCCGATCTTTAGATATAAAAATAAACGCACTTACCTACATACAAAATATTATTATATAAGTAATGATCAAAACAGCAGTTTCAGCAAAACTGTAATGCGCATAGAAAACAGACAAATCTAAAATTCTGATACATGGCTTGACAAGGTATAGAGATTTGAAAGCGGCGATAAATATTAACGAAGAGGCGAATGATAAAAGTAGGGATGATGCAATTGATCATACAAACATAGATATGCTCTATTAGTCAGGGAATACCGATGCCTTGGTAAATAGGGTATCCTCCATATTATTTATTAGATATCTTGAGCAGATACGCAAAATCTTGGGTAACTGGTCACGATTATGAAGTTAAATTTTCATAAAAGCTAGTATTATGCGTAATTTTTACCTTATTTAAAGGATAGATAATATATTTTATTTTGTAATAATAATAAATTTAGAATATATTGTATTAAAGGAACTTTCTGTTATATCGCCACTTCATGATCGTGACCAGTTACAATCTTGGAAAACATTTATATACAGTGAAATAATAATAGATTAACACAGATTTTTAATAAAGGGTGTTTAATATGAATGGAGAATTAAAAACAGGAACCACTACAGTGGGTATTGTAACAAAAGATGGTGTTGTCCTTGGGACTGAGCACAGGGCTACTATGGATACTTTCATTGCACATAAAAATGCACAGAAACTGTATATTATAGAGCGTAATTTGGGTCTTACAACTGCTGGGTCGGTGGGGGATCTACAAAATTTAACAAGGTATCTAAAAGCTGAAATTGAACTGTATCATTTGAAAAACAAGACACTTATGTCAGTACAGGGTGCTGCAACTTTATTGTCAAACTGGTTAAATCAGAGCAGATTTTATCCATACTGGGTAAGCTTGATATTGGGTGGGTATGATAATAAAGGGTACCATGTTTTTGGCATAGACCTTGCTGGTGGGGCAATAGAGGATAAGTTTGTGTCTACAGGATCGGGGTCTATGTTTGTATATGGTGTACTGGAAGACAATTTTACAGAAGACACATCGCTTGACGATGCTGTAAATTTAGCAATCAGGGGAATCAGCGCAGCAATGAAGCGTGATTCTGCATCTGGAGATGGACCTGCAATAGCTACAATCACTCAAAACGCAGGGTTTGTGCAATTTGATGATGATGAAATTAAACGGAGGATGAAAAAATTAAAACTGATTTAAAAAAATTTTTTAAATTATTACTTTAATTTTTTTAAAAAACTAAAAAAAAGGTGTAGATTTTATTATGGCTGAGTGGGAAGATATTTTAAAACAGACGAGAAACGCAGTAGAAGATAATGCACATGGAGTATCTATAACGTCTATAGATTTCGAAGGCTCTGTGATTGTAGTATATACTAAAGACATTGACTATTTTTCCAGCAATCCTGATACGGTAAAGAAAATAGCGCAGACTATTCGAAGAAGGGTTTCTATAAGACCGGATCCTTCTCTGTTAATGCCAGAAGAAGAAGCTAGAGCTGAAATACTAAAAATAGTGCCGGAAGAAGGCGGTATAGTTAACATATTTTTTGATCAAGAAAACAGCGAAGCACTCATAGAAGCAGATGCGCCGGGAATAGTGATAGGCAAAGATGGATATTTGCTCAATGAAATTAAGAAAAGAGTGCACTGGTCTCCTAAAGTAGTTAGAGCGCCACCTATTCCATCTTTAACAGTTCGAGAAATTCGGGAGTATTTGAAGATAGTGAAAGATGAAAGGAAGCAATTTTTAAAAGATTTGGGGATCAAATTAAATTCTCCACCATTAAGTGGTGAGAACTGGGTACGTATTTTAGCTCTTGGAGGGTTCAGAGAAGTGGGCAGAAGTTCAAGCCTGATAATGACCAGAAATAGCAAGATACTGGTAGATTGCGGGCTGAACGTGAGCGTCATAAAATCGGACGAGCCATGGGCGGGCATACCTTATTTATATGTCCCAGAGGTTTGGACACAAAGTGTTTCAAGCAACAGGAAAGGAGAGTTTAATCCTTTTGAGACCATAGACGCCGTGGTGCTTACACATGCGCATATAGACCATTCTGGTCTAATACCATTTTTGTATAAGCATAATTATCGTGGTCCTATTTACCTGACACCTCCGACCAGGGATCTTACCACGCTGTTACTTACTGATTACTTGAAACTCACGCACGCAGAAGGAGAGAAAGTGCCATACGATTCCAAAGACATAAAAGAGATGCTAAAAAGAACGATAACTGTAGAGTACGGAGAAACGACGGACATCACAAAAGATGTAAGATTAACTTTTCAGAATGCAGGCCACATACTTGGATCTGCGCAGGTACACTTGCATATTGGAGAGGGATTATATAATATAGTATTTACAGGGGATCTTAAGTATGAGAAATCATGGTTATTCAATGCTGCAAACACCAAGTTTCCAAGGGTAGAGACTCTAGTTATTGAGTCTACATATGCAGGGCACACTGATTACCAGCCGAGCAGAAAAGAAGCGGGAGATAACCTGAAAAACCTGGTTTCCAGGGTTATAGAGAAAGGCGGAAAGGTACTGGTCCCAGTATTTGCGGTTGGAAGGTCTCAGGAAGTGATGTTAGTTCTTGAAGAGGGAATAAGAAATGGTCAGATACCTAAGATACCGGTTTATCTAGACGGCATGATCTGGGAAGCAACAGCAATTCATGCAGCTTACCCTGAATATTTGAACAAAGAACTCAGGGAATCAATATTTCACAAAAAAGAAAATCCATTTTTGTCGGACGTATTCGTAAGAGTTGATAATTCTGAGCGAAGATCTACGATTGTAAATGATCCTGCACCAGCAGTAATACTCGCAACAGCAGGAATGATGAATGGGGGTCCAATAATAGAGTACTTCAAGTACCTGGCTCAAGATCCGATAAACGCGCTGGTCTTTGTAGGATATCAGGCTGAAGGCACCTTTGGAAGGAGAATACAGAAGGGAGAGAAAGAGGTGACGTTATCAGATCATGGCAAAATGATAAAGATACCGATTAATATGGAAATTGCTACTATAGACGGTTTTTCAGGACATTCAGATCGTAAGCAGCTGATACAGTACATATCCTCTTTATCATCAAGGCCTGACCGCGTGATTACGTGCCATGGCGATGCTGAAAACTGCATAGATCTTGCTAGAACTGTAAACAGAAGATACAATATTGAAAGTTTTTCTATGCAAAATCTGGACACGCTTCGTTTAAAGTGAATAAAAATAGATCTCAAAGCAGTATAAGGCCTCAGAAGGAGAATAATCATGAACGAGTCTGATATTGTATTTGAAATTTTTAATTTTTGAGTTCAGGATATCTAATATACGGGCACTATCATTCGTAATTATGTAAAGATAGATACACTGTTTTGCTATTTTCAATGCTTGATCCAAGAAATCAAGTGAGTGATGAGGATTGTTCATTATAATCCTATCCACTTTGTCCAGATTCTTGCATACTTCATTTGCGTCCCCAAGAATAGGCACTATATTTGATACTTTATTCAGCGCAATGTTTTCTTTTAGATATTCGATCGCGAATGGATTTTTATCTACAGCATAGATTTTAGCATTTTTAGATTTTGCGATAGCCAAAGAGAACGGGCCCACTCCACAGAACATATCTAAAATTGTTTCATTATTCTGAATCTGTGAGGCTATAATTGACCTTTCATTTGCGAGGCGCGGCGAAAAATAGGTTTTGTCCAGATCTACCTTTATTCTTATGCCATTTTCTCTATGCACAGTGATCAGATCTTGGCCCTTTAAAATATTTAGATCTCTGACTCTAAATTCACCTTTGACGCCTCGATCTTCGGCAACTCTTTTAATATGCTTGTTTACGGTGCATATAGCTTCTGCAATGTCTTTTTTATAACCTGACAATGAGTCTGGAATTTTTATGATTGCAATGTCTCCTATTACATCGAAAGAAGTTGGTAACAATTTATGCAGTTCTTCTGGAATATTCAAATGATGTTTGTAATTATTATCAGTTACAGACAATTCAAAATCTTCATACTCGGAATCAGATTCTAAAACCGGGATTTTAACATATCCTTCTTTTTTTTTAAATTTTAAGCCATAATTTAACAGTTTAGCATCTTTCAACATCTTCAGGGTTTGCTCAACGTCCGAGTCTTTAATTGAAACATATTTACTTTTCATCCAGTATGATAAAATTAATAAACAGATATAAATATAGTGTTTTTAATGCAAAATAAATTTTAAGATTTGAAAGTGTGCTAAAAGGGCATAATGGATGATTATATTCAGAATTTGATCATATTTTCTTACAGTTTCATGGCGACGATCAATGTCCGTAATATTGGGTTGAAAGAAAGTAAGGGGCCAGAACTCATACACTTGATCCGGGCAGTACCCGAAATGACAAATCCAGTCTTTGAAACTGGAATTGTCATGCGTTAGCTGGAGGATGAGGGAACGATATTGAAAAATTGCAAAATCAATACCATAAAATATTTAAATAACAGTGAATTAGTGTTTTTCCAATGTTTAAATCTATAGATACAAAACTAGACAATCCAAAGATGGAACAGCAGATGCTTGACTACTGGGCCAAAAACAGTATTTTCGACAAGCTAAGAACCTTAAACAAAAATAATAAAAAGTACATATTTCTTGAAGGGCCTCCTACAGCGAACGGACATCCACATATTGGCCATGCACTTACTAGATCTTCGAAAGATCTATTTATCCGATATAATGCAATGCAGGGCAAGAACATATATCCTTACATTGCCGGCTGGGATTGTCACGGATTGCCTGTAGAGCTCGAGATCGAAAAGTTGTTAAAAATAAACTCTAAACGGGAAATTGAGCAGTATGGCGTAAAAGAGTTTAATGAAAAATGCAGGGCCAGCGTATTCAAATATAAGGATGAATGGGAGCGCATGAGTAAGAGAATTGGGTTCTGGATAGATTTTGAAAATGCGTACATTACTATGAACAATAACTATATAGAAAGCGTATGGTGGGCTCTGAAAGAGATCTGGAATAAAGGATTGCTTGTTAAAGACTATAAGGTTGTGCCTTACTGTCCACGCTGCGGTACCCCGCTTAGCAGCCATGAAGTTGCGCAGGGATACAAAGAAACAGAAGATCCTTCAGTGTACATAAAATTTAAGGTTGTTGGAGAAGACAGCTATTTTTTAGTTTGGACCACCACCCCTTGGACTCTACCATCTAATCTGCTTCTGGCTGTAAACGAAAATATAGAGTATGTGAAAATAGAGGCTGAAGGAGAGATATACTATCTGGCCAAAGTACTGGCATCTTCGATATTTGAAAAATATAAGATACTGAAAGAACTGAAAGGGTCCCAGCTGGTAGGTATGAGATATGAGCGCTTGATAGATATTCAAGAGTATAGAGAAAATGCTTTTTACGTCGTATCAGGATCATTTGTGAGCACTGAAGAAGGAACCGGCATAGTACACGTTGCACCCGCATTTGGTATAGATGATTTTGAAATTGCAAAGAGAGAAAGGATCCAGCTGATTAATCCACTTAGCACAGAGGGTAAATTCACAGTAGGGCCATGGAAAGACATGTTTGTAAAGGATGCTGACAGAGAGATCATAAAGCATCTTAAATCAGAGCATAAGCTTTACAAGTCCAGCAAAATAAAACATGTTTATCCATTTTGCTGGCGCTGTGACACACCTTTGCTATATTTTGCACTGGATACATGGTTTATCAAAGTTTCTGAGATTAGAGACTCTCTGATTTCTACGAACGAGAATATTAACTGGATTCCAGCGCACTTGAAAAATGGAAGATTTGGCAACTTTTTAAAAGAGGCAAAAGACTGGGCTTTGAGCAGGGAGCGGTACTGGGGAACACCGCTGCCATTATGGCACTGTAAAAACGGGCACTATAAAATAGTTGGAAGCTTTAAAGAATTGAAGTCTAACGCGATAAATTTTCCAGAGCAGTTTGATCCTCACAGACCCAATGTTGATGACATCATGCTAAAATGTGAATGCGGTGAATTGATGAAGAGAGAACCTTACACGATTGATGGATGGTTCGATTCTGGATCTGCACCGTTTGCACAGTTTCATTATCCATTTGAGCATAGCTCAGAATTTAAAGAGTCCTTTCCTGTTGATTTTATTACCGAAGCAATTGACCAGACCCGTGGCTGGTTCTATACGTTGCATGTAATAAACAACATATTATTCAACAGCAACGCGTTTAAAAACGTATATACTCTCGGCTTTGTACTGAACCAGAAAGGAGAGAAAATGAGTAAGAGCAAAGGAGATGCACAGGATCCGGTAGAGATCATGGACAAGATTGGAGCAGATGCTCTGAGATTATATTTATATTCTACACCTATGTGGAAAGATAAGAGGGTGGGCATTGACCTTATCAGCGAATATAAGTCTAAAACTATTGATGTCCTGTGGAACGTATATCTATTTTTTGTAAACAACGCTTCATTAGATCACTTTGAGCCTGGAAAAGATGTAGAGCTGCACAATAGCCTGGACCTGTGGATCATATCAAGATTGAACAGTATGATTGCGCAAGTGAGGGAATATATGGACCAATACGAACCACATAAAGCAGTATTGGTCATAGAAGAGTTTATTGATAACCTGAGCAACTGGTATCTGAGAAGATCCAGGCGCAGGTTCTGGGATGAATTGATGACCGAGGACAAAAAAGAAGGTTATACAACCCTTTATGAGGTATTAACCACATTTTCTAAAATACTTGCTCCATTCACACCGTTCATAGCAGACCGTCTTTATCAGGACCTTACGGGCAAGGAATCTGTACACTTAGAGCCATATCCAGTTTCAGATGCTGGCAAAATCAATAGCACGTTGGAGAATGAGATGGCCATAGCCATAAAAGTCACAGAATTGGGCAGAAGAGCAAGGCAGCTGGCCAATATAAAATTGAGGCAGCCAATCAAAGAGATCATAGTTTATTCAGCGCATAATGAGATCGGGAATAAGATGAAAGAGATCATTGCAGAAGAGGTAAATGCTAAAAACATAATTATTTCAGACATTCCCTATAAATCCTACACTTTAAAAATATCCCTGAATTTCAAGAATGCAGGCCCCAAATTCAAGAATAACCTGGACCAGATCAAGCAAGAAATAGAAACTTTAGATGTAGATAAAGCCATCAATACATTGGAGAAAGAGGGTAGACTCGAAGTGAATGGAAATATCCTAGAGCAATCAGACCTGATCATAAACAAGGTACCATTGCCCAACTATATGGTACAGGCAGATAAAGACATAGAGGTCACTATCAACACCGAAATAGACCAGTCTCTGTACCTCGAGGGGCTGGCTCATGAAATCCTGAGAAGAGTTCAGACTATGCGAAAGGATCTATTGCTAGGATACTCTGAGAACATAAGGATTGTGATAGATGCTGCAGATCCAGATATTACTGCGGCAGTTCAGAAATTTAAAGAGTATATGATGAGAGAGTCCCTGTCAGAATCTATAGAATTTGGGCAGGGAGAAGGGTATTCGAAAGACTGGAACATTGAGGATAAAAGGCTGAAGATTACCATAAAAAGAATTTAAATAATAGAGATATATATAGTAATGCAATGGCTCAATTTTTAAATAAATACATATTTGCGCTTTTGATGCTGGTGCTATTATTGATAGTATTCGTATTTTTAATGTTATTTGCCACTATTGCATATCTAGTACTTCCATTTGTGATGCTTTTGACATTGCATTACTTAAAGATCTGGAAAACGAAACCCAGGCTGATAATAGGATCAATAGCGCTCGTAATCGGAATTTTTTTGATGATGGCAGTGCTTACACCCATCATAACATCTGAAGCGATGAACTCTTTATCAAAGCCATCATACAGCACAAACTCTCCTCAGAACTTGACGAACATCACTGTTAACCCATATATTTCCACCTCCGCCACGACATATACGATCACTTATATCTCAAAACTAAGCACGAACACAACATTTAATGTATCTAAATTATCCAGTCTTGATTCATTGCCAGTACATCTGTACAATGTAACGGTTCCATACAGTGACTATTCAAATAAAAACTATACTTTCTCGCTTGTTTTGACTAACCTTACAGCCTATCAAAATAAATATTTGATAGAGATAAACGTGACGCAGAACAGAACTTACACATTGTTGCTCGGCCCCATATTAATTTCCAAAAGCAGTTTTCAGAACATGGTCTATAATGTAAACTTTAGCTATTATGTTGAGCCCTTATCCGTTTACTTATTCATATTTGCGGAAGTGCTTTATGTTTTGCTGGTGTTTGGAGCTATTTTGACGAGAAGAGGTAGACTGGGAATAGGAAGATCAAGAACTCCACCACAATAATAAATTACAAAGCAAAGAAAATAAGAAAGTTTATATATAAACTGCTTATTTTCCTTACCTGAATTAGGTGTTTAATCATGGCAGTATGGCAAGGTAGGCCTGTCAGAAAAATGACGGGCGGAAGATATCGAGATTATAGAAAGCGAAAAAAATACGAAGCAGGAAGCGTGCCAATACATACAAAAATTGGCAATATCAAGACCAAGGCAGTCAGAACTAGAGGCGGTAATGCAAAAATAAAAGTGCTGGTATCTGACACGATGGTAGTTTACGATCCAAAAACTAAAACTTCTAAAAAAGCCAAGATAATCACAGTTAAAGAAAATAATGCAAACCCGCACTTTGTGCACAGAAATATAATGACCAAAGGTGCAATAGTGCAGACTGAGCTAGGCATGGCTAAAATCACGTCCAGGCCAGGGCAACATGGCTTTATCAACGGTATTTTAGTACAGTAAAATTTTTTTAGATATGAGAATCGTTATTGTATATCCTGCGTACTTTTTTGCAGAGTATACTAGAAACATGGGTAGAAGAGTTCCAAAACACCTGGCATTTAATGCAGATGTGAATAGAATAGAAAGCGCATTGAAGGCTATGAATATAAAATACGAAGTGGTTCAAAAAAGATACAGCAAAGATCCTTTTAAGTTTGAGAACAGGATAGAAGTGTCAACTGAACTACCCAAGACCAAGCTTCTTTATGAAATTGCCAGAAAAGTGAGAGAGCCTCAGATTAAGGCATGAATTATAACGATAAGAAAAACTACGGCAAGATATGGACTTGTGATCTTGAACAAAATGTATGCTGTTTTTTCAGAAGCCCTGAAAAGAAGTGACAGGCTATAGATCAATAATATCAAGTTTACTATGATCAAAACTGCCAATATTACCAGGTTCAGGGATAATTCATAATAAACAGCTACTGATACCAAAAATAAGAAAATAGAGAAAATGCCTATTGTTTTTATGGTATACTCTACCGATTTTGCGACAGGCAACATCGGTATTCCTGCATTTTTGTAATCTTTAACATATCTGATTGAAAGGCTCCATATGTGTATGGGAGTCCATAATACTATGAGCAAGAATAATAGGAACGGCTGGATGCTGAATAGCTGATCTGTAACGGTGGCCCATACTACAAACACTGGAGCACCGCCTGCAAAAGACCCAATTATAATGTTCCAAGCAGTCTTCCTTTTTGTATAGTAATTATAAAATACGGGATCGAACAACACTCCGATTATAATCCAGATTGCTGCATATATAGAGAATGGGAGTAGTATGATAATAGACAATATTACTAGAACAATTCCCAGATAAACTGCTTTAATAGGCGGCGTGATTCTCCCCGTTGGTAAAGGCCTGTTTTTTGTACGTTCCATCACTGCATCTATATCCCGGTCAATGTAATTGGTAATACAATTAATGCCGCTTGAAGCTATGATTACTGCTATCGTGCCAATTAATATTCTGAGCCAGGCACTGTGGCTGTAAGCAAGAAACCCACCGGCTACGCCACCTAAAGTAAGCAGCGCGGTAACTTTCGGTTTGGTAAGCTCTATGTATGCAGCTATGCTTTTTATATTCACGATTGCCTAATTGCATAATTGTATATCTATTTTGCCAGTATTTTCACTTGTCAAAGGCCATAAAATAGCCTTTTTCCTAAAAATTCGGGCAATTTCAGGTTTTCGATTTTTTCAGATACCTCCTTTATGTTATACTTCACTCTTTTTAGCTCAATTTCGATATTTTCAGTGTTTACTATAACATATGCGGCTCTACTATCTCCATCTCTGGGCTGGCCAGCACTACCAGGGTTACATATTATCTTTGCCCCGAATTTTAGGATATATGGCACATGCGTATGCCCTAACACCAATATGTCTGCGTGATCGTACTGGAGAAGTGATTCTGAAACGCTTTCTTCGTACATGTAATAATCTTCGTCAAACGGAGCACCGTGATGTACCGCAATTTTTTTGTTATTGTCAATGACGGTAATTGATGAATTTAATGAGCCAAGATAGGCGAAACTTTCAGAATTTAACTGACTTCTTGTCCATAATGCCGCAATCTTCGCATCATCGTTAAAGTTTGAAAAATTGCCAGATAAAACAGCCTTGTCATGATTGCCGGCAATTGAGATCACATTATATTGCTTGAAAAGAGCAATTGTCTCATTTGGAAAAGGGTTATATCCAACCACGTCGCCAGCATGAACTATCTTCTCGTTTCTGTCCAGTTGCTCCAGAATCTCCTTTATGGCAATGTAATTCGAATGAACATCGGAGATTAATATCATGGGAATAGATTAAAAGCTAATCTGCACTTATGCAGTCGTTCAGGTCTAATAATTTAAGCCCTGATATCAGTTTTGGATAGAAATCAGTAGACTTCTCAGGCATTATCTCTCCTTTCATTGCAACGTTCCAGACTGTTGAAGTGCTCACAGGACTTACCATGAACGCAAACTTATTGCCGTCTTCAAGCGTTTTCCATACATCATCTGGCCATCTTTCAAATGTAATAGTTTCCCGGTCTTTTATCTTTAAGATCTCTGAAAACACGAAATTGTTCAGATATGATACATTCAGGTTCTGGCTCAAGCTATCTTTTGAAACGTACTCTTTCTTGATCTCAATCGCATAAGCATGATCTTTGAAACAATACACTATATCTTGGTTAATGAACCCTTTTACCTCACTTACGGGTATCTCTGTCACATTGAAAAACCGCTTTAACTTTTCCAGAAGTTCTGTCGGCGAAATCGAATCTTTTATCACCCTGTGCGATGGAAGTATTACTAACCCTGGATCATTTTTATTGACAAGCACTGCCATAATATATCCTGTCCCTTTAGCAAATCCCATCTCTTTTGCATAATTTAATGCCGTCTCATAGCGATGATGCCCGTCCGCTATCACCAGTTTTTTTTCCTCAAAAAACCTTGATATATCCCTTGATTTCATCCGGTAAATAGTATGCCTTATCCCATTGTCTTCAACGTCAGTTTCCAGCTCCCGTTTTCCTTTTTCAAAGGTGTTTTTAACAAACATCTCCGGATCGTCGTACAGGAAAAACACTGGTTCCAGATCAATGTTTGTGGCTCTCAGCATCTTTAGCCTATCCTCTTTTGGCCCTTTGAACGTTCTTTCATGCGGCAGTATCTTTTTTTCGCTGTATTCTTCTAGTTTCACAGCAGCAAAAAAGCCATATCTCTGATAATTTTTTCCGAAAAGATTAAAATTCTGTATATATTGATAATAATAGGGCTCTTCGTCTTTTAACATGATTTTAGAGTCAAGCCATTTTCTGATAGTATCCTTTGCCGAAGTGTAGGGATCAGGTTCGTCGGGAAGGTTTAATCTTATGAAATTATATGGGCTCTTCCTGTAATATTGGCGCTGCATCTCTTTTGGGATCTTATCATATGGCTCTGTTATTAACTTATCCAGCTCTTTTATACTGTATCTGATTCCTTTAAATGGATAGACATTTACCATAATCGCTCACTTTTTGACAGTTTTCAAATATTCGCTCATGAGCCTTGCTATCTCAAGGCCCGCTCGTTTCTGTGCTTCTTCAGTCTGAGCTCCGATATGCGGCGTGCCAATAAAATTATACTGATCAAGAAGTACGCTTTTAAATGGCTTCTCTGACTCAAAGACATCTAGGCACACGCCCCTGATTATGCCGTTGTCAAGTCCGTATTTCAATGCATTTTCGTCAAGGATCCCGCCTCTTGCAGCATTGATTACTATAATCCCCCGCTTCATCTTTTTCACTTCGTTCATCGAAATCATGTGCCTTGTCTCTTCTGTTAGAGGGACATGAACGGAAATGATATCTGAAGATCTCAATAAAGTGTCAAGATCCACAATCTGGATATCCTTCGATTGCTTCACATATGGATCAAATCCTATGACTTTCATATCGAAACTCTTGGCACGCTTGGCAACCGCACTGCCGATCCTGCCAATTCCGATTATTCCAAGCGTTTTGTCAGCAAGCTCAGTGCCACTGAACTTTTCCTTGTCCCATTCCATTTTTTTCAGGGAGTCGGTTGCTTGCGGAATGTATCTTACAGCCGAGATCATGAACCCCATTACAAGCTCTGCAACTGAAACAGTACTCACGTTTGGAGTGTTGATGATCTTGATGTTTTTTTCAGCTGCGGTTTTTGAATCTATGTTATCAAGGCCTACGCCAGCACGCCCGATTGCTGCCAGCCTCTGCCCGGACTCTATGACGTCCTTGGTAACCTTCGTCTTGCTTCTTACAATCAAGGCATCATAGTTTTTTATAATCTCCTTCAAAGAATCTTTGTCGAGATCATACTTTTCGTCCACATCAAATCCCGCGCTTTTCAACAATGCAATTCCTTCCGGGTGGATCGGATCGGTAACCAGAATCTTCATGAAGTTCACCTGTTTAGTATCTCGTCCATAGTATCCAGCAATTCTTTGATATCCTTGGGTGTAAGGTCACCCATATGAGCTATGCGAAACGTCTTTTCTTTTAATTTCCCATAGCCATTTGAAATTTCCAAGCCTTTATTCCTAAGTTCTTTCCTGAGTGATTCCACGTTTATATTCTTATTATTTTTTAAAGTGGTTACAGTTACAGACTCATAGCCAGGCTCTGCAAAAAGATCGAAGTTTTTCTTGGCCCATGTCTGTACCATCTTCGCCATCTCTTTGTGCCTGTTGTATCTATGCTCCATTCCCTCTTTAATCATTTTCTCAAGCTGGTAGTCTAGAGCATAGAAGAACGTGACTGCCGGCGTTGCAGGAATCTGCTTTTTTTCGACATAATAATCATGCATAGCTACAAAATCAAAGAAATAGCCACGATCTTTGACAGTTTTTGTTTTTTCCATCGCGGCAGGGCTTATAAATGCTATTGCCAGGCCCGGTGGCAATCCAAACGCTTTCTGAGTAGGCGCGAATATCACATCCGCCTTGTTCACATTTATGAGGTCTCCTGCAAGAGAGCTTACTGCGTCAACCATTAACAGTGCATCATGCTTGTGTACAACATCTGATATTGCATCGATAGGGGTTCTCACGCCTGTGCTAGTCTCATTATGGGTCAAAGCAACGCCCTCAAATTTATCTTTTTCCAACATTTTTTCAACGTCTTCTGGCTTAGCAGCCTTGCCCCACTCATATTCCAGTGCCTTGGCATCTTTGCCGTTAGCAAGGGCAATTTTGTACCAGCGTTCGCTGAATGATCCATTGGTCAGGTTTAGCATCTTGGATTGTATGATGTTTCTTATACTTCCCTCCATAAGTCCTGTTCCAGAGGTAGTAAAAACCTCAACTTCATATTTTGTGTTAAAAAATTTCTGAAGATTGTCATGAATGCGCTCATAGAGATCAGACATCTCTTTTGATCTATGTCCAATAATGGGCTTTGATAAAATTTGGAGAACATCCTCGCTTACTTCAGTTGGTCCCGGTATAAACAATTTCAAATGCATATCTCAATCACCTGGGGAGGAATCGTTTTTCACATATATTAAAATTCTGATTTGAACCATTGCATCGAAACCTTACATAAAGAATCTGGTTAATCCTTGACTCGGAACCTTTTTAGGGAACAGTTCTGGTTTTAGATCAATAATCTGTGCAAGTGCTATGACTTTCTTAGGTATTTCTGCCATTATTGTTCGATCACCTACATATGAAGATATATTTTTGACAGTTATAATAGCGCATCAGTCGCACTTATTCTCATATTGAGCTTTATTGCAGGAAAGATGCTGAAAGGCATAATGGAGTAGCCACTGTTCAGCTATTTCTGTCTATATTCGAAAACATTGGGTTACTCGTAGCTCTATCTATTGCACGCTTATATCCGATGAACCCCAGCACTATCACGACTATTATTACCAGGAAGAATCCTATGTTTAAATCGTCAAGATTGTGAACTTTTATTCCTGTCACTATGCCGTAGTTTAATATTGATGGAAATACCACTATGAATGCTCCGGCCACGATAAACGCAATACCCCCATATTCCAGCACGAAAGTGGATATGCTCTTTCCCACAAACGCTATTCCATCTTTTGTAAGCTTTTTAATGCTGCTTAGCCATTTTCCAAATAATGTACCAAACATGATCTGCATGGTCATTGTCCCAAGCCCGAACAGCAACCCTGGTAAAAATCCTAGATATATTGAAGGCATAGAAGGTGCAAGAACAGTGTATATAATCAGTGCAAACGCACCAAACCCAAATCCGGCTATAAAACCATGTGCAAGTGCCAGTTTTACAGGAACAGGTTTTAAATCAACACAATCATCAGCTACACAAGCCGGGTTTATTCGATGCTCTAGCTCTCCCTTTTGCACTTCGCTACCCTTCTTGTGTATTCCTGTCAACACTCCTAATTTCTCTTCAAGATAGTGCCAGTGCAGGTATTTTCCTTTTTTGGCTATGTATATACCTGCAAGTGCCATTGCCAGTCCTACAAGGATATACGTCACCCCAAAAACAAGACTGCTCATAAATATAGCTGCCAATGCCAGATAGCTCAACTCTGATAAAATGGCTCTCTGTACAGTAAAGCCAGTAGAGAACATCAATCCCGACTTAGCGCCACCCTTGGTACTGTATGATCCTACAGAATATGAAAAGGTAATGGGCCAAGTATGTTCATCAGGTGTTATACCATGAACAATTCCCAACAGATATGAAATGATCACGGCACTGATAAAGTCTACGTTTTGAGGGTTCCACAAATTAATTACAACCATATTAGTCCCTTATTCTATATTTTCAATAATATTATAGCCATGAGGGCATTTGGTTGGATTTCCTAGTTTGGCAAGAATCATCTTTGCGGTATCAGTATCAATCATGTAATCGAAGTTGCTTATCTTTTCACAAGCATCAGATACTGATACTCCACAATCTACAAAGAACGTTTCCAGAACACGATGACACAATATAATGTCGGTATATGTTTTTTTCCCTAGCTTTGTGAGCATTATCATACCTCTCTTTCTTATGATCATTTTCTTTTCTTCCAGCCTGTAAAGTAATTCTTCAACAGTGGGCGGCTTCACTTTCATTGATTTAGCCAAATCTAAAACTCGAATTGGAAATTCTCCGGTTGAACCTTTCTCTATGAAAATTATACAATCTCTCTCTTTTTTGGTCAAGTTATGATTAGCATTATTAGACATAAATTAGCATTATACTAATCGAGTATTTAAACCTTACATTCAGCAGTAACTGGTCACGATTCTGAAGTTAAATTTTCATAAAAGCTAGTATTATGCGTGATTTTTAACTTATTTAAAGGATAGATAATATATTTTATTTTGTAATAATAATAAATTTAGAATATATTGTATTAAAGCTTAACTTCGCCACATATATAAAATTTATATGCGAAAAATGATACCTCTCTTATGTTACAGAAAAACGTTACATATT
>JBMFWH010000010.1:0-36090 GCA_049965455.1 Thermoplasmata archaeon | reverse complement strand
TTGTAATAATAAATTAAAAATACATTGTATTAAAGGCACTTTTTTTAGATCGCCACTTCATAATCGTGACCAGTTACAAAAAATAGAAATATTTTTAAACCAATTTTATTATATATCTTAAAAGGTGTTAAAGTATGGACAACGAAAATTCAATGATCTTAACTGTTGGCGAAGCTCCAAGCACAGATGTAGGATTAGGGAGAGCAAGAATCAATCAAAGCATTCGTGATAAATTGGATCTATCCATTGGAGATATAATATCAATTACTGGTTTGACAAGCAAAAAAACTACTGCATCTTTAGTTTACAGAAGCTCCAGCGAAGACGAAGGGAAGAAGATAATAAGGATAGAGGGTGATATCAGAAGAAATGCAGGCGTTACGTTAGGAGAAAAAGTGTTAGTTGCAAAGGCCAAGGCTACACCAGCTAAGCTTGTTGTCTTTTCTCCAATTATTGAAAAAGGTCAGAAGTTGAGGTTTGGAGAGGGAATAGAGGAGTTTGTAGCAAGAATGCTGGAAAGAAGGCCCATTGTAGAGGGAGACGTATTGTTAATACCAGGAATTACTTTGATGGGAAGAACAGGTCCTAAATTCAAAGTCATAAGAACGAATCCAAAAGGGATATTGATTGTGGATGAACTCACAAAAGTGGAGCTCAAGGAAGAGTCAGTCGAAGAGGTTTCTGAACAATTAACAGGCGTTACATATGAAGATATTGGCGGGCTGACTGAAGAGATCAGAAAAGTAAGGGAGATGATCGAGCTTCCACTAAAGCATCCAGAGTTATTCGAGAGACTGGGTATTACCCCACCAAAAGGTGTATTATTGCATGGACCGCCGGGAACGGGTAAAACCTTAATAGCTAAAGCTGTGGCAAATGAGTCAAATGCATCATTTTTCTTAATAAACGGCCCGGAGATCATGAGCAAGTACTATGGGCAAAGTGAAGAAACTCTGAGAAATATATTTAATGATGCGCAGAAAAACGCACCTTCAATTATATTCATAGATGAAATAGATTCAATAGCGCCAAAGCGTGCAGAAGTTCAGGGAGAGGTAGAAAGGAGAGTTGTAGCTCAGCTTTTGACGCTTATGGATGGATTAAAAGAGAGAGAGCATGTAATTGTTATTGGCGCCACAAATCTGGTTGATAACGTTGACCCAGCATTAAGGAGACCTGGCAGGTTTGATAGAGAGATAGAAATTGGGATACCAACGAAAGAAGGGAGAAAGGAGATTTTGCAGATTCATACCAGGCTTATGCCTTTAAATTTAAAAGATGAAGCTGAAAAGGATAAGTTCCTAGACGAGATGGCCTCGATCACACATGGTTTTGTAGGCGCGGATCTTGCATCTTTGGCAAGAGAGAGCGCTATGAAAGCTTTGAGGAGATACTTGCCGAGCATAGATTTAGACAAACCGATACCAATCGACATTTTGCAGAAAATGACAGTGGAAAAAGATGATTTTAAAGAGGCGTTGAAAGAGGTAGAACCCAGCATATTGCGGTCTGTTTTATTAGAGGTTCCAAATGTAAAATGGAGCGAGATCGGAAATCTTGAAGATGCAAAACAAGCATTGAAAGAAGCGGTAGAGATGCCTATCAAAGAGCCTCAAAAATTCAAGCTTATGGGGATCAGGCCTACCAAAGGCATATTGCTTTACGGACCACCTGGAACGGGTAAAACGTTATTGGCAAAGGCAGTGGCGACAGAGAGTGAGATGAACTTTATAAGCATCAAAGGGCCAGAAGTGCTCAGCAAATGGGTTGGAGAATCTGAGAAGGCGATACGAGAGATCTTTAAAAAAGCCAAACAAGCATCACCAGCCATAATATTCTTGGATGAAATAGATTCTATTGCACCCAGAAGAGGCATGTTTTCAGATTCCGGAGTAACTGAGAGGATGGTAAATCAGTTGCTTACGTCCATGGACGGCATAGAGAACATAGAGGGCGTGGTAATTATTGCCGCCTCAAACAGGCCCGAGATCATAGATCCCGCACTTTTGCGTGCAGGTAGATTTGATCGTTTGATTTATGTTCCTCCACCAAATAACGAGGCCAGGCTTAAGATCCTGGAAATACACACCAGAAAAATGCCGCTCGATAAAGACCTGAAATTGCCTGATCTGGCTAACAGGTTAGAGAATTATGTTGGATCAGATATAGAAAACTTATGCAGAGAGGCAGGAATGGTAGCTATCCGAGATAACAGGACCAAAATAACAGCGCAGGATTTTGAGAATGCGATGCAGATAATAAAACCGTCTCTGAATGAGGAAAGTATAAAATACTACAATGCGATTGGTGATTTAATATCAAAAAACGTAAATGCAAATAAAAAAGAAGAATTGCAATATTTTAGGTAAATGGAGGACAAAACTATGAAAAAGTTTGTGACTGAATTGAGAAGCAAAACAGTAATGACCAATGATGGAATAATACTCGGGACAATAGACAATTTTGTAGTTGATACAGATACAGGGCAAATACAGCATTTATTGGTAGTACCCTCTGAGGATCTTGAAGCGAGAGGATATGAAAAAGATCATCAGGGCAGATTAATACTGCCATTCAAAAGCATGAAATCTGTAAAAGACGTGGTAGTATTAGAGCTTAAAGAAACAAAATAACATTTCTTTTATTTTTTAATATCTTAACATTGCTCCGATTCCACCAAATGCATTTTGAAATATTTTGCCTTCTTCACTATCGTTGCCGATAAACTCTATTTTAGCGTTCGTGCTTTCAGCAAGCTCATAAAGCTCTTCAACTATATCATGCTGCTCTTTAACACTCATCGGCACGTTACAGTCTGGGCAAATTTTTTCTTTAATAACGCTAACTGTCTCTGTTATTTCTTTATGGCAATTTGGACACTGCCACACTACCCTGTTCTTTCTTAGCCCTTCAGACAGGATCAACGTATCAACTTTAGATGCCACCAGTGCTGCACGAACCTCTCTCTCACCGTAAGTAGCATGGCTATCGGTGCTTTTTTTAATTTCTCCCATAAACCGGTCTATAATCTTTTTTTCATGCGATATTTCGAGATTGTCTATGGCATCTGCTGCTTTCTCAACGAGCTCTTTTAAACCGTATTCATCTGTGTATCCAGTATCGAATAGCTCCACAATCTTTTTTTGAAGCTCATAATGCAGAAACTCTTTTTCTGCAAAAAATTCTTTTGTCGCGCCAGGGCCTCCGATAAATATTCCTTTCAGGTTTTTTTGTGTCAAGAACGCGTTACTGGCAGTTTCTCCAACCTTAACAAAAAATTCATGTGCCGCAATTTCTATCAGTCTCTCAAACCTTCTTGAAGACTGGCCACCCTGATGATGTTTGCTCGGAACCTGTGACTGTATATTTTTCACCACCTCAATTTTGGTGCCTCTCAAGTACCCTATAGTGGCCTCACTTCTGTCTATTACTATCAGCCCATACACATCTTTCTCTCCCAGCATCGCCGTTAGAGGATCCAGATAAAACTTTGAATCGCATCTATATATCATAGATGTTATAGGTTCTGGTGGCTCAATGATAAAAGTGACCATCTCGGTCTGGTCTCCTTTGGTGGGTATACTCCCTATAAACATTGCCAAGCCTGTAGGTGGTGGAACCTTGTACATTTTAAGCCTGCTCATCATGGACTCTATTGCGCTGGTAACATTTTTTCTAGTTCCCTTACTCTTTATATTTGATGACGTTGAGTACTCATCTCTCAAATAGGATATAACATCAAATATCGGTTTGTTGGGAGGTACATATAATGAGATCAGCTCAGTACCTCTTCCTTCAAAGCCCATTAACGACTCCAGTGCTTTTTTAAACTCATAGCTTTTAATGTTATCTGGCATCTATTTATTCTCCATTTTTATATTACATAATCGAGATAACTATTTATTATTTATTGTTATCGGACCTGTCAGATGTTTGTGGATTATCAGCAATAAACCGGATTAATAGATAATATTGAGTCTAACATAAACTAATAGTGATTCCAATATTCAAGCAATTTAACAACAATTGCCAGCTTTTAGAATCATTCTAATTTATAAAGATCTGCAATCAATAAAAATAGTGCTTGAAATGCTAGCAGATGTGCCTTTTAGCCCTGCGCATCCGAAGAAGTATGCTAATGCTCTAAAAAACGATGATATCAATATTACTAAGATGATCATATGACCCCATAAAAGTACCAATTCCAATCATATGGGGGACTAACGATGACTTCCAATGCCATTAATGCAACAGCACCAAATAGATAGTAACATGCAAATCTCGCGGATTTCATTTTTTCAGTGACTCCTCAGAAAAAAATATCGCGATAGAAATCAATTTATTAATAAAAATAAGCATAAATCCAATTATATCCGTTCAGCAATAAATAGCAGTTTTTGATATTTAATAATTTTACAGAGAGATTTTATCAACCTCGAAAATAGAAAAATATATAATTTATGAGGTGATGTGTAACTGTAATATGAACAGTACAGAGACAATCGTGATTTCACTTGGTGGTTCGGTGGTTGTGCCAGATACCGTGGATACTGGATATATTGAGAGTTTTACTGCACTTTTAAAAACATACAAAAACAAGAGGTTCTGCGTTGTTGTTGGTGGTGGGAAAACAGCCCGCGTATATATCAAGGCTGCTCGCTTGAGAGGCGAGAACGAGTACATGCTGGATAAGATTGGCATATTTGCCACGAGGCTGAACGCGTCCATACTTTTAACATATTTGAGGGATCTGGCATATCCAAAGATTCCTGCAACCGTTGACGAGGCTGCTGAAAATCTAGATAACTATTCCGTGGTCGTGATGGGCGGCACTGAGCCGGGGCATACTACAGACGCTGTGTCAGTACTTCTGGCCGAGCGCTTAAACTGTAAGAGGGTAATAAACGCCACGGCAGTGGATGGAATATACAATATCGACCCCAAAAAAGACAAAAACGCAATGTTGTTAAAAAAGATTGATTATAAAGAAGCGGTTTCTTTGACCGTTTCAGAATCTATTAATGCTGGCCCAAATGTTGTTTTAGACCTGTTATCCATAAAATTGGCAGAACGAAGCAATATCGAGATTGATGTAATCAACGGAAAAAACCTGGATAATTTTAAAAACTGTATTGAAAACAGGCAGTTTCACGGTACGGTATTAGGAGAGCATCACTTAAAGAAGTAGCCAACTATGTTGACTATGACTGCCACGATGATCCAAGATATCAGTACCGACTCTATGGTATAAATCCCAAAAAACAGCTTGTATGAACCAAGGATCAACACAAGCATCAACGATCCATATGTTTTACAGCCAAACAATGCGTATGCTCTTTTCCACTTTACCTTTATGATCAAGTACCCGATAAGTGTGTAAAGTAATAGAGCTAAAAAAACATTTATTGGCAGGTTTATGGAACTTAAAAGAATTATGAAGCTTAGAGTATTGAAAAAAACGCTACTCCATGTTACTCTTTTATGTTCAACTACTATTCCATAATAAATAACAACTAAAGCGCTAAGAATAGATGCATATTCAGGGGTTAAAAAAATCATGAAAGGGTTTTGGTAATCTTATCCAAAACCTGGTTTAATGTCGGTGTGCCTATCTCCTGCAATTCGTACCTTACTCTGACAATTGGCTTGTTTATTTTTATTACTCTGGTCAGATCAATCGGCGTGCCTGATACCACTAAATCGGCAGGAGTGCTGTTAATAGTTTGCTCCAGTTCCTTTATCTGCTGATCTCCATATCCCATAGCCGGCAGATAATTGTGTATCTGCGTATATTTCTCGTAAGTCTGTTTTATAGATCCTACTGCATACTGTTTTGCATCAATAAGCTCTTTTGCGCCATATTTTATAGACGCAAGCACAGCTGCGCCATAAGCCATGCCGCCATGTGTTAATGTTGGGCCGTCTTCTATAGCCAGCACTTTTTTGTCTCTTATCATGGTAGGATCATCGATAAAGAACGGAGAGGCAGCGTCTATTACTATCGCTTTAGGATTCAGTAAGTTTATGTTCTTTCTGACAATTTCAATATTGTCTGGGTTTGCAGTTTCTTCTTTATTAATAACAATAACATCCGCCATTCTCATATTTGTCTCACCAGGATGATAAGTCATCTCGTGGCCGGCCCTATGAGGATCTGCAACAACAATGTGCAGATTTGGCTTGTAGAATGGTATATCATTATTGCCGCCGTCCCATATTATAACATCCGCTTCTTTTTCAGCGGTTCTCAATATTGCTTCATAGTCCACGCCCGCGTATACTATGGTTCCCATCACAATATGTGGTTCGTACTCTTCTCTTTCTTCTATCGTGCACTCTTGTTTTACAAGATCTTCCATGCTGCTGAATCTCTGCACTTTTTGCTTTACAAGGTTACCGTATGGCATAGGATGCCTGATTACAGCTACTTTTAATCCTTTATCTTTTAAAATCTGAGCAACCTTCCTGGTCGTCTGGCTCTTTCCAGACCCTGTTCTTACAGCGCAGATCGCCACGACCGGTTTAGTGCTCTTAAGCATCGTTTTAGCACTGCCCATCAATCTAAAATCCGCACCGGCAGCATTCACAATTGAAGCTTTATGCATTACGTACTCATGACTTACATCACTATAAGCGAATACTACCTCGTCAACTTTTAATTTTTTAATTAAATCTACCAGCTCGGATTCCGGGTATATGGGTATTCCTTCGGGATACAATTTTCCAGCAAGTTCTTTTGGATATGCTCTGTTTTCTATGTTCGGGATCTGCGTAGCCGTGAATGCTACAACTTTATAATCCACATTATCCCTATAGAAAACGTTGAAATTGTGGAAATCTCTTCCTGCTGCACCCATTATCAATACATTTTTCATAACGTTATCACCTTAGATGGATATGTCTTATATTTATATATATTTTTCATCTTTATTTTTTATATATACGATAAAACATCCTGCATCTTCAATACAGAAATATTAAATATACAAAAGTCATTTTAAACTGATAAAGCATGAAGTGTATAATATGTGGCATTAATGACGCAAAATACGAGAATTTATGTGGATCATGTTTCTTAAAAAATACAAAATTCATAGAACTTGCAGAAAGCATTGATTTAACTTTATGTCCCCATTGTGGCGCAATAAAAATTAAGAAAGAATGGATATACCATAAAACTTTAGAGAATGTGTTATCAGAGTATCTTCTGAACAGTGCAAAAAAGTATCATGAGCATGATAGCGCCAAGATAAAATTAAGCATCTCCAAAAATTTAGATATGATACGGAGTGATGTAACAGTACATTATAAAGATCTTGAAAAACTCGAAAAATTCGAGACCAAGCTCCAGATCTTAAAAAACAGCTGTCCTGTATGCAATAAGATATTGGGCGACTACTTTGAGTCAATATTACAGATCAGGTCAGACAGAGATGTTTCAGAATCTGAAAAAAATGAGATTATCGAATTTGTGTATGGTTCGGTAAGGGCCCAGAACAACCCGAACATATTCATAATGAAATATGAAGAGATGCATACAGGCCTGGATTTTTATTTGTCCAGCAATCATTTTGCGCGCATTTTAGTTAAAGATATCCAGGATCTATACGGTGGCACGATCAAAGAGTCTCCGCATCTGTATGGCCGGAAAGAAGGAGAGGATCTGTACCGCATTACTTATATGATCAGGCTTCCTGAATACAGGGCTGGTGATTTTATTAAAAGTAGAGACAGACAATACAGGATATTAAATTTAAATTCCAAGGGCTTGAAAGTTATTGACCTGAACAGTGCCGAGATTAAGGCTATTTCTCAAAAGAGTTACATTGACCAGCATTATAAGCTGTTTGCAAAACGAGAAGATATGCTCGATGCAATACTTATTTACACATCTGGAAACGAGGTGCAGATTATGGATGCCCAGAACAGGATATATGAACTGAAAGCTCCAAAATACAAGATTGGCAAAGATTTAAAGATCGTTAAAGATGATGAAAATGTATATATAGTGCCAGGTGCGTGATAAAAATATGAATGTGATATTAGTGCCAGTTACATATAAAGGGTATGTTCTTGTTTACAATACTCGCAAGAATGGATGGGAGTTTCCTGGAGGGAAGATTGAAGAAGGAGAAGATGCCGTGAAAGCAGTGTTGAGAGAATCCAGTGAAGAAGCAGGTTTGACCATTGAAAACTTAAAATTTGTAAAAGCGTTCAAGAACAATTATGTATTTGTGGCAAAAGCGACGGTACTCAAAGGTGGAGAGTTCAAGGCTGAGATTTTTGAAACCCTACCGTTTGACCTGATTTATGACCGCAATGAATATTTGCAGATACTTAAAGAAGCAAAAGAAAAGCTTAATGATAATAATATACCCAGCTTAATCTAGGGATCATCGCCATTGTGATGGCCTGCTCTAAAAGGTCTGATCTCGTTATAATATTACGACTCAAAAACCCTGCCATTCCTGCAGATTTGCCAATATTCTTAACATTTGTATATTTTTCCAGCACAGAATATATGTCAGGTTCGCTCTTTAGCATTTCAACCAGCCCTCTTGGATAGGCAAAGCCGCTGCTATGGCCATAAGTCATGTTGCCGTACTTGTCTAAAATTGCGACATAATGCACATCAAAGTAACAATTTAACGGATCATTCCAAATTAGTCCTGCCTCAATGCCAATTCCATAATCTGCATCTTTAATACACTCTTTTGCGCGGTTGATAGCACCTTTCAAAGTATCTGCGTTGAAAGGCTGTGCAGACGTTCCAGAATTCACCATTATTCCAGTTACATCATAATTCTTGAATATTGAAGAAAATACTTTTTTCGTAGCTTCTATTTTAATATTGTTTTGAGAGCCAACATTGATCTTGATAGTCGTAAGCCTTGTTCCATTTTTGTCGATCTCTCCTTTCAATATTCTGGAAGAGGAGATTGGCATCAGGTCTTCAGCCATTATATAATCCACAGTAATGATCTTTAAAGGTTTTAGATTTTTATCAGTTCTGATCTTATTGATTTCAATTGCAGTTTTCTGTGTTTCCATGCTCACTACTATCACGTCAAAATCAGAGCTTATAGAGGCTCCATATTTGTCATTAATGGGCACGATCACATAGTCCTTGCCATATTTTTCAACCACTTTCTTTAACGCACTTTTCCGGTATTCATAAGGATCAATGTTCAATATCTTGTGATCTCTAACATACAGGTCCGAAGTTAATCCAATATAAACATAATCCCCAATCTCAAATGCCTTGTCAAGAAGTTTCATATGTCCTTTATGAATCTGGGCAAAAGTGCCACCTAGCACTACCTTCATAATATTCACTAACGGTACAGCACTAAAAACAAAAGCAGTATTGCGATTAATATAAACTCCATATAGAACATATTTTTTCTGCGCTTTAATTTCATGTTCCATTCTTCTTCACATTTTTTAGTGCAGAACTTCTGATCTGGCGGAATAGAAATGCCACAATTCAAGCAATGTTTATGATCTGGAATATCCATAAATATATCCTCAAAGATTAGATATACAGATTCTCTATTTATATTTTCGCGTATTTGATATGCATTAAAATTTGTTGGATATAGACACAAAAGTATTTAATACTAAATCCTAATTTCATACTATCATGGTAAACAAAGAAGATGTATTAAACGCATTAAGAAACGTGATAGATCCGGAGATAGGGCTGGATGTTGTTAATCTTGGATTGATATACGATCTAAAAGTGGAAAATGACAATGTATTTGTGAAAATGACAATGACTGTTGTTGGTTGCCCTCTTACATCATGGATACTTACAGATGCAGAAAACAAGATCCGTGAGATACCAGACGTAAAAGATGTAAAGGTGGAGCTTGTATGGGATCCGCCATGGTCTGTTGACAGGATCAGTGATGAAGCCCGAAAAATGCTGGGACTTTAAATATCAAACAATATTTTTATTTCATTATTTACTAGATCTACATTTAGCATATGATACGTAACCGCTTTAATTTCCAGTTTAGATCCATGCTTTTTTCGATCATATTTCTCGCCGGTCAGTTCAGCTTTCAGCTCTTTTTCTTGCAATGTTGTTTTAACGTTGCAGGGAACAAAATGGTTTGCGTCAAACTGGTAAATTAGCTCAGATAAAAAATCAACCACCAGCGAATCCATGTTATCGTAATTTATGCTTATGCCGATCCTGTATTGTGGCTCTACCGATTTGATATCAACTATAAGGTCAAACATTGCCAGTGCCAGTTCATCTAATGTATGTTCGAACGAGTCTGCCTTGGTAATTAATCCTATATCAGCGGTATGTTCTATTATCTGGTGCATTAAAACCTATTAAGCTCAAATTTGCATATAAACCTTTTTGGCAATTTTAATAAATGAGGAATTATTAATGTATAAAATAGGATGAAAACTTGGATAATAGTAATTTTGATATTAAGCGTGTTCTTATTGTCAGAAGTAGGGGCAGCGGAACAGAATAATAGCGTATTAGTATTGAATTTAAACATGGGAATAGATCCTGGATCGGACAGTTTTATCAACAGTAGCTTACAATATGCTGAGGCAGATGGCTACCATACGGTAATAATACAGATGAATACTCCCGGAGGTTTACTATCATCAATGCTTGACATAGTCTACAATATACAGATGGCAGAGCATGATGGCATACATATCTATACGTATGTACCACCCGGCGGTTTAGCTGCTTCAGCCGGAAGCTATATTGCGATGGCAACTGATGGAATCTACATGGCCAATGGCACAGAGATCGGTCCCTCGACACCCATCGTTATAGGCGGAACCCAGTTAGAGCAGAACCATACAGAAAATGCGATGCTGGCGCTAATGCAGAGTTTAGCAGAAGCTCAAAACAGGAATATTACGGCAGTATCCACAATGGTATTGAACAATACCGCCTACAGTTCACAGCAAGCATATAAAATCAACGTCATTACGGGCATTGCGAACAGTATGGCACAGGTTCTGGTTGACATAAACATGCCAAACGCTACATTAACTTACCAGAACCCTTCACTTTACAACCAGTTTTTGAGCTTTATCAGCAATGCTACTGTTGATGGAATATTCATATTGATAGGGATCGTCGCAATCTTATTAGATATATTTCATGCTTCTATAATCCTGAGCGTATTAGGGGTGATCATGATTGCAATTGGCCTTGTGGGTGCGCAACTGATCGGAGCGTCAGATCTGGCGGTCGTGCTTTTTATTATAGCGGCGGTAATGATGATCCTGGAAATTAAGACCGGGCATGGCTTTTTACTTATTGGCGGCATATTGACCGGCATATTTGCAACTTGGTTGCTTGTGTATCAAGTTCCGTATTCCCCAAATCCATTTGGACCTTTGCAGTGGTTCGCAATGGCCATAGTATTAACGTTCGGGATCATTGTTGCAATATACCTGAACAAAATAAGAATTGCAATACAGAAGAAACCGGAGACAGGATGGGAGCACATAAAAACGGATATTGGTACCGTTATCAAAGATCTAAATCCAGAGGGCGAGGTAAGGGTTGAAGGCATAATATGGAAAGCGAGATCCAAGAATGGAGCGATGATAAAAGAGGGCGAAAAAGTAAGGATCGTGGATAGGCAAGGATTGACATTGATTGTCGAAAAAGATCAAAATTCAAAAAAGTTAGAGGAGCGTTGAAAGATGAACCTAGATTTAATATTGGGTATAATAATCCTGATTGTTGTAATATTGATCATCTTATGGTACCTTATTCGAATTTTTTCGTTAATAATAAAGAAACCGGAAACCGGATGGGAACATATAAAGACAGATACCGGCACAGTAATCAAAGATCTAAATCCAGAGGGCGAGGTAAGGGTTGAAGGCATAATATGGAAAGCGAGATCCAAGAGTGGTGAAGTGATAAAAGAGGGCGAAACAGTTAAGGTTGTTAGCAGGGATGGAATGATGCTGATTGTTGAAAAACCTTAAATATGAAGATAAGAATAAGAGAAAGAGGTGAAAAATAGATATGGATATAGGTACAATAGTAGGATTAGCTATCTTAGTTTTGATCATTGCCATATTCTTCCTGTCAGGAATAAGAATATACAGAGAATGGGAACGAGCACCATATTTACAGCTTGGTAGATTCAGGGGGTTTAAAGGGCCGGGCATAGTATACATCATGCCAATCATATCAAAAGTGCCTTTTGTAGTTTCCACACGATTGCAGACTCAGGCCTTCAAATCTGAACAGACGCTAACCAAAGATAACGTTCCAGTAAGTGTTGATGCAATCATGTATTTTCAGCCATTTGACTTGCAGAAAGTGGTGTTGAATGTTGAAAACTATATATTAACCACGCAGTTAGCAGCGCAGACTACAATAAGAGAGGTTGTAGGCGGAGTAACTCTGGATGAACTCCTTGCAGAAAGAGAAAAGGTAGGATCGCAGGCAAGAAATATCATAGATCAGAAAACAGAATCTTGGGGTATCAAAGTCACGTCGGTAGAGATAAGGGATGTGATAATTCCGACCGCTTTGCAAGAAGCGATGTCAAGGCAGGCTGCGGCTGAGAGAGAGCGCAGGGCGAGAGTAACGTTGGCAATGGCAGAGTACGAGGCTGCAAACAAGATGATTGAAGCTGCGGCACTGTATGAAAAGAGCGAATATGGATTACAGTTAAGGTGGATGAACATACTTTACGAGCTTGGTTTGCAGGGACGTGGTACTTTAATGTTGATACCCACAAATCTTATGTCTGCGGGCCCTAACACGACTATGGGGGTAGGCTCTAACTTACCGCCAATAGGGTTAGTAGGCTTAAATGAAGCAATGTCAGAAAAAACTAAAAAGCCGGAAATGGCAAATAAAGAGGCATCAAACAACACAAACTCTGATCAGAAAAACAGCCTATAATCTTTTATTTTTTTAATTATTTTTTAGATCGCCCATTAAACCCTTTACCGATCATTTCTAAAAACACAATTTTTAACGGAAGTTCCACTTATTTTTATATATGAAACTATTATAGTTTATCGTATTTAACATAATAATTTATATTTATATGTACCCCTTATTTAATACTCACGAATTTTAAAAATATTTATATTTTGGAATCTATTACTACTATTGAGATTGAATCAAATCTTATCAGAGGCCTTTCAGTAACATTGCCTAAGGCAATCCAAAGCAGAGACATACAAATACCCACTAGGAAAAAACTGGAACAGAACCGTTAAAAGTAGTAAATAACGTAATATTAGTGATTTTTTCCTTGCTAATTTTTATGGAACTTCCGATATAACAAACATCTACGATCTGCCAGATGAATACATTGAAGAAATATATGGAAGGAGGTGGAGCATAGAAGGATTCTTCAAGATAATGAAAAAATATCTCAAGTTGAATCATTTGATGTCAAGAAAGATAAATGGCATAATGATTCAGATCTTCCTTGCCCTTATTGCATATCTAATCCTGTTAATGATTCAATCGTCTTTGAATGTTTACAGAACCTTACCTGAGATAATAAGGGCAATAAGAAATGAAATGGTAATAGACCCATTTTCATCATAATAGAAAATGAATCAGATGGGCCTTCTCCTGATGGAGAAGGCTCAACGCCCATTGCATTAGTGCAAATTATGATTATAAAGGTGCTAAATAAACCTTTTCATGGCCAAAATATGGGATAGTAAAATTATATAATTATGAAATTAAAAATATGAAATAAATAATTTTGAAAATACTCTTATGATTCTGAAAATTGGCGATAAAAAATATTTATATATATGAAACTCATGAGAATTGATAGATGTTTGGGAATAGTTTTGATAAAAAGTTAGGTTTCTGGTCTATATTTTTTATAGCGATAGGAGCTACTATTGGAACTGGCTGGATATACTTGCCATCATTATTGGCTTCAAATGTGGGGCCATCCTCAATTTATACATGGCTATTTGCAGGGGTAATGATTCTAATCGTGGCGATAACTTACGCGGAAATAGGTGCAGAACTGCCACAAAAAAGCGCTTTTATAAGGTTTCCTACGTTTGCATATGGAAATTTTTTAGGATACCTTTTTGGGGGGTCATACCTTATTGCAGTAGCAATGACCCCGATGATAGAAGCTAGAGCTATAGTTATTTTGCTATCTCTTTATTTTCCTGGCTTAATAGTTAGTGCAACAACACTTCAACTGTCAGTCTTTGGAGCTTTAATTGCGGCATTGATAATACTCTTATTTTTCGCTATAAATTATTTTAATATCACTTTAACAATGATATTAAATAATATTTTTACATTTTTGAAGCTATTATTGTTGATTATTCTGGTACTAGTGCTGTTTCTATTTGCATTTCACCCGTCTAATTTTACCTCTTATGGAGGATTCTTCCCAAACGGTGTTACTGGCTTCATATCACTTTCGTCTTTAAGTATGGTATTTTTTGCGTTAATGGGGTTCGAAGCTATTTTATTTTTTTCTGAAGAAATGAAAGATCCACAAAAAAACATACCTAGGACTATAATTTATTCGATATTTTCTGTAATAATCATCTATTTTGTTTTACAGATAGCTTTCATAGGCGCTATTAACTGGGCTGCATTTAATATAAATTCTAGTTTCTATATTTCCCACAGTAACTATTCTGGATTATGGGCGGCTATTCAGGCTTCCAGTTCAGGTGCTAATCCTCTAAAGCTATTATTTTCTAATAGCATCCCGGCATTAAATATCTTTTTATCGTTTTTATTGATCCTCACAATAATCGCGCCGTTTATTACAGGGCTGATATTTAATCTTGTAAGCGGCAGGGCGCTGTATGGTATGGCGTATGAAAAATACTTTCCATATCCATTCTTAAAAGTCAGCAAAAAATATAATACTCCTATCATCAGTCTTGTTACAATGTCATTATTTTCCATAATTTTACTGGTTCTACAATTTTCATTTTACAAGATTTTGGCACTTTTTACAGGGTTTGTGTTATTGATCTTCTTAACAAGCGGTCCTGTATTATATACATTAAGAGCCAAGGCCAAAGAGTTATACAGGCCTTTTAAGGTTCCATTGGCCAACGTGATAGCCCCTCTTTCTTTTATTATTATTACAGTTCTACTGTTTTCTACCGGATTTACCGTTATGAGGACTGTAATATATATTTTGTTTGTTGTTATGATGCTTTCTCCACCGTTCCTTAAAGCATTGAATAAAATCCAATATTTAACCACTTTTTTAATTGTAGCTTTGTTCATATTCTATGCTTATATTTCTATTGCTAATATGATCTCGTTCTACCTATCTTATGCACTATTAGCCATATTCATGGTGGCATCATATTTATTTTCATACGATATGGTAAAAGGGAAATATAAAGAGCATTTGAAAGCAGGATACTGGATCATTCCATACATACTGTCTATATTTTTACTTGTATATCTGGATAAGCATAACGTATTAAGCGATCTGTCAAGCATCATCCTGTTAATCATCATGGCGGTCATAATATTTTATCTATCTATCAAGTCAGCAATATTGTCTGAAGAGATTACCCAGATCATATCTACCAAAAAAGATTCAAAAATATTATAGTTTTCATAATCCTATTATGCATTAACAAAACCAAACGACTTTTTAAAGTACCTGTTGAAACTCGCTCAATAGTCTCTGTTTATGTCAGCTTATAAATTTTCAACAACCGGATATCGTGATTGAGCTATACATTAAAGCAGTAAATATCAGAAAAAGTATAAATTTCATAATGATTTTCTAAAATATCAATGGGGATTTGACAACTTCCAACGACGCTGTCAATTTTTCGTTGAAAATATTAAAAATAGCATCAGTTATCATACTACACATATTTCAAAAAATATTCAAATTAAATGATCCAGATAAAAGCTATGCCTTCGACAAAATGAAATAATAAGCAAGTATCAACGAAGAGTTGACATGATCCTTCCAACAAACAAAAAATATATAACTTTGTTCTTATATAGTTGATTCAAAAAGGTGTAATTTGATGTTTGAAATTAAAGTCTGTTTATCAAGAGGATTAACAGATGAAAAGGATCTGGATACAGTACTGATAAATTTCCTGTCCGATATTGGATATTTGCAGGAAATAGATACATATGACAAGGCTCAGGAATTGAAGAAGAGCATACCATATATGCTTTTTAAAAACTGTTTTTTGATGCATCCCAAAAAAGAGTGGTCACCAGAAGAGCTGATGAGCGAGTTAAATATTTCCAGGCCCACTTTGTACAGGCATCTTAATAAAATAAGGAACATGGATCTTTTAGAAACTATGCAGGATGGGAAGTATAAAAGATATAAGTTGAGGTATGAAAATTTCAGTAAAGCATGGGTATTCGTAGAAGCAAATTTAAAACTTGCAATTGACAATTATAATAGAACAGTGCAGCATATACAATCATTAATGGAGGAAAAATAAATGATAAACAATATTACCAGCGGATCTAAATGTGTAGTGTATATAGCTTCAGACCATTCAGGCGTTGAGAAAACATCTGGGATGTTCGAAAAATTCATATCAATCGGAGAGGATCTGGCAATGGTCATAGTCCTTGATGAAGCCCATGAAGAGCTCAAAGGAAAAATTAGAATAATAATGGTCAATGCAATATCTGCAATAGATATCTTGGATTTAAAAGAAGAAGTTAAGAAAAATGAGGAAGACAAAGCCACTTATTTTACATAACCAAAATTTTTTGATAAAATTAAAAGAATGGTGGATTTATAGATACGATCCAGAATATAAGCCATAGTATCAGATATATGAAAACATTTATGGTCTTAGTTCTACGATCTGTCTTGATGTTCAAAGAGTTGTATAATGGATTGATCAAGAATATTGCAGCAATACCCAGCAAGACCGATAATACTCCAAGCCCAACAAATTCAAGATACCCTGATAAAAAACCAATACCCAAGCCAAGCAAAAATACCACGATCGTTGCTTTACCTTTTTCAATTTCATGAATTAAAAAATCTTTTTCATTGAATTCTGGCTCCACGAATTCTAGTTCTTCCTTATCTTTTACCATATTTTGCCTCCATAAAGCCGTCAATAATATCGTTAAGCGATTTTATAGGATCTTTAGATTTTACTATGCCAGAAGCTATCAATACTCCATCTGATCCAAGCTCCAAGGCTTTTTTAGAATCCAGCTTGTCTTTAATACCTGCGCCTGCCAAAATCTTTACTGCACTATTAACCTTTTTAGAAAGCTGTACAGAGTTTAATATGATCTCTGGTTTGGCTTTAGAAACAGATATGTCTCCGCCAATTAACTCAGGTGGCTCTATTGCTAAGAAATCAGGATTTAAAGCTGCTCCGGCTACAGTAGTTTCAATATTGTTAGTGCACAAAATTGATATGAGCCCATAATTTCTAGAATTGGTTACTAGATACTCTATATCTGCAAGATTTAATCTCTTTTCTGAATGATTTATTATCAGCCCGTCTATCCCATACTCTTTTAAAATTTCGATAGTAACGTGGCCTGTATGACCCCCCAATTCAACAGCATCTGCATGTTGAGCAAAAACAGGAATACCCACAATATCTTTGATTTTGACAAGGTCTAAAAAATCAGGAGCTATGGCTATTTCTGAGTCTCGCTCAATAGCAACATGCTCTATCATTCTGGCCAGATTATACGCGTTTTTGCCTATAGATTCTCTATAGACCTTAAAGTTAACTAATATCAGGGGCAATTTCATTAAAGGTCATATAAACTATTATTATTTATACCTTTTTAAAAACAAATCCTGTTACAGCACCCAGAAAATTTAAGAAAAGTTTATATACCAGCAGTTATTAACCTTTAGTTGATAACCAAAGGTTAAATAAAGAGGTGATAAGTATGGTTATAAGAAAAAGAAAGAATGAGGATGATGAAGATTGGGACTATTATGGGATCTTTGACGATTTTGACGAGGAGATTAAGAGATGGGAGTCTAGGTTCAACAGGATCTGGGAAGAGTTAAGCAAGAGCGATTTAACTCCTGACAAATCATTCGTTTATGGGTTTACATTCAAGATGGGGCCAGACGGAAAGCCTGAATTTCAGGAGTTTGGAAATGTACCTAAAGGATACGGGCCAAAACAGCTTGAATATAGAGAGCCATTGACTGATGTTACGGAGGATGATAAAAATATATACATTACGGTAGAACTACCAGGCATAGAAAAAGAGAACATAGATATACAGTTAAATGAGCAATCTGTCGTGATAGATGTTAATACCCCTGACAGGAAATATCATAAAGAGGTTGAACTCTCTGCAAAGATCAAGACTGATGAAGTCAAGGCAGCATATAAGAATGGCATACTGGACATTACTCTTCCAAGGCTAAAAGAAGAGAGCGGAAAAGGAAAGAAAATTAGCATAGACTAAAATTTTCTCTATTTTTTTATGGAATACGAAGATATATTACTGCAGGCATTCGAAAACAAAACAAGAAGAGAAATATTGAAGCGCCTTATTGAAGGTGATCAGTACGCGTTTCAACTCTCTAAAGATTTGAAATTGTCACAGCAAGCAATAATGAAAAACTTGGAACTTTTAGAAAAGTTGAATATAATTGAATGTAAAGGTCTTGAAAAAAGTGAGCTTGGCGCTTCACGAAAAAAATATAAAATCGGGGACAATGTTTTCTTAACAATAGTATTGACACAGAACATGTTTGAGATTAATACTGAAAAGCTCGAACTTGAATATGAAGATTTTTCCGGATCAGTGAATTTCAGGGAGGAGATTGAGGGAATTGACAGAGAGATAGAGCAGCTTAACAAAAAATTGGCAGAGCTTATTTCCAGAAAAAACAGGATCTTGAAGTTTCTCAAAGATGGGCGTTGATGGAATAGTAAATTTTCTTAACGGCCTTTTTTGATAATATGAGGGCATACGGTTTTTACAGGGGATAAGAATTAATTAGCTTAGTTACGGAATTGATATTGAAAAAATATAGCCGCTTGCACATTTTCTAGGTTTTTACCAAGATAGATAAATGCCACTCAGATCGCCTGTCTTTCATCATTGTTCAGCAGATACAGATTCATCATAGTGGCAAAATAGTTTATTAACTGCTAGTTTATCAAATTTATGTTATGTTCACAGTTAAAATCGCAACATTCATGTTCTGGTCTATTGCGTACAGGTAATATGTGCCGGTAGCATGGAACATAAATTTGAACAGTACAGAGCTGCCTGGAGAAATAAGAATTCGGTCAGAAACAATTGTGGCATTATAAGACACATTATAACTTTCAGTGCTGTTAATCTGCTGGATATATTCAATGACATTGCCCGTATTTGTTAAAGATAGCGTTATGCTGCTGTTTACATTGCCATAGAAAGTGTTCTGGCTCCATCTCAGATACTTGGACTGGTTATAGACTGTGATATTTAACGTATACTCTTTTGACACTTTCTCCAGCATTGTGACTAAGGTCACATAAACATAGCCTGTGCCTGCCACTGATTGATTTGTAAGCGAAATGTTGAGCATTAAAGAGCGCGTACTTCCCATCGGGATCTTATGCAGTGCCGATTGATAAATTATGTTAAAATGATCAGTATTTGATACAGAAACTGAAACATTGATCATCTTTTGCCCGGTATTTGTGATATTCAGCACAGGATATATCTGAGGCTGGATGTTCTGTATCATGCTGTAATCATGTGTGAGGGAATTGATATTAAACTGTTCTTGCAAATACACTTCAGAAATTGGCACAGGAGAGAACGTGACAACTAAAAGCACGAATGCCAGTGCCCCGGCTACCATTCTTTTTCCGCCAATCTTCGAGATCTCATTAAGTGATGGTGGATGTCTTAATCCCAGTATCAGTACAAACAGCGCAAAAATGAGCCAGCCTGTATAGTATATGCCCAATATCAGCATTATGACTATAAATACATAGCTTACATATCTTGAATACTCCCCCAACAATGCTTTTGCTATATGTCCTCCGTCCAACTGCCCGATTGGAAATAAGTTTATGGCAGTTACCAAAAATCCAACCCATGCAGCAAAGGCCATAGGGAACATGGTGCTACTGTACGGATAAAAAAGATTGATAAAATTATATAGTATAGGCATCTGGAGGATCATCACAGTTGAATAGTCCACGCTTGGGGGTGGATATATATGGCCCAGCCACATGCCTATTATGGCGATAGGTATTGCCACCAAGAACCCAACAATAGGCCCTGCTATGCCAATATCCAAGAGTGCTCTCTTGTTCGGGATAGGTTCTCTGAGCGATATAAATGCTCCTAGTGTTCCGATTATTGTTGGCGCAGGTATGAAAAAGGGCAATGATGCGGCAACATTATGTTTTTTTGCCGCAAAATAATGGCCCATTTCATGAAGTCCCAATATCAACATTAACGGCACCGCAAAAAATAGGGTACCGCCGGCAAATACATTAATGGTCCATAGGTCAGAAATGTTAAAGTATCCGGCATAATTCTGCATGCCTACAATTACGGTCGATATTATTGTTGCGATCAATAATCCTATGTTAATATAAATACTGCTGAACTTTCTGGGAGGTATTTTTACAATCTGCAGCACATAATCTCCCTTGACATTGTTTAGTGTGGGCACGTAATTTTGTTTTTTCAATTCTGACCATAAAGCATTGAAGTTCTTGTAAATTTCATCCTTATTGTCAGCAGAGATAATATGGAACTCTAAATGATCTGGATATACTTTCGCATCATAAACTGTAAAATGTTCACGAACCACACGATTTATATAGTATATTTCATCCGTTTCGCTCATTTAGATCCACAGCTTTAACCAGATGGGCTTGAACAATATCCACTAGTTTATCAATATTGCTGTTTTCCTTACCAGATCCTATATAAAAATTGTCAACTTTCTTAAAGGTACCAGAAACATCTTTGGCAAATGAATTTATGATATCTTCAATGTCTATGTTTTTAGAGCCCGACACAAACGACAGTTTTGAATCTGCAATGTTGGCAATGAAATACGACAGCGTGGATTCTTTATTCAGTTCTCTCGCTATAGAAACCAAGTTCAAGCTCCTATTTTTTAATAATTTCACTGCAATTTTCTGGGCTTTGACGGTTTTTGAAGAGTCTAGAATAGATCTGATAACAAGTTGATTCTCAATCTCGCTCAATCTGGCAATCTCTTTTTTCTGGGCTTTCCACTCTTCAAGAATGCTATCTAGCTTCAGGTTCATGTCTTTGTAATCGGTCTTTAACTGTTCGCTCGCGCTTTTCAATAGTCTCTCCATGTCAGCAACATAATTCAGAGCGCTTTTGCCAGCAGTAAAAGTGATTCTCGAGATTCCATCTTGAATTCTCTCCTCTCTTATTATTTTGATAAAACCAATCTCGCCGGTGCTTCTTACATGCATGCCTCCGCACCCTTCCACATCATAATCCCCGATCTTAACTACCCTGATAGTCTTGTCAGTGGGTATCCCACCTTCATAAAGTTTAAAACCGAACTCTCGTTCCGCTTTTTCTCGATCCATATATTTTATTTCTAGCTTTATGTCCTGCAATATAATGTTCAAAGCCTCTCTCTCAATAGCTCTCAAATCTTCAAAACTGATCTTTTTAAAGTGCGTGATGTCCAATCTTGATTCTGTTACTCCCTTCTGCGCACCAGCCTGCCAGACATGTTTTCCCAGCACTATTCTGGCTGCGCTTAACAGTACATGCGTGGCACTGTGACTTCGCATAAGCTGATCTCTCCGCTCAGAATCTATTATGCCGGTCACCTCCGAATTCACAGGCACGTTTTTTTCGATTTTGTGCACTATAACTTTTCCATACTTTTGAACGTCTAGAACCCTGATGTTTTCATTATTGTATACTATATACCCTAAATCTGCAGGCTGGCCCCCACCTTCGGGATAAAACGCAGTCTGGTCGAGAACAAGCTCATTATTTGTGCAATATATCACTTTCGCATTAAACTTTCGAAGGTAAGGATCATTGTAATACAAAGGAACAGTATCTGGAAGACTGAACACTCTCTGCTTTTCTTGCTCTAACTCTATATTTTTTTCGTGGCGGGATGCTACCAGAGAATGAAAGTTGTCCGGGACCTTTATGACGATACCAAGGCTGGATGCATACGAAGTTACAAATTCTGGTGTTAAGCCGTATGAATCATAAAGTTCTACGAGATCTTCCAATCCTATCTTTTTCTTTTTTATTTCTCTCTCTATCAGCGATTTCCCACGATTTATGAGCTCTGCGTATTTTTGCTTTTCATTGTCTAAAATCTCAAGGATAGTATTTTTCATCTCTGGATCCAACATATTCTTAAATTTTTCAAACTGCCATAATACTATCTCTGAAAAAGATATCGGCACACCGAGATCTTCAAGAGCCCTAAAACTTTTTCGTATCAACAACCTTGCAAGATATCCTGCTTTAACATTTGACGGCACGATTCCGTCATTTAACATGAAAAGTACGGTTCTGCTGTGATCCACCAATATATGCGTCTTTTTTATTTTAAAAAGCATGTCAGTTACTGTTTTCTGGTCTATCTTGAATCCTTTATTCTTCAAGTCCTGATAAACCGTCTCTTCTAACCGTTCATTTTTTCCAAAATGCACATACTGTTTTACAATCTCGTTGTATAATGCATCAATTTTTATGTTTGCTAATGCTAGCAATTTCTCTAAAATATCTTCATACAAAGCATCAAATATGGACGGAGAACCTTTTGAAGCCCAGACAAACCTTTCCAAGCCATAGCCAGTATCTACAATATTCATCTCCATCTTGGAATACCTTTTTCCCTCTATCTCAAACTCTCCATGCTCATCCTCTTTCAAATTCATGAATACCAGCGTTGCCAGTTCTAACCCCGCAACAATTACCTCTAGAGCAAAACCGCCATTGCCACCTCCGCTCCATGGATTCTCTTTGTAAGTTATCTTTTTTGGATCTATTTTTAAGACATTTACTAAAAACTCGTATGAGTACTTGACAGTTTGATCAGTCCAGTAAACTTTGTGATCCGGATAATTAAAAGCATGGTGTCCTACCATTATGAAGCTTGTGAGATGCCTGCCTGTCTTTCCTACATCATCTACATCAACCATTCTTATGCACGGCTGCCCTACAATCAGGGGATTTGCAGGCGGAGGAATCAATCCAGAGGTTACATATGGTTGGAAATCATAAATAGACGCGTTTACAAGCAAAACATCCTTTCTCCATCTTGCAACTACCGGGTACCGGTTTATTACAGTGTGCCCATGCGCTGAAAAAAACACATAAAACTTGTCTAACATCTCATAAAATTCATATTTTCGGTCTGTTAAAGGATGATCTATGAATGAATAGTCATCGCATGGATATTCCCCACAAGTATCACGCTCTGGATCTACAGTCCAGAAAGTCGCATTGCATTTTCTGCAAGTTTTTTTATGAAACTTGGGATCTGGGTATTTAATCTCTAATTTTAGCTCAGACATACAAGTCCCTTAAATAATGGTGATTTATTAAATTTTTTATAAATATGTTGAAATCGAAGGGCATAAAAAAATTTTTAAGATCAATCAGCATTACAGCAAAACATGATAGTGATTGTTGGATTGGGCACCGCAGCAGTTTATGCAACCAGATGGATCACGGCTCTGAACAGGGATGAAGAGGTTACTATTGTCGAGGCACATACTTACGAATCATATTCTCCGTGCGGGCTTCCGCTAATTATAGAAAACAGCTCTGATTTTGAGTTGTTAAAGCATCCATTTCCGAAAACGAGGCGCATCAACATCCTGTTAGAACATCAGGTTATAGATGTGGATCCATTAAATAAGACTGTGAAACTGAAAGATTTGAGAAATGAAGATATAAAATCTTTGAGTTATGATAAGCTACTGTTTGCTCCAGGTGCAGAGCCCATGATCCCGCCCATTAAAAACGTGTCTGAGCATCTGAACAATGGGGTATACGTGCTGAAAACCATAGAAGACGGATTGAATATAGAGAATTTTCTGAAATCGAATCCCGTTTCAAACGTGGCAGTAATCGGTGCCGGGGCGATAGGCTTGGAAATCGCGTTTTCACTGAAAAAAAGAGGGTACAACGTATCAGTTTACGAAATGCTGGCACAGTGTTTTCCAAGAGCGCTGGATCCGGATATGGCACAGATTGTGGAAGAGCACCTGAAGAATAATGGAATTGATGTTTATTTGGGAAGTAAGGTGGAAGAGATAGCACTTGCTCAAAAATCAGTATTTGTCAATGGCCAGAAAAAAAGTGCAGAACTGGTTATTTTAGCAACAGGCGTAACTCCAAACAGCCAGATGCTCAAAAATAAGGTATCTATATTCAAGAACTTTGTGATAGTAGACGATAAAATGAAGACTTCTGATCCTTACATTTATGCGGCAGGGGATGTGATAATAACCAAAAATGCCATTGATGAAGGTAGCATGATCGTGCAGCTTGCCACTACTGCAGCTAAGCAGGGAATAGTGGCAGGAATAAACATTGCCGGTGGTACTGCTACCTATAACGGTGCATATGGCACGTTTGTGTCAGAGCTCGGAGATCTGGAAATAGCGGCTACAGGGTTATCAGAAGAACGTGCAAAACTGAAATTTGAGGTTTTGTCAGGCAAGGTTAAGGGAACTGATAAACCAGACTATGCTGGAGGCCAGAGCCTGACACTAAAAATCATAAGCGATAAAAGCGGGAGATTGCTCGGGGCACAGGCAGTTGGTAAAAACGCTGCAGACAAGATAAACGTCATAGCCATGGCGATCAAGAGCAGGGCTAACGTACAGGATCTGAGCAGCGTAGAACTGGCATATTGTCCCTCCGTTTCTGAGCTTTACGACGTTATAAACTCAGCAGCTGACGTACTGCTTCGAAAACTGGGATGGAAAGAGTTTAGCTACTGAGAAATTTTCAGAGAATCCAGCAACTCGCAGGCTTTGCAGATCTTACCTGTAGTAGGCTCTCCACAGCGCTCGCATGAGTTCAGCAAAGGTATTGAATATTTGTCTGACAGTACATTTTTGATGACATTGTAACTGTTCAAAATGGCATGCTTGGTGCCCGGCGTTCTGAGTTCCCAGGCATCTACCGCGTCTCTAAACTCGTTTCTTACTGCTGACGAAGCATAAGGGCATTCTCCATGATAAAATTCAATATTGTTCAAAATTGCATATATAAGTACTTCTTTTTCTGGAATGGTGATCAAAGGCTGGATTCTAGGTACCAATCCCTCCTTCACAAATTCATGAGGCCCCATTCTCGCCAGTCTGGATATGTCTCCTCTGGCAATGTTCATGATGATTGACTGTGCAGTATCGTCCAGGTTCAGTCCTGTAGCTAAATAATCAACGCCGTTTTTCTTTGCGGCAATGTTCAGCAGAGTTCTTCTAAATACGCCACAGTAGCTGCATGGCAAGATCTCTTTTTTCTGGAGAGAGATCTGGTCTATTGTATAATTGAAATAATCTGAAAATTTGTAGATATTCAGATCCAGATTAAGCCGCGCTGTTAATTTTCTGGCGGATTCAATTGCCAGTTCTCTGTATCCTTGAATCCCCTCATCTATCAGTATTGGAATTAATTTTATATCCTTGCGATCTTTGAATATCTTTGATAGCAAAAACAGGGTGACAGAACTGTCTTTGCCACCAGAAATAGCGACGCCAATCTTCGAATTTTTTTTAAGGTTAACCTGTGAACGAAACTCTTTTTTTACCCTCTGCTCTAAAAACTCTATAAAATGAGATTTACAAAGATGATCCCCGCTATATCTCACAAAAATAACTGCATCTTTATCACATCTTGAACAACGCATACTCTAACAATAACAATTTTTATATATGTTTTTCGCTTTTTATATAATATGGATATATCTAAGGAAGACTTGAAAAAAGAGTATGATTTTATCTTAAAAACATTGAAAATATTAGGACTTACCACTTATGAATCACAGACATTTTTGGCGGTGATCTATCATGATGGATCCAGCGCTGACATAATTGCAGACACTGCCAAAATACCAAGGCCTTCTGCATACAAAGTATTAGAAACTCTCGAGAAGAAGGGGCTTGTAAAATCAGTGGAGGGCAGGCCTAAAATATTCAAGGCTGAAAGCCTGGAGAGGCTTGAAGAGCGATATACTCACCAGTTAGAAGATATGTTTTCTAAATTAAAGATGTTAAAAGATTTTCTTACTGAAAAAGGAGAGCCACAGCTTGTATACACTATTTACGGCAAATCAAAAGTTTTGAATAAAATTGGAGAGTTCATAGATCAGAGCGAGTCTGAGATTTTATTATCCACTCCTAAATTAATCGAGATCAAAAAATATCTGAGCAAAAATGTCAAAAACGCGATACTGAGAAACGTGAGGATAATCATCATTACTGCAAGAACTCAGCGTGCACCACCAAACTGTGAGGTTCACTACAGAGACGAACTGATCGCAACAGATATGGTGGTGGATAGCAAAAGAGCGCTGATTACTGACGCTGAGCTTGAAGCTTGCGGGTATTCTGATAATCCGGTTCTCGCAGAGCATTTAAAGCATTTTATAGATTTTATGCTCTTTAAAAAATAATTAATTTAGGGGCCGGGACCGGGAGTTGAACCCGGATCTAGGGATCCACAGTCCCCAAGGATAACCACTACCCCACCCCGGCCATATTACAGTTGGTGATATAGAATACAATATTTAATATTTTATCATAGCTAAGATCTCTTTTGCTTTTTTTACGGTTCCTGTGGCTTTATATGTTTTAAAGTTCTTGGTGTTTAGAATATTTATTAGCCGATCTTTGTCCAGATGCTTGCATCTTAATATGTTAAACCCGTTATTGTATATTATTATGCTTGCTTTTATCTGATACTTTATCATTACGTCCTTTAGAAAGGCATCTAGATCTCCCTTTTTCATATTACAGTATGATATAATATATCGTTTTCTTCCAATTTTATCTTTTACTACCATCGGTAGTATTAATGAAAACATTAATAAATAATTAATCTTTCTCTTTAAGAAAAAGGTGATCGCAGATGAAACTTTATGAATTTCAAGGAAAGGCACTGTTTAAAAAATATAATGTTCCAGTGCCTAATGGTACAGTGGTAAAAAGTCCTGAAGAAATGAAAGAGATAACCGGCCCGGTCGCACTAAAGTCGCAGGTTCTGGTAGGTGGTCGTGGCAAAGCAGGTGGCATAAAATTTGTAAATGACCTGAGTTCTGGAAAAACGGCACTCAAAGAGCTATTTAATACCACATTGAAAGGATCTAAAGTCAAATATGTCCTGATAGAAGATAAGTTGAACATAGATAAAGAACTATACATTTCTATACTGATGGATAGAGGCACCAAGTCTCCAACAATAATAGCAAGCAGAGAGGGTGGCGTAGAAATTGAAAATGTTGAAGATTCCAAGATCATAATGAAAAACATAGATCCGCTCATTGGATATAGCCCTTTTATTGGGAACATGATAGGCAGGAAGTTACAATTGACAGACCAGCTGTTAAAACAGTTTTCAGCAATGCTGTCAAACCTGTACAGGTTATTTATGGAATATGACGCGGAACTGGTAGAGATCAATCCTCTAGTCATTACGAAGGAAGGAAAGCTCATTGCTGCAGATTCGAAAGTTATTATTGATTCAGACTCTCTTTTCAGGCACAAAGATATCGAGCAAAACGAAGAGGATTTGACTGAACTTGAAAAAGAAGCAAGATCTGAAGATTATGCGTTTGTAGAACTGGATGGAGAAGTCGGAGTAATAGCTAACGGAGCAGGATTGACAATGGCTACTCTCGATACTTTATTACTACATAAGCTGAAGCCGAGAAATTTCCTGGACCTTGGAGGAACGGATAGCATTGATATAGTGAAAAATGCGTTTCCGCTGGTATTAAAAGCTAAGCCTAAACTTATCTTGGTGAACATATTTGGAGGAGTAACAAAATGTGATACGGTGGCAAAAGGAATAGTTGCCGCTAAAAACGAGTTTAAAGTTAACATACCTATGGTCGTAAGATTGTCAGGTGTGCATGAAGAAGAGGGTAGAGACATTTTAAAAGAGAACGGCATAAATGCATATTCAAACATGACAGATGCGGTCAAGAAAGTGGCAGAACTGGATAAAGAGGTGAGCTAAATGGTATTGATTGACGAAAATACGAGGATAATAGTGCAGGGAATAACTGGGCATCAGGGTGAGTTTCACTCTGCTGAAATGATCAAGTTCGGAGCAAATGTTGTGGCAGGAGTCACTCCTGGCAAAAAAGGAACCAAGGTTAACGGTGTGGAAGTGTTCGACTTTGTGGAAGAGGCAATGAGCAAGAATCCAACAGCGACAATGATTGCGGTTCCAGCACCTTATGTCAAAGACGCGTTTTACGAAGCTTTTGATGCAGGATTGAGATTGTTCTATATACTGACTGAGCATGTGCCCATGCACGATTCCATGGAGATCGTAGCCACCGCAAAAAGAAGAAATGGTATAGTGATCGGTCCTAACGGCCCCGGGGTTACGGTTCCGTTCAAATCCAAGATCGGAATAATGCCAAACCACATATTCAAGAAGGGAGATGTTGCCGTGATTTCCAGAAGCGGTACTTTAACATATGAGATCGTGAAAGCAATCACCGAAAGCGGGCTTGGCGAGAGTACGGTAATAGGCCTTGGCGGAGATGCAATTGTTGGACTGAGCTTTTTGGACATGCTGAAACTCTTTAAAGATGATCCTGACACTAAACATGTAGTAATGGTCGGAGAGATTGGCGGTACTGCCGAAGAAGAAGCTGCTGAATATATAAAGAGAGAGTTTAACAAGCATGTGGTTGCATATATAGCAGGTCGCAGCGCACCTCCAGGAAAGAGAATGGGGCATGCAGGCGCTATAATCAGCAGAGGCAAAGGCACTGCAGAATCTAAAATAAAGGCATTGAACGAGGCGAATGTAAAAGTTGCAGACTACCCTGTAGATATTCCAAAACTGATCAAACCCTAAAAAGCTAATCTCTAAAAACTGTGTCTCTTCTGCTGATGAGGCACAGAATTTTTTTGATAAAAACATTTATAAGCTATTTAATATTCCTCGCTATAGGCTAGATTATAGAACCTGGCAAACTATGCTGGAAAAAATAGTTGCTTTGTGATTTGAGCACAATAACCCTACATTTGCAGGGGTTTTCGAGCTTGGCCAAAGGAGCGGGACTTAAGATCCCGTGTTGTAGGACTTCGAGGGTTCAAATCCCTCCCCCTGCACTGCTTTTTACATTTCAAGATGGAGGATGAAAGCGAGCGAAATTTTATAATCTATAAAAATATGCATGAATCCAGAAGGGGTAAAACATCACAATGAGAACCTATAGGTTCATAATATGAGAATTCACAGATCGTTGTTCTAAAAATACTCCATAACTTTTCCATGAAATATACAACGCAAGGTTTCCTCAGAAATCATAACATGGTTAAAAAGTAAGGAGAAAGTCAGAACTCACGCACTTGATTTGAAGATTACCTGAAAGGGCAAATCCGGTCGTTGAAGTGGGAGGTCTGCTACGCGAACTATGTGTGGAGCTCACAAAGTTGGTGGTTGCTGTGGTGGAATGCCTTGATTGTTCTGCTGTGAATAATTTTGCTGAATTGCTCTTATTACATCATCATATTTCAAGTAAGAGATCAGTAAAAGAACTCCAACTATTACACCTGCAAAAATGAATCCAATGATCATCCATACTAACGTTTTATTCTTTGCATCTACGTATCTCTGCTGATCCACAAGTAAATTTATTGTGTTAATCTTTGAATATATTATCAGATTTACTATCCCCCATATAAGTGGCAGTATTCCTACAATAAAGAGTATTGTAACTATACCTACTATTATGAATATAATACCAAATATTAGAGCCAGGATTTTTGCAATCTTGTTCATCGTTCTTATTGTGGAAATATCAGATGGTACATATGCTATTTGCTGAGCCGGCATCATTATACATCACTGTAATACATAATATTATATTTGGTATTTAAATATGCTGTTTTTATTTTTACTGTAAAGCCTCGAAACATTTGACTGTAAAAAAACATACTATTTTATGGGCTTGCAAAAACTATCAGAATACCGCAGTATAAATCTATTGAAGGGAATTATTGAAGGATATGTAAAAATAAGAATGTTAAATTAGGTTATTACTATGGAGAATCACAATTTTAAGCGTTGTTTGAAGGTGATGGGAAATAAAAATAGGAGGCGCATTAATATAATTCAATAATTTGGACTCTAAATTTTTTGGATTGAAAATAAATAATCAATTGAGTTATGAACTTAAATGTCATCATGAGTTGCAAAGAATTTATCATAAAGCTCAGACAATGAAGGATTTGCCTTTTTCTTTTCTGGCGTGAGATACTCTTTGATCTTATCTTTTCTGTATTCCCAATAATGGATCCTCCAGTTTTTGCCTTTTACCAGTATTATCTCTTCCATATCTGTTCTTAATATTCCCAGTTCTTCCAGCATATAAAATATATCCCGGTCCGGAGGTGTTAATATATTATCTATAATAGAATCCCCAAACCCAAAAAATGTAAGGACATAATCTGCAAGTTCTTCTATGTACTGTGGCTCTATATCTTTACCGGTCAACAATTTTTTCAGCACCTTAATCAGAATATCCCTACTTATCACATTTACAGTTTGCATTAGTAATGAGGATATAATATAATACAATAAAAATTTTTGTATTTTATGATCATGTCAACTCTTCGTTGATACTTGCTTATTATTTCATTTTGCCGAAGGCATAGCTTTTATCTGGATCATTTAATTTGAATATTTTTTGAAATATGTGTAGTATGATAACTGATGCTATTTTTAATATTTTCAACGAAAAATTGACAGCGACTATTTTATCTATGGCGGAAATTGACGGTTGGATCATTTTTTACTTTTAGCGAGTATAGTACATATCTTTTAATTGTTTTTCTATGTTAGTTAAATACATAACAAAAAAGTGATATTAAAATATACGTATTATTCATGAAAAAAGGAGTAAAAAATATTATTCATCCAACTTAATATTACCTTCATAGTATTATTATATAGTAGAGGATTTAAATATCAATAATTTGCGGGTGGTTGAAACATATATGTTAAAGAATAAATTATACTTATTTGCAACCTTGATCTTTCATCATTACAAGCATTGATTCTGTATCCGGAATATCTGACCCTATTGCATTTTTTAGTTTTGAGGTATCTAGGCAGGCGTATTTTGGAATGTGCCCGATCATTCTAACTTTTTTAGAACTGGTCATTTTAATTAACTGCCTATTAAGACCAAATATCTCTGCAATTTTCAGCCCGAGCGCATATTGAGAAATACAATCTTTTGAGGATATGTTAAAGATGCCAACAAGACCACTTTTGTAAAGTTTTAAGGCGGAACTGCACACAAAATCGTTCGAGGTGTAGTTTGAGTATTGATCTGTGACCAGGCTTATCTCTTTATTGGCTTTTAGGGTCTCCAATATCCAGGTAACGTAGTTTCTCTTTTTAGTAATACAGTTCCAGCCGAATATCGGGCCGGTCCTGATAATCAAGTAGTCATTAAGACTGCTTCTTATTATGTTTTCTGCATTCAATTTTGTTTTACCGAGCACAGATATTGGATTAGTCTCTTGCTCTTCATCATGGCTTGCCCTAACAAATCCATCAAACACCAGGTCAGAAGATATTTGAATCAGGAACGACCCATTTTTTTTAGCAGCGAAAACAATATTTTTGGTCGCAAGTTCATTTATTAAATATGCATCTATGGGATTAGCCTCACAATAGTCAATATTGGTTCTTCCCGCTGTGTTAATTATCAAATCTGGCCTAAGTTCATCGATAATGCTGATGATCTGGTTTGAAAATTTCAGATCTAACGTGAAAGTTTCAATGTTTGGAACTTTAACAGGCGCATAATGATAAGTACCAAATATCTTAAACTCATTATAATTTCTAATGAAACATTGCCCTATCAGGGAATCTGCACCTAATACCAACATTTTTCTCATTTTCTCAAGAATTCAAGCAGATCCCTGTGAAATAGGTCTGGAACATCCAAATAGCATGGATGTCCGGCATTAGGATACTGGATCATTATGGAGTTTTTTATCATGTTTTTTAAATCAATTACATCCTGTTCGGAAGCTATACTGTCCCTCTCTCCCCTCATTATCAGGACCTGGTTATTTATGTTTTTTAGGCGTGCAACAGTGTTTTTCTGCTTAAACCCGACAGGGCCAATTAAGATCAGTTTATCAACATTTGAGGGATGATTGATCAGGTAGTTTATTGCTAAGTGTGCTCCCATTGAAGGGCCTACTATTGAAACAGTATTAAAATGCTTCTCTATGAACTCTTCTAAAAACTCAATGCTGATTTTAATATCATTATCTGATTTGAGAGGGTACACAGAATAGTTCAGACCTTTCAGCCTTTCTGATTTCCCAAATCCGGGAAAATCTAATGCAATGGTCCCGAACCCTTTATCTTCCAGTATCTCAATGGTTTTAAGATCTTTCCACGTATTGGCGTTGAAACTGTATCCATGCAATAATAAAACTTTACTTTTTGCAAATCCATTTTTTAAGTAGTGAATTTCAATATCTTTTAATGATTCTATATTCTCAGATATCATGATTTTTTAATAATATATTTCAATTTAAAAAACCTTTTCATATGTTGTAATAGGTCACGATTCTGAAGTTAAGTTCTCATAAAAGCTAGTATTATGCGTAATTTTTACCGTATTTAAAGGATAGATAATATATTTTATTTTGTAATAATAATAAATTAAAAATATATTGGATTAAAGTCACTTTCTTTTAGATTGCCGTTTCATAATTGTGACCAGTTACAGAGCATGAATAAATTTATATAGAAGAAGTATTTTACAGTTAACAACAATCGAGGTGAATGGTAATATGATATCAGGACAACCTATATTTATACTTAAAGAAGGTACAAAGAGAGAAACAGGTAAAGATGCAATGAAAAACAATATTGCTGCAGCCAAAGCTATAGCAGAAGCAGTAAGGTCTACATTGGGGCCTCGCGGCATGGATAAAATGTTAGTTGATGGGCTTGGAGATGTAGTTATTACTAATGATGGTGTGACAGTAATGAAGGAAATTGATGTTGACCATCCGGCAGCAAAGATGATGGTAGAAGTTGCTAAAACGCAAGATCAAGAGGCCGGAGATGGAACCACAACAGCTGTAATTTTAACGGGCGAATTATTAAAACAGGCTGAGAGTTTGCTGGAGCAAAATGTGCACCCAACAGTCATAACAAGTGGTTACAGATTGGCATCTGAAAGAGCGAAAGAGATATTGGAGAGCATATCAGAAAAGATTTCCATTGATAACAGGGAAGTATTATTAAAGATCGGTAAAACCGCGCTTGGAAGCAAAGGTGCAAGTATGTCCAAAGACCTGCTTGCAAGCATCTCAGTCGACGCAGTTTCTAAAATAATAGAAAAAGTGAATGGGAAAGTATATGCGGATCTTGACAACATTCAGGTAATAAAGAAGCAGGGTGGCTCTATTGACGATACACAGCTTATTGACGGAATTATCGTGGACAAAGAAAAAGCGCACCCGGAAATGCCTGGTACTGTTAAAAACGCTAAAATAGCTTTACTGAACGTAGCGTTAGAGATCAAAAAGCCAGAAATTGACACAAATATCCAGATTAAAGATCCTTCAATGATCCATAATTTCCTGGATGAAGAAGAGAGAATGCTTAAAGAGATGGTTGATAAGATAATAGCTACTGGCGCAAATGTTGTACTATCCCAGAAAGGCATAGACGATATGGCCCAGCACTTCCTGGCCAAAAAAGGCATATACGCTGCCAGAAGAGTGAAAAAGAGCGATATTGAAAAGTTAGCTAAAGCTACAGACGCGAAAATTATTACGAACCTGGATGACCTTTCCGCTGAGGATCTCGGGCATGCAGCACAGGTTGAAGAGCACAAGATCGGAGAAGATCATATGACCTTTGTTACAGGCTGCAAAAATCCAAAAGCGGTATCAATCCTGATCAGGGGCGGTACTGAACACGTTGTTGATGAGATTGAGAGATCTATGCAAGATTCACTGCATGTAGTTGCTAAAACTGTAGAAGACGGCAAGATTGTAACCGGTGCAGGCTCTGCTGCTACCGAGATCGCTTTGAAGCTCAGAGAATATGCATCTACTATTGGCGGGAGAGAACAGCTTGCTATTGAGAAATTTGCAGACGCTATGGAGATTGTGCCAAGAACACTTGCAGAAAATGCGGGTCTGGATCCGATTGACATATTGATAGATCTCAGAAAGTCGCACAAAGAAGGAAATGTTAATTCAGGCGTGAACGTATTTACTGGCAAAATTGACGATATGAAAGCTCTGGGCGTTATAGAACCGATACGCGTTGGTAAACAGGCAATCAATTCTGCAACAGATGCAGCAATAATGATACTGAGAATTGATGATGTTGTAGCATCCAAAGGAGGATCTGGAGCACCACCCGCGCCTAAAAACAGACCCGAGTCTGAAGATTAAAATATTTTAAAAAATATTTTTTAATTTTTTATTTACTTTTTCCGTGTGTTCTTCTGGTGTAATCGCCATAAATACCCAGTCAAAAGCTCTTCTGTTTGTTATGGATTTTGCGAGAGGGGAAATTGAGTACAGGTTTTGTACCTTATTTTCATCATATATCTTTATATCCGCCCTGTTAAATCTAGGCTCGTTCAAAATAATGTCCTTTTCCGGGACGTCTATCAGTACGCTTCCATCTTCCAGTCCCAAATCTTCTGCAATTTCTCTTTCTAGCTTTCTGATCTTTTTTGTATCTGAATACTCTATTATCCTTTCTGTTTCTTGTTCATTAAGTTCCTCAAAATATTTAACATAAGCTCTTTTGTATAACCTGCGATATTTCAGCCTCAATCCGATATCTTTAGAGTACCCTTCAGAATTGATCAAAAGTGAGATGAGTTCTGAATCCCCTAACCTGTATAGGTCACTCCACATTCTAAACTTTAGTTCTTCAACACCGCGCGTCAGCATAAGTTCTGCGATCCTGGCAGTCTTGTGGAAATAGACGGAAGAGTACATCAAAGCCCTTGCTACCAGTATGCCCTCAATTGCGGATACGCCTTTTTTGTCAATGGATATAGAGCCATTGAATATGCGGATCGTGTTTATGATCCGTGGTATGTCGATCACTCCATATGCAACGCCCGTGTAATGTGCATCGCGCACCAGGTAATCCAGCTGATCCACATCTATATTTCCGTTTATTATCTCGGTCAGGTACCTGTCCGGTTCTGAAAAAAATCCCTGACCTTGCTCATTGATATGCATCTCTAAACTATCTCTATTTTTCAATGTTCCTGTAATTATTGAGCACAATTTTTCGACGTCTATGCCATGCTGTTCCAATATCTCTCTTATCGTATTTCCATTTCTATCCTCTATGATTTTTAATGACCCTGTTATAATATCTTTCGTGATCTCCATATGATTCTTTCCAATCTTTTCAAACAGGAACTTTTCTAACGTATGTGAATAGGGAGAATGTCCTAGGTCATGCAACAATCCTGCAGCACGCAGCAACAATGTTTCGTGACTGTTCAGGGTCAGGGACCTTGATACCTGCTCTGCCAGATAGGCTGTTCCGAGCGAATGTTCTAATCGGGTATGGTTTGCGCCCGGAAAGATCAGGTATGTTAGCCCCAGCTGCCGGATACTGTTCATCCTCTGCAGTTCTGGAGTTTCAAGCAATGAGATTAGAGGTTCTTCTAGTTTTATGGAACCATGCACAGAGTCATGAATAATCTTAAAATCTCTCAAATCGCTCATCTCCTGAATCAAATGATGGTCTTTTAAATTTTAACTTTTTCATAGTAGATATATGGTATTATTAAGGTTACGATTTCCATTAACCATGTTAACATCCACCTTTGGAAGTTATCATCCCTGTGAATTCAGGGATACTTAAAC
>JBMFWH010000009.1:0-38597 GCA_049965455.1 Thermoplasmata archaeon | reverse complement strand
TAAAAGTGTAGGGGGTATGTACTTTTTAAAGAAAAACTATCACAAATGTACTTTAATACATAATAAAAAAGCAAGGAGATAGTAATAAATTTAACGCTTTATTTCTGTCATAGCAGTTGAGAAAAATTATAAATATCTTGATACATTTAATAGTAGCATGGGCAATAACATAATCAAAAAAAACATTTTTAAAGTTCTACTGCCAATAGCAGTAGTCGTCGTCTTGATGAGTTCTGGTTTTTTGATATCGTCTTTGAGCTTGGCCAGTGAACCTGGTCATGCACAGACGTATCAGGTTTCAAACGCACAAGGATCGACAATGACGCAAAAGGTGCTAAGCGAGCTTAGAGAAAAAGGTGTGCCTGCAAAATATGCGTTTTTGCCAAATTTCAATGCGAAGTATGCTAGAATTGGCAATACTATAATGCCACTATATAGCTCTGCACCGGCACCGATGGGAATTGGATATTATGGATTGATGAATAACAGTGGAATGTTGACAGGAACAGTGTTAAACACTACCAGTTTTGAAGGATCAATCACTGTAAACAACCTGAATATATTTTATCTTGATGCAGACAGCCCCTACAGCATGAGCATCCAGCTGAATACAGTGCTCAGGAACGTGACATTGTTCGGAAACAACAGTTTTGTGTTCTGGACTCAAAACACGGTTTCTTACTCTACGAGAACGCATCAGCTGTCCATGGTCGATAATATCTGGAACTTTTCAAGTGCTCAGTATCTGTTCACTCAAAATTCATTGTACAGCTATGATGGCATTCCAGTACCTCCAACCTATTATTACGCTGTAAGCAGCAACTTTACAAACGTTAACTTTCCATTTACGATAAACGTGTATATTAACAGCACGATCATAAATAATAGAAACGCTGTATTTTTCAACTACACTTTAATACAGCAGAACCAGGCACCTGTTTCCGGATCTTATGATGAGGTGATATTCAACTCTACATACGGCATGCCCTCTGATTATAAGACTGCACCCGCATATTTTCAGGTGAATGGAAATGAGCCTACACCTACCGGATTCTTGCTTTACGATGCAGAGCTGATGCTGGGTGGCTATAGTGGTGGCAGTACGACCACGGTGTTTAACATTAATGCGACAATGCAGCTCAGCTATCTTTCAGATACAGGATACACTGCTGTGCCTTCAGCTTATAATTTTGGCACTGATACAGGCGAAACAAGCATCGGAGTGTCATCGTCATGGAACGGTGTCAATCCTACCGCAATACTTACCACCGGTCCCTCGATTCTGGCACCGTTGTGGGGACTGGCTCCCGGATCTGGCAACATCAAGATCTCCGGCTCTGTAACTCCATCCAACGCGTTCATGTTTATCAATCCCGGCTCTACATTCAATGCCTCGATCGCACAGTGGGCGGCAATCGGTACTTCAGGAAAGTTTTTGTACGAGCTACCATCAGGCACTTATAGTGCTGAGATACTGCTCAGTAATTATGACCCAGTTTTCCTCACTTTCAGAAGCTCTACGGTATTGAACATTAGCATGGTAAAGAACATGGCGATGGGTATATATACTCCTCTTTACGCATTTGACAATGCTCAGATTGCAGCATTGGCAATTAAGGGAAACGGAACGCTGAACAATCCGTACGTGCTAGAAAACAACCAGTATGGCTCTTTAAGTCCGCTGTTCAGCCAGCTTAATGACTATGCGTTTCCCGTGTTTTCTGGATTGTTGCTGGTAAATACAAACCTGTATGTATCGATAAACAGCCCTCCAACGTTCTTTATCAATTTTGGCAGTACTGCAACTCAGATTGCAAATTCATATAACCTACCATATTACAATTACCTGCAGATCCAGCTATACAACACTTCTCACGTATCCATATATCATGCCAATTATGTTACAGGCTGGTTTTCTAATGAAGTTTATGGAATTAACCAGGACGATTTTCCAGTGGCGAACATAATGCTCTGGAACAGCACCGGTGATCTGGTCGCGAGCAACAACTTTTATGATTGGGGCAGCTCTTTGCTTGTATACGGAGGATCTGGAAACGTGATATGGGGTAACAAATTTGTGCAGTATCCAGTACCGTTAGATTCAGCTACCACCAACGGCATCGGGCAGTTTGGGCTTACTATATATAGCTCTGGAAACACGATATTCAACAATTACTTTAATGTGACAGTTCCTGCATACAGTCCTTCTATGAACATTTACAACTATATGCCTGCGAGATACGTAAACAACTGGAACATCACGCCCGAGCCTGCAAGCGTGGTCAGCACTGTGAACGGATATCAGCTGTCAGGTAACATAATGAACCAGCCCACTCAGTCTGGAAACTTCTGGAGTGGGTATAGTTCAGGCATGCCAACTCCTTACAACGTGTCTGGATTCATAGCAGTGGGTGGAGATTACAGTCCTATAGTTCCAGTATATTACAATGTGATGATCACCGTATCGGGACTTTCAAATACTACCATGATGGCGTTTTTGTACAGTAACGCGCAGGGCCATGCGTTTCTCTATTCTGCATACGGCTCTGGCACATTAAGCTTCCAGGTTACAAACGGCAGCTATGATCTTCTAATCATAACTCCTACCGGCATATACTCGTCAGTGCCAGCGACCATAACAGTGAATGGAGCAACCGTGACTATAACCGTGACCCTGTCCGGTAACTCAGTTATACTCTAACCTTTTTTTTCTTTTTTTGTGTAAAGCAAAACAAAAATTATATAAACTATATCTTCATTCTTGTTTTTGAAATTTGGACGGTGTATACTAAAATGAGTACAAAAAGAGCAGATAGAACAGCCGCAAAAAAAGTTCGAGATAAATGGAAAGCGAAGATATGGTACACTATAGTTGCGCCAGAAACGTTTGCATCGAGAGAGATAGGAGAGACTCCTTCCGAGACACCAGAACAGTTGCTTGGAAGAGTTACGGAAACAACGTTATACGATATAACCGGAAACGTAAAAAAATCGTATATAAAACTATTTTTTAAGATTGACAAGATTGAAGGAACGAAGGCCATTACCAGTTTCATAGGTCATGACACGCTTCCAGATTATACGAGAAGACTGGTACGAAGGCGAAAAAGCAGGATTGACGTGATATTTCCAATATCTACGAATGACGGTTTTTCTATGCGAATAAAATTAACATTAGTATCAGACAAGAGGATAAACTCAGCATTGAAGACAGCACTAAGAAACAGGATCAAGGAAATATTGAAAGACTACTCCTCCAAAAACACGTATTCAGAGTTTGTAAAATATATGATATCTGATACTATTGTTTCAGACATCGAAAACGGAATAAAAACAATCTATCCGATCAGGAAGATAGAGATCCGAAAATCAGATTTATTAAAATCACCAGAGCAGCCAGCAATAGCACCTGAACCTGCAGCTGGACCTAATAATTAGATGCCGGGGTGGCTCAGTTTGGTAGAGCGTCGGACTCATAGGGTATTTTAAATAAAAAAATAGACTGAGACATCCGAAGGCCCCGGGTTCAATCCCCGGCCCCGGCATTAAAAAGCTTTTTATGAGTGATATAAATATAGGGTACATAAAGGTGAAATAATGAAAATTGCTATGCCGTTAAAAAATAGTAACAAGCTTGATAGCGAGCTATCAGAGCATTTTGGACATGCTTCTTATTTTGGATTTGTAGAGATTCAGGACGGGAAAATAGTAAACTATGAGATTATCGCAAATACATTTGAGTCTCACGGTCCCGGCGATCTTCCAAACCTGATAAAGCAGAAAAACGCGGAGATACTCATTGCATATGGAATGGGACAGAGAGCACTGGACTTTTTTGAGAGTTATAATATTAAAGTGATTACCGGCGTTGAAGGATCGATGAGAGAGATCGTGGAGGAGTATATAAAAGGAAATCTTGAACCTGATGAGAGCTGGAAAGACAAAGAAGAGTTTGCGCATCATGATCATGAGGATTAAAAACCCAAGAGTTCTCATATTTTTTTCAAATCTTGCGGGAAATTAATGTTTGTGGATAAATAGAACCGTACCTGTGCATGGATCGACGCTGTCAATTTTTCGTTGAAAATATTAAAAATAGCATCAGTTATCCTACCATACATATTTCAAAAAATATTCAAATTAAATAATCCAGATAAAAGCTATGCCTCCGACAAAATGAAATAATAAGTAATTATCAACGAAGCGTTGACACGATCCATGGATCAGATACTTTTTAATAGTTATTTATCATCTTTATAAGCGATGAAGATTGCAGTATTTGGAGCTGGCGCGATCGGGTGCCTGGTTGGCAGCTATCTTTCAAAAAATAACGATGTGACGCTGATAGGGCGCAAGAAACTGGTAGAGAACTTTAATAGGGACGGCATAGTTATACAGGGATTGACCAATCAGATATTCAGAAACATGATGGTCTCTGAAGAGTTGGATGGAGAATTTGATCTGGTCATATTGACTGTAAAATCTTACGATACTGATAAAGCAATGCATTATATTGCAGACAAGATAAAAGACGCGTACTTGTTAAGTTTGCAGAACGGATTAGACAATATCTCGATAATCAGGGGATTCAGGCCCGACCGCTTATTAGCCGGAGTTACGACGCACGGTGCATATTCTATAGATTATGGCAAGATTGTGCATACAGGGCTAGGCATAACGAGGATAGGCACAGTATCCAAGGATGCAGAGTTGTTTTTAAGAGAGCTCGTGAGAAAGTTTAATGAATGCGGCCTAGAAACACAGTATTCATCAGATATAAGTACTGACATATGGGTCAAAGGCGCGATCAACGCTTGCATAAATCCTGTTACGGGCATATTGCAAGTAAAGAACGGAACGTTAATTTCAGAAGAGAACCTACACTGGATATTTAGAGCGATCTCTAGAGAATGCAGTGCGATTTTGGAGCTGAAAGGAATTAACGTGAATTTACTGGAGCTAGCAGAAGAGGTTATAAAAAATACAGCGGGCAATTATTCTAGCATGGCACAGGATCTGAAAAGAGGGTCTCTGACAGAGATAGATCATATTAACAAGGTGTTTATGGACGAGGGGAAACAGCATGATATAGCATTGCCTTACACCAGCACTTTATATTATCTGGTCAAGTATATTGAAAAAATAAAAAAAAGTTAATAAGAGAAAAGGTATATTGTATTTATTATGGCATTATTACAAGTTGCTCTGGACCTGACAATATTGGAGCGGGCTACGCAGATTGCGAAAGAAGCGGTAGCTGGCGGTGCAGACTGGATTGAAGTGGGCACGCCGCTCATCAAAAGTGAGGGTATGAATGCAGTAAGAACGATCAAGAAAATGTTTCCCAAGAACATGGTCGTAGCAGACATGAAAACGATGGATGTGGGCAGTGCAGAAGCGGAAATAGCGGCAAAGAGCGGCGCTGACATCGTGGTAATACTGGGAGTGGCAGACGATTCTACTATTGCAGAAGGTGTAAAAGCAGCTCAAAAATACGGCTCGAAAGTAATGGTAGACCTAATGAACGTTGAGAATCTGGAAGAGAAGGTTAAAAGTGTAGAAAAGCTGGGGGCTGAGTATCTGTGCATGCACGTGGGCGTGGATCAGCAGATGATCGGCATGAGCCCCGTGGAAAAGCTGAAAAGAATATATGCGGTCACAAGGCTTCCGATTGCTGTTGCAGGAGGCTTGAACTCGGAAACTGCACCCGAGATGATAAAAAACGGGGCATCGATAATCATAGTTGGCGGCGGCATAATCAAGGCTCCGGACGTGGAGGCAGAGACCAGAAAGATAAAGAAGAGCATAGAATCATTAACGCCTATAGAGACAGAGTTATACAAAAAATACAGTACTGGGCGGATCAAAGAGGCGCTGATGAAAGTGTCCACGTCCAATATCAGCGATGCAATGCACAGAAAAGGTGCAATAGGGCAGTTTATATCACTTTGCCCGGGCTCTAAGATTGTTGGCAGCGTGTTAACAGTAAAGACTATGGATGGAGACTGGGCCAAGCCTGTAGAGGCAATAGACCGTGCGAATGAGGGTGAGATACTGTTTATAGACGTGGACAATGGGCCTACGGCAGTGTGGGGAGAGCTGGCAACATGGAGCGCGCATACGCGAAAGCTGGCAGGAGTGATCGTGTACGGTGCGGTTAGAGATGTAGATGCAATAAGAGAGATACATTATCCGATATTTGCAAAAAAGCTGGTGCCCAATGCGGGAGAGCCCAAAGGATTTGGAGAGATTGGCATAGAACTGGATATTGAGGGAAAGAAGATCAAGACCGGAGACTGGATTATGGCAGATGAGTCTGGAATAGTGATAATACCAAAAGAAGAACTGGTCGAGATTACAAACCGGGCCTTGGATGTGTTTGAGAGAGAGAACCGGATCAGGGAAGAAATACAGAGAGGCTCTACGTTGTCAGCAGTGCAAAAGCTTGAAGAATGGGAGAAAGTAGGTTAGGGATCGCGTAATGATGATAAACTTGCACAACCATTCATTATGGTCTGACGGCTCTTATAGCATTGCTGAAATAGTAGATTATGGTATCAGAAACAAGCTAAAATATCTCGGTATCTCGGATCATTATCTTACTTCCAAAGTAAACTCGATTAATAATGGTTCTTTACAAAAGTATATTGCTGAAATCAACAAGTTAAAAGAGAGTAACAGGGCAGATATAAGCCTGTATGCAGGCGTCGAGATTGACTTTACGCCAAGAACCGATTTTAAAAACATGGATTTTGAGCTGTTGAGTCAGCTAGATTATGTGCTGTTTGAACATGTTCAGAACGAGAGCGAGGGAGGATTACCGTTATGGCAGTTGCCTGAGCTTGTTGATAAGATCGGTGTATTTACAGGACTGGCGCACAATAACCTCATCAAAAACTTTCCTAAGGCAGAGATGCAGACTATATTATCTATGTTAGAATCTAAGAACGTGTTCATAGAGCTAAACACTAGCACGAATTACATGAAATACGGAAGATACTACTTTGATCTGTCTGCTGAATGGTTTGAAAATATCAGAAATTACAGGATACCAATTTCTATAGGCTGTGATATGCACGAAAATCTACAAGACATACTAAATTTTAATATTGCTTTGGACTTTATTAACTCAAACGGGCTTGATAGAAATATGAAACTGTTAATTGAAACTCTTGATAGGATAAGAAAGTATGGTTGAAATAAAGAAGAAGGTAAAAAACAGACGTTTTGAGATAGGAATAAGCCTGGTCTTGATCACGGTACTGGGCATTTTTCTAAGGTCCATACCATCCCTGATATACCCAATCTGGAGTGAGGACTATGGAGTATACTATGCAGTAACTACTGCGTTTATCAGCTCGAACAACATTTTTGGTGCTATACCGTCTCCATGGGGCACCTCTGGGTACGGCAACTTTCCAATGTTCTACTGGATCATAGACTTGATTCATTTTACCACAGGCATAAATGTCCATTTTTTGTTATTGCACATCCCTCCAATACTTGGAGGACTGACCGTGCCAATTCTCTATTTTATTGCCAAAAAGGTGACGGGCTCGAACGCGATCGCACTTTTGTCAGCCCTGTTTTTGGCGATCAACCCTATTGATATTTTCGAAACCTCCATGGTCGGGTTGCTGGTGGTGGGCCATGTGTTCCTTCTGTTATCCATCCTGTTTTTTATTTATGTTCGTGAAAATAAGAAATATTTCATTTTATTGATTCTGTCATCAGGATCGCTGATACTCTCGCATCACATATCGACGTTTATGTACATAATCTCTGTATTGGGAATAATATTCTGGACCAGATTACAGTCTAAAACATATTTGAATTTCAAATATGAAATAAGCTATCTCGTATTATTCACGGCTGCAACATTTCTGTACTGGATTATAAGAAGCCCGACAATGGAAGGTTTTATCAGCGGTGCAGTGCATGGGTATCTGCCATGGTACTTGGTGATTGCTCTGTTTTACCTGGCTCTGTACCTGATATTCATATTTGCAGATTATATTAAAATACTAAACATTCAAATTACCAAATATATCTTAAAAATAAAAGATTATCATTATTTTTTGGCAACGACAATAATACTATTGATTATTGCCATATTGGGCGTTATTATTGGTGTTAATGGCCCCAAAATATCAATAATAAGTATAATATATTCAGTACCATTCATCCTTACACTTGGGTTCATAGGCGTGGGAGCCAGACACCTTTACGAGTATGATAAAGCATATATGTTTGTTACAGGTTGGTTCTTGTTCTTGATTCTCGGGTTGCTGGGGTCCTTGTTCACATTCAATACTGTATTATATCCATACCGATATCTTGAATATATATTCGAACCTCTTTCAATTCTGGCTGCGATAGGACTTATGGCTCTTTATCATTATACAAAAGAAGAACTGAAAACAACCACAAAAATAAATATAGTTAACATAAAGCATATCGAGAAAATATTGACCAGAACCTTAACAGGTGGCATAACATCTAACTTTGAGCTTTCCACAGTGGCAGTAAATAAGCCGCACTATATCATGACCGAGACCAGAGACCATAAAAAAGATGTAAGAATATTATTGGTTTCAATCTTTTCTATAATAATAATGATGAGTGCACTGATGTCCTATCCGATTATAAGCAATGCTGAACAGATCCAGGCTCCACAATACATATCATCTGCAACAATGAGCGCTATAACATGGCTTCAAAACAACGGCAGTAAAAATTATTCAAACTATAGTGTGGCTACCGATTTCATCGATGGCGTGTATTTAGAGTCTCTGGGATTCAACTCCAGTTTTGAATATGACAATATACTCTGGAACGCAACATCATGGCAGCAAACTTATTATGAGTTAGAAGGGTTAAATCACACTTATAATCCAATCCTGTATGTACTTATAGATTCAGATATGTATTACAACGGCGTGTATGGGTATAAATATGCGAACAATCCATATGCTCCGCCTATTAAGATGGGAAAAGCTGGTTTCGACAAGTTTTTCTATCCTCCGTTTCAGCAAATTTATTATTATAATTCTACAACCTCGTCACAGTGGGTATATCTGTTTCAGGTTAACTGGACATATATCCATGCTAATTTATATTAATAATCACTTTTTCAAGATCAAATTCCTTATTTTTTGGAAATCTTCCGGCTTGGCGAGTTTTATAAACAGGATCGTTTCAAGATTGTTGAGGGTATTTAAATCCAGATCTCTATCCAGATTCTCTATTTTTTTAATGACCATACTTTCTAGGTTGAAAAAAAGTCTTTCAAACTGTTCATCATCCTGAATTTTAAATCCTACGCTTTCTATCGCATACTTGATTAGATTGTACCTGCTTTTTTTCTCATCCACCAAAGCGCTGTTTTCAGGTGTAAACAGCTCTGGGGAAAGTACGTATGTAGAATATGCCCGTTTATACAATTTCTCTTCCCCGTTCCTTTTTTTTCTGGACCCTGCTATTATCACAATATTATTTTTCTCTAGTTTTTTAATATGCCTGTATATTGTAGATACATCTTTATCCAGAATGGATGATATGTCCTTGATTGACAACGCCTTGATTTTTAATAGTTTCAATATATCCTGCCTGGTTTCGTCCATCAAAAGTTTTGCAGTTTCAGGAGCATAAACTACTTTTAAATCATTCACTCAGCGTGAAATGTTTTGATATTATATAAATATTACTTAATCTTTCTAAATTTAAGGAATGCATAAAAATTGTGCTTTATTTTTTGCAACTAGCCATAAGAATATGTATAGGACCCGCATAACTGCGAAAAATTAAAATAACAGGATTGTATGCTCTTTTTTAAGGTGTACATATGGAAGAGCTTTTATGTAAAATAGAGTTTCAGAAAGACGGAAATGTCATAGTTGCAAAATTACAGACTGATATGGGCGGGGTGAGAGTATACAGAGATTCTGCATTTGAGCAGGTACTTTCAGAAGTAATGCTGGAATTACAGGATGAATTTGAAAATGTAGCTTAGCTATGGTAAACTTTAAATTTTTAATAATATTTGATTATATTGATTTGATTGTGAGCATATTTATTTTTAAATATTTTATGCTTGCAACGGTTTCTTACCGGTTGATAATATTCACGGCAATACTGGGCATTATGCTGGTACCTGTTTTTGTATATACACTAAAAAAGAAGATGAACATAAAATTATGGGATTTTTTCACTACTCTTAAAGTATCTATAGGTTCTTTCTTGATTTTAATAGCCATTTATATATTTTCGCAAGAGAACGTAATTCCAATGTATGGCTTTTATATCCTTGTGCCGTTCATGTTTTACGGCACTATTCTCTCTATATCTCTGCTCTATGTTAGAGATTGTTATAAGCTGATCACTTTGTAGAGATATCATTTGACAGCTTTTCTAGCTTGCCTATGATCGTGTACACGGCCGTTCTCCCATGCACAGGTATGTTTGGATCATTTAGCAGGTCTTCCAATATAAAGATAGCACCTGCAATTTTCACGTCTAAAGCCTCGTTTTTTGATAATAGTTTATTTCTTATCTCTATAGCCCCTTTTTTTATGTTTCTTGGCAAAGACGGGTCTCCTGACAAATCATCTAAAAGTGAGATTATCTCTCTCTTTTCATCTTCAGTATTGTCCATGGGGATCACCTCTTCTATAATCCCTTAAAGCGTGCGTTAATATTGCCACGCTCTTTGTAAGAAGTGACTACCATCATTGTTGAGGTATCCTGAATGCCCTCCAAATTGCCAAGCGTGTTAACTATGAACTTTTTTAAATCGTCATAGGTCAAGAACTTGATCTTCAAAACTAGATCAGAGTCTCCAGTCACCAAAAAGATATCTTCTATGTTTGAATAATTCAATAACTTTAAGGCAATGTTTTCAACATTTTTTGTATCTACCTTAACACTAATTAACGCGGTAATAATATTATCCCCATAATACTCTTTCATCACTGTATCTTTCTCATTATTTTCTAACATATACATCACCTTTACATTTTTTTGAATAATTGAGTATGCAATTACCATATTTTAACTTTGCTTGTATTTTTAAGGATGAATAGAAGAAAAAGGTCACTTTTTAGGTATTTTAGTGCCACATCGCAGGCACTTTAGCGATCCGTCAGGTTCGTATTCAAAGCTTTCATTGCCGCAGTAAGGACATTTGATAGTATGGAACCAGAGATCATCATGTGCAACCACAGTCTTTACGTTTTTATGAGCTTGTCCTCTATTGACTATCTTTAAAAGCTCGAGACTATACAATACTGTCAAGACGCAGCCTGCAATGAACCAGAATACTATGAACACGGATAACAGGTTCATGTAAGGGGCTGTAAAGCTAGGATACATTACATTTATGGTGGACATGTAATCTGTTAGAAAATGAAAAGATACCGAAGCATAAAGCCCAAACCTCAAGAACAGATATCCCATTATCAGCCCCGCTATAAACGCAGCCGGAAATTTGGTGTAGTCCCAGGAGGGAATATGCGCAATTCCGAAAAACAGGGAAGAGATCAATAAAAATGTTATAGATGCGGCATTGAACTCTATTTTACCGCCCACAAAAAAACGGTACCAGTTTTTGCGCGTGATCTTATTTTTAACAAGATATGTGATGAACAGGGGAACTCCCAGCAAAAGCACCCTCGATATCAATTCTTCGTACAATCCTGCATTGGCAAGCAAGAGATAGTATTTCCAGTGGGGAGTTGAAGTGGAGATTGGCACAACGACAGGAGCGCCCACCAATCCTGCGATTATGTAAACAAAATACGAGAAAAATATGGATATTGCAAAAAGTTCAGCAAACCTCTGGAGCCTGCTGTTTGGATCCAGTGGATCTTTGTTCATTGTCTTAACATATTTTTTCAGGTCCCGGGCAATTAAGAACAGCACTGAGATGGTTATGCCGAATATTAAAATAACTACCCAGACCATCACGTCAGTAGAATGGATATAAAAAAGCAAGATCGGTACTGGAAAAATAATAAAAATTGGCAATGTCAACTGCGAAAAAGATACTAATAAAAACAGGGGAGTAATCCATAAAGCGATCAGGTTTATAGATAGTACTATAACTATCGAAATTATTAAAAACAGGGAAATTATATTTCTGAACTTTCTTGTTATTATCGACATTTTGGATCTTGAGCGTAGAATATCATACATTATAAATAATTTATCTAAAGGGCTGTAAAGGCAGCATTATGTTTATATATTTGTTTATATATTATAACGTAATAATGAGCTATAAGATTCCTAACGAAAAGCTGGTCATATACGTGGCTAATAAGATAATAAAGAAATTGGGTATAATAAACTCCCAAACTAAATTTTTGAGCCTGGTGCTGAAAGAGTTAAATGAAGGTAATGATGAGTACAGATTGGACTATAAGAGATTCAGAAGAATCATATTGAAGAAAAAGAAGATCACTGTACACATACATTACAAGGAAACAGATCAAAACTGGAATGTGAACAGCAAGTGTCCGGTATGCGGGTCTAGCATGCGCAAAATAATGAACGCGACGCTCGATCAAACAGAGGTGACAATCGGATATAAGTGTTCTGTTTGTCCTTACTGGACAGGCTTTAAAAAGCGTGTTCCGATAAGGTATGTATTTTTGAGGTGAGATAAGATGATATATAACATCGAAAATAATGATATATTTGCAAAACTGGACAAGGAAGAAGAAGTATTCGCAAGCATCGAGAAAATTGCGGAAATATATAAGATTAAAGGTGCAATCATAGTCTCTGGAATAGGAATGCTTAAAAACTTTGAGATCGGCTATTTTAACGGCACAGATTATATCAAGGAAAAATATGAAAAGAACCATGAACTCATATCGTTTCATGGCACTATAGCTGCCACAGACCCAAAACTGCATATACATGTTGCATTAGCAGGGCCGGATCATCGGTTGATTGGCGGGCACCTGTTTAGCGGAACGGTTGATCCTTTATTGGAACTGTACATTGTAAAAACCGAAGAAACAGTGTTTAAAAGAGAGTACAATAAAAAGAGCGGTTTGAAAGAGCTGAATTTTTAAAAGAAAAGGTTATATGCAATTGATCATTAGGAGAGAAGAATGATAGTTCCCACACTATTTGAGGCAATATTGATCGCAGTACTGGTAATGTTGCTCGGAACTCTATCATACTACTACAAGATCCTGAACCTCGGAGGCTCTATTTTAAGCGTTATAATGGGTCTTGTTGTGGGGATATTCGGGTCCATATACTGGCTCATATTATTAGTAATGTTCGTGCTGCTTTCATACGCTGCTACGATCTACAAATTCAACCTGAAAAAGAGAAGAGGAGTGGCTGAAGGAAAGTCGGGAGAACGCGGGTTCAGCTCGGTGTTTGCAAACGGGCTAGTGCCGATGATCATAGCACTGGTTCCTCTTTCGCTGTTTACTAGCTCATTGCTGTATCTGACAAGCCTGAGCGCAGCAACGTCAGACACTGTTGCCAGCGAGTTTGGGGTCAGTTCTCAGAACACGTACTTGATAACAACCTTTAAAAGAGTCAGGCCCGGTACTAATGGAGGAATATCTCTTTACGGAGAGGCATGGTCCTTAGCTGGGGCTGCAATAGTGTCCATACTGGGCTTTGCATTGTTTTACGTAGCCGGGATATGGAAGCTAAACGATTATTTTTTTATAATTATATCCACGATAATCGGGTTTGTAGGATGTCAGATCGACAGCGTTCTGGGTGCAGTCTTCGAAAACAGAAACTTTTTGACAAAGGGTCAGGTCAACTTTTTACAAATAAGTATAAGTACAATAATTGTATATATAATTTATAGCATCCATTTAATAGGGTAAGAGACCATGAAAAAAATAATGTTGATCATATTGGATGGCATAGGAGATCGTCCTGCAGAAGACCTGAACTGGCAAACTCCTCTTCAGGCAGCAAGCAAGGAGAACCTAAACTTTTTTGCAAAAAACGGGATTACCGGGCAGATGGATCCGATAGACAGTGGCATAAGAGCCGGAAGCGATACAGCGCATCTGGCAATATTAGGTTACGATCCGTATAAAGTATATCCAGGAAGAGGGCCGTTTGAGGCGTTAGGGCTGGGAATGGAGCTGAAACCTGGAGATTTAGCGTTCAGAGCCAATTTTGCAACAGTTGATGAGCAAAAAAACGTGATAGACCGCAGGGCTGGTAGAATAGACTCTGGCACTGGCGAGCTGGCAAGTTCGATAAACATAAAGATAGAAGACGTTGACTTTATAGTGAAAGAAGGTGTTGAGCATCGTGCAGCGCTTGTAATGCGCGGACCTGGACTAAGTGCCAATATTACAGATGCGGACCCTCATGATGCAGGATTGCAGGTAAGAACCGTTAGTGCAAAAAGTGCTGATGCTGAAAAGACAGCCAGATTGCTGAACATGTACATTGAGAGATCGTATCAGATATTAAAAGATCAGCCAGTAAACAGGGAGCGAGTAAAGGCTCGAAAATTGCCGGCAAACATAATATTGCCCCGCGGACCGGGAATGGTTCCCGATCTCGAGTCATTTGAGAAAAAATACAATTTAAAAAGCGCCTGCGTGGTAGGAATACCATTGATCGCAGGCATATGCAAGCTTGCAGGCATTACGCCCATCAAGGCCGAGGGTGCTACTGGAGGACTGAACTCTAATTTTCAGAGCAAGATTGAAACTGCGTTTAATGCTTTAACTGATCATGATTTTGTGCTTGTAAACTTAAAAGCACCGGATGTTGCGGGCCATGACGGCAACGCGAACAAAAAGAAAGAGGTAATAGAAAGAATAGACATGGCGCTGGCATATCTCAGATCCCACATCAGTAAAGACACGATCCTGGCAATTACGGGCGATCATTCTACACCATGCAGCGTAAAGGATCATAGTGGTGACCCGGTTCCGTTGTTGATATTCGGGCATGGCATAAGAAGAGATTCTGTGAAAGAGTTTGACGAGATAGCCGTGATGAACGGAGCGTTAAACATTAGAGGAATGCAGTTGATGAACATATTAATGAACCTCAGCGATCGCTCTGAAAAGTTCGGAGCGTGAAAATATACTTGCATTTTATCTGGTCCTGTTTTTTATAATCGTTCTCCTTCTTTATTCGTATCTTGCCGATAAATATGCTTTGTTTATGCTCATTTTATTAAATACCTTACTATTTTTTGCAGGCACGATTATTCAGATCATGGATCCGGCATACTATTATGATCTGTTGTATTCACTGTCTCTAAACACCGCACACTTTTTATCTTTTTCTTTAATAACAGGCATATTTACGCAGCTGAATTATGGGCAGATAGTTGCAAACATGGTGATCTTGTTTTTGATAGGCTCGCCTTTTGAAGAGCGTGTAAAAAGCAGAAAGTTTCTGGTCCTGTACCTTTCAAGCGGGATAATCGCAGAGCTTGTATTTTCGATCATATATTCGGGCTCGCAGAGCTATTTGTTAGGTGCATCTGGAGCGATATTCGGGATAATGGGCTCTTTCTTGGTGCTCTATCCTGATGATGAGATACCAATGCTGTTAGGGATCATTTTCATGCCCAAGATCAAGGTCAAATATGCAGTGTTGTTTTACGCAGCCATTGAGTTTCTGGCAACAGCAATATTTGAAAATAACGGTGTGGCGCATCTGGCGCATGTATCTGGATTTGTGGCAGGAGCGGTTATAGCGTACTATCTTGTACATCCGTCCCAAAAACTGGTGATCATAGATGTTGAGTTGTTGAGGAAACTGGCAGGAACGGACCAGTTGATTAAGCTGGCAGATAAGATTGAAAGCGAGAAGATTGAAGAGGTACGTAAAATATGGATCGAACAGTTTTTTACTATCCTGTACGGATCTGAGGCAAGGTTGAAAGGCAGTTACGTGCACGTAAAAAACAACAAGATAAAAATATATAAAAGTATAACGGGGAAACATAAACATTCCCATAAACATGATTAGTTTGCCCAGAATCTCCTGTTTTTGGCATACTGAATCTCTGCTTCTAAAATGTGTTTTATAAGCGTGAACTCATCGTCACTGTACGTTTTTAATATTCTTCTTGCAGTTTCTAATCCCACCCCGTGCGCTACTAGGGTCATTGCGCCAGCTCTTTTATACACGCGCAACAATTGTGAGATCTCCACAAACCTCTTTATTTCGGATTCTTCATTATGGTCCGGATTCTCTTTTTTGAACAGCGCTCTCTTGTCAAGTTCGTATTTTTGGAACATTGTCACTTTGACGCTTGAACAGTAAGGACAAATTATCCGTTCAATGTCCTTGACTCTGGTAGTATATGATCTGTGGCAGCTCATGCAGTACATCGTTACCTGTTCATTAAACAGCCTCTCCCTAACTTTCTCAATTATCGCCTTTGTCAACCTTATTGGCGCAAAGTTCTCAGAGTATCTCCCCATTACCAGCTCTGCAGCTTTGCTGAATTTTACAATCTCTATTTCTAGAGTACGATCATTTATCATTTTCAATACTTTTATGGTGTTTTCCAGATCCAGATAATCTGCAAATACTTTGTTTACAGTTTCTTCAAACAGCAGCGTATCCTTATAAACGTCCATCAGCTTATCAATCCTGATCGCCCTGAAATCCGAGGTTTTGGCTATTATGCCAAACTTCTTTGCCACATAATAAAACGCAAGCTTGAAAAACCTCGAGCTGACAATGCTCTTTTTCAGGAGAATCTCAATATACTCTATTTTCAAGCTTTGAATGATCTCTAAAACCTCGATTTCTTCAATGTCAGAATCGGTCTCAAAAGAAATATGGTACGGAGAATAGCTGATATTCACGCTTTCTCCAATTCTCTGTGCTAAAAGCGAGGAAATGAGCTCTGCCAGTGTCAGATTTACGCGAGTGCCAAAATAATCTTCGATCACGATTGTATTACCTTTTTTCTCAATGGTGATTTTATTGTTTTTAGCGGGAACAATGCTCCACCACTCTTCTATTTTCTCGCGGGCGGATTCTGACACGAAGCTCAGAACCTTGCGTGAATCCCTGAGCTCTGCAACGGTCATTGCCACCTCGAACGGGACCGGGATCTCTTCTCCGACCCAGAGTGGCGGGATGCTGATCTCTTTTATACCTTCAACAAGAATCTTGGATTCTTTGATGTCTACAACTCTCCATGTCATGCCTTTCATGACAAACGTCTTTCCTATTTCCAGCTCGCTTGCCACAAACCGCTCGTCAAGAATGCCCATAAAGCGATTTGAAGAAATATCGATCACGACATAGCTTTTCTCATCAGGAATGAGAGATATGTTCTGATAAAAATAATTTAATGCTTTTCTCGTGGTTCCAAAATTCTCTCCGTCCATCCATACAAGATGCATTTTGCTCAAAAAATCCAAAAGATCCAGATACTTTTTAAAGCTCAGATCTTTGAAAATGTAGGTTTTATGTATTGTTTGATAGTATCCGGTCACGTTCACCCTCTTCTCAGAATACGCATTAGAAACAATCTGGTTTGCAAGCACTACGATCGGGTTTTTGCGGATGGTCAGGTTTTCAATAAACCCTTTTTTGGCAAGATGTATAATGCTCATGCCCTCTTCTAGCTCTATAGGGTTCTCAGAGATGATCAGCCCCTTGGAAATGCCTTTAAGCGTGTGCCCGGATCTTCCTACACGCTGTATTAGCCTGTATACCTCTCTTGGCGAATTATACTGTACTACAAAATCAACCTTCCCCACATCTATGCCTAATTCTAGCGATGATGTACAGATCAATGCTTTCAGCTCTCCCGCCTTCAGCTTTTCTTCGTTTAGGGTTCGCACTTCCTGGGACAGAGAACCATGATGCACACTAATTGGAATATCACTTTCCAGCTGTGCGTATCGCATGGCAATGTCTTCTGCGGTAGTTCTAGTGTTCACGAATATCAGGGACACATTATGCTGTTTTATAAGTTCCAGGATTTCAATCAGTATGGATCCGTAATCGAGATCACAGCCCATTATTTCAGACTCTTTTGCATGCTTGTCTTTGTAAGAATAAAGTGACAAGTCTATATTTTTAGGGATCGCTACCTCTTTCACCTCTATTTCCCGATCTCCAGCTATGCATTTTGCAAGCTCTTCCTTGTTACCCACCGTTGCCGAGAGCCCGATCCTTTGAAACTCTCCAGATATGGCGGTCAGACGCTCTAACGCTATAGCCAGCTGGGCTCCTCTCTCATCCTGCATAAGCTCGTGCACTTCATCAATGATCACGTATCTTACGTTTTTAAGCGCAGTTCGGATCTTTGGCGCTGTAAACAATATTTGCAAGGTTTCAGGCGTGGTGATCAGTAATTGTGGAGGATTGTCGCTCTGCTTTTTGCGCTCTGACTGTGACGTGTCTCCGTGCCTCACTGCTATGTTTATGCCCAGCTTTTTAGAATAGACTTCAAACCTCTCTTTTAAGTCTCTGTTTAGCGCTCTTAATGGAGTAATATAGATGCACGAGATCGGAGAAAATTTGCTGTGAACAATCTTGTCAAGTATTGGTAATATTGCAGCCTCGGTCTTTCCCGTGCCGGTAGGCGCTATCAAAAGCACGTTAGCACCCTTTGATATGATCTCAAAAACCTCTTTTTGAGGCTGTGTAGGTTCTTTTATCCCTTCTTCTTCCAGTATCTCCAGTATTCTTGGATCTAGCTTTTCGAACATCTCATCTCTTATAATCAGTTTAACTAAAAAAACTTATTGTGAGATGATTTGACTTTTTTTGATCTATATTGATTTTTTTAGTTCATACCCTGATTAGAATTGTACAATTATGATTTTGCAATAAGCATGGCTTATCCTGCACCTAAAATCCTGAACTTATGACATTATCAGATATGACCTTGATTTTTTTGAAAACTATTTTGTGCCACAAGCACGGAAAATCAAGAAAAGTTTAATTATCTTTATATAATTTGTGACAGTATGTACAATCTAAATGATAAAGTAGCGGTGGTCACGGGCTCTGGTCGTGGTATTGGCAGAGCGATTGCTATTGAGCTCGCAAAGCAGGGAGTAAAAGTAGTAGTGAATGTCAAAAAGAGGATAGAAGACGGAAATGAGACACTGAGCTTGATAAATGATGTGTCATCAGGCATAATGGTTCAGGCAGATGTCTCAAGCAGAGACGGATGCATAAAATTATTAAATGAAACTATCTCCAAATATGGAAAATGTGACATACTGGTTAATAATGCAGGAACAAGCATAGCCATGCCTTTTCTGGAAAGTGATGATCGCCTGATCGAAAAAACAATATCTACAAACTTGATGTCTAATATTTACTGTTCTCAAGAATTTGGAAAGATTATAAGCGAGGAGGGGGTTATAATAAACATCTCTTCAATTGCCGGAATAAAGCCTATGAGCTTTCTATCAATATACGGCATCACGAAATCTGCCATAATCGAACTTACAGAATACCTTGCTGTAGAGCTTTCACAGAGAGGAATAAGAGTAAATGCAGTAGCTCCAGCGGTAGTGAAAACGAAGATGGGAGACAGTTTACTCGAGATTCTAAATATTTCAGATGAAGAATATGGCAGACACTATACTCTCACAAATAAAATTATAAAGCCTGAAGAGATCGCTCATGCTGTTATTTTTCTGATAGAATCCGAGAATATTACTGGCCAAACTATAGTAATAGATTCTGGCCAATCTCTTATGAATTTGTTTTCTAAAATAGGGTAATAGAATTTTTGCATGGTAATGGAAAACTATTATTGTTTAATTGTTTTTTGTGTTAGTTAAATATATAACACAAAAGTGATATTAAAAAAATATTATTTATTCAGCCTTATATTACCGGTATAAAAATTCAGGTTTTGCCTGAATAGTAAATTTTCTTAACGGCCGGCTTTTTTGCGACACCATGTCAGACATTGGTGTCGCTAGGAGGATAAATATGAAATATACAAAAAACCATAACAAAAATATGAACGCGCCTGCCGTTGGAATTGATATTGGAGAGAGTGAAAGCTTTGCTCACTTCGTCTCTGCTTCTGGAGACACTCTTGAGCATTTTAGCTTTAAGATGAATGATGCTGGATGCTCTTTTTAATATTTTCAACAGAGAATTGACAGGATCGTGCAAGAAAAAATTTAATACTGTTTTAAGATATTATCTTTTTATGATTACAATTGAAGATTTTTATAAGCTTGTTTTTTTAAGCGATTTAGAGGCATACGGCTCAGATATTTATTTTGTAAAAACAGTACCATCTAAAAACAAAAATGACTATGAAAGTACTATATGGATCAAGGGTAAAAAATCGAAGCAGTTAACTGCTGGTCCAAATGATAGATCTCCCAAAATTTCACAAGATGGTAAATATATGGCTTTTGTAGCTAAAAGGAAAGAAAATAAGTTTCAGTTAATGTTACTTCCGATGTGTGGCGGAGAACCAATAGCTATCTTGGAGAGGGAAGATATTACAAACATAAGATGGTCCCATGACTCAAGATATATCTATTTTATTTCCAATGAAATAAAAAAGGAAGAAGACGATCTGAGAATAATAGAAAAGTATCCTTTTTATTTTAATGGAAATGGCTTTACATACAATAAAAGACCCACACTATTTAAAGTGAACTTGAAAGGTAAAGTCGAAAAATTAACATACGAACCATTTAATGTATTTGCATATGCTCTGGGGCCTACAGAAAATAAAATAGCTATCGTGATGTCCATAGATGGGCAACAAAATTCATGGAACAATCTATATTTCTTAACTGGCAAAAAATTAGAAAAATACAATGCAGAAGGCTATTTTTATGATCTAGCATATTCTCCTGATGGAAAAAAGATCGCGCTTGTATACTCTGACAACAAAAAAAGCATCTCTCAACATAAAAAATTGTACCTTTTAGTAGAAAATGAATTAACGTGTCTCAATAAAGAGATGGACAGATCCATCGGCAATTCATTGAACTCAGATTCAATATACGGAACTGGTAAAATTATAGAATGGTACCGAGATAATATCTATTTTTTAATAACTGACCAAGGATCTACAAAGATATATAAATACGATCTATCTGATAAAAAGGCATATTACATATTAGGAGAAAATGATAGCATAGATGACTTTGTTGTACAAGATGGTACAATATATTTAATAATGCAAAGAATAAATTACCCCCAGGAACTTTATGTTTATGATGGGATAGAAAAGAAACTTACAAATTTTAACAGACATTTCAATGACTTACCCATACCTGAAAAATTAAATGTGTTATCAAGCGATGGAAAAAACATAGATGGTTGGATTTTAAAAAACAATAATGGTACGATCCTGACAATACACGGCGGTCCAAAAAGTGCGTATGGTCATGCTTTCAATTTTGAATTTTATTATCTATATTCAGCTGGATTTTCTGTTCTATTCTCAAATCCCAGAGGCAGTGATAGTTACGATGAATCATACTCGTTAGAGATCCGAGGCAGATATGGGCAGAGAGACTATAAAGATCTCATGGAATTTTTTGAAACAGCTGTTAAAAAGTATAATTTATCGAAAAGTGCAGGAGTGATCGGTGGTTCTTATGGCGGGTTCATGGTAAACTGGGTTGTTACTCAAACAAATATTTTTAAGGCAGCAGTTACAGATAGATCAATATCAAACTGGATCTCTGACTTTGGCACTTCTGATATTGGTTTAAGTTTTGATGTTGACCAAATTGGTGGGGTCCCTTTTGAAGATCTAGAACTTTACTGGGCGCAAAGCCCACTTAAATATGTAAAGAACATTAAAACACCGATGCTTATATTGCATGCGGAAGAAGATTACAGATGTTCTATAGAACAGGCTTATCAGCTCTATTCTGCTCTGAAATATCTGAATAGAGAGGCGAAGTTAGTGACATTTCCTGGAGAAAATCACACACTGCCAGTTTTTGGAAAACCATTGCACAGAGTAAGGAGATTATTGCTGATAAGAGATTGGTTTGAAGAACATCTACAAAAATAGTATTATAAAATGTATGTAAACTTTCAGTCCGGCTTTTTTTACATATATATCTCCCACGATATCCAAACATCCATTTGGATTAGATATCTATGACCTGACTTCTCTTCCAGCAGACAGTTATTACCAGAAGGTCTCAGTTTTCCCATCACTAAATCTCAAATATAATTAAACCTTAAATTCTCACTTTTAAGTTCTATATTCACACACACTTTATTAACCAGAATCTTGGATTTTTTAGCAATCTCTCCTAACCTCTTTTTCTTTCCTACATTTTAAACTTTCTAGTCAAATATTTTGGGGCTATACAAATCAAGGAACCAATAATAAAATTTAATATTGTTTTAGATAATATAGATCTATGGATAATGAAATTTTGTTCAAGGAAGAGATTTTGAATCTCTCAAGAAATATTTATGAGTATGCGGAGCTAGGTAGTGAGGAATATAAATCTTCGAAATTGCTTGTAGATTCGCTCATAAGACATGGATTTAAGGTACAATATCCATATCTTGGCATGAAAACTGCATTCCGGGCAGAATATGGAAGTGGCAATCCTGTTGTTGGAATATTGGCAGAATATGATGCACTTCCAAATGGCCATTCATGTGGTCATAACCTGATAGCTGCGTGGGCATACGGAACGGCAATAAATATGAGCAATATTATTAAGAAAGGGAAAATTGTAGTGTTCGGAACTCCCGCTGAAGAGGGACGGGGTGAATATGCAGGCAGTAAGGCAATAATGGCCAAAAATGGAGCATTTAAAGACATCGACTTTGTAATAGGCATGCACCCGGATGATGGTTGGCGTGTTGGATCAAAAACTTTGGCAGATATTACCTTAGAAGTATTATTTACGGGTAAAACGGCACACATGGCAGATTCACCGCAAGAAGGCGCTAATGCCCTTGATGCCGCAGTAATGACATATGTAGGCATAAATAACCTCAGAAGCTGGATAAAGATTGACAAGCATGCTGTTATTGGCATGATTTTCAAAGAGGGTGGCAAAGCAACAAATGTGGTTCCTGATAGGGTGGTTATGGAAATAGATCTAAGGTCCAGTTCAAGCGATTTTCTCAAGAAATTGGAAGAGAAGGTTGAAAAGCTTATAATGAACATTAGTAGTGCATATGGCGTGGAGTGTAAGATTAAAGAAATAACACCTCTCTATGATGATTATAAATCAAACAGGAACATTAACAGTCTGCTTCAACAGTCTCTAAAAAAATTAGGAATAGTGGCTGAAAACCTAGATTTGGACAACACTCTTGCATCTGGAAGCTCGGACGAAGGTAATGTTAGCAAAGTAGTACCAACGGGGCATATAGATGTAGAGGTTGGCTATAAGAACATAGCTGGGCATTCTGATGAGTTTAGAGAAGCTGTAAACCCATCTCGTGCAGGAGAAAATCTGCTAAAAGGTATTTTTGCAGCGGTTGATACTATATCTTTCATAATTAATGATCCTTCCGTATTGGAAAAAATAATAGGCGAGTTCAACACAAGTTACCGATACTGACCAATCTATTGCGTATGAAAAAATGTAGATTCCCCTTGGTTTAATTTAATATTATTGCTCAAAATCTCAGCACTTTAAATATATCAGAATATCTAATTGGCAGTTCAAAAGGTATGTTTTTAGTTCAGATTTCTTTTTTCCATAAATGATCCTATAAAAAAGTCAAAAACGATCTGTTATTATATTCCTATAATAATGTCCCAAACAAAAATATTATATATTTTGTAGTGTAATACGATTAATCCACAACGTTTTCTTGCAGAACGATAGAAGGGTCGTATGTTGATATTTTCATTTTTGCATCCAGTGGTATGGTCATCTGGTCCATGCCATGTCCAAATGGCATGCCATAAATAACCGGTTTTTTCATCTTATTTACGTAATAATATATTATCTCTGGCAATGAAGGACTTGGGACCTCATCATTCGGAATTTGAGTAAAATCCCCGAACACAAGGCCTTTGGCACGATACAGCATTTTGGATAACCATAGCTCTGCCATGTACCTGTCTATGTCAGAAATGCTTGTAGATACATCTTCCAGAAACAATATTCGCTCGCTGGATTTAAATGAGTATTCGGTGCCTATCAGAGAAACTAATAAGGAAAAATTTGTTCCAGTGCTAACTCCGGAAGTTTCCCCATCAACAATGCTACCTACTATTCTCTTGATTTGTGGCGTTATATCCATTGTTTCTCCGCTCATGATGTTGAACATCTGTAGTATGTTAGTGTCATTGATGGTTGGGTCTTTAGAATAATCAAAATCTGCGCCAGGCATTAAACTATGAAATGTTATAAGACCGGTCATCTTGTTTATGGCAATGTGCAGAGCAGTAATGTCACTGTACCCGACAAATATCTTGGGGTGCTTTTCTATGATCTCATAATCTATAAGAGGCAATATCCGCATCGATCCATAACCTCCTCTCGCACAGAATATAGCATCAACATTATCATCTTGAAACGCAGTTATGAGCTCTTTTGCACGTTCTGTATCGGGTGCAGAGAGGTATCCTATCTGCTTTGTTTTCTTGATATTATCTCCAAACGAAACCTTGAATCCGAACTTTCGGAATCGTTCTACACCTAAAGTGAGATTTTTAAGACTGGGAGGGCTTGCTGGAGCAATAACCCTTATATGCGCATTTTTTTTCAGTCTTGGAGGTTTGATCGTTCCTTTCATACATTTCCTATAGTTATAAATATATTTAAAATTTTTTACCGTTTGAAGTTATCAAATCTATCTTGAAAATATTAAAGAGAGTATCCGTTATCACACCATACATATTTCGAAAAAGATTTAAATTAAATGATCTGGATAAAGTCTATGCATTCGGCAAAATGAAATAATAATCATTTATCAATGGAGAATTGGTATGGTGGTATAGTAATAGGTCACGATTCTGAAGTTAAGTTTTCATAAAAGCGAGTATTATGCGTAATTTTTATGGTATCTAAAGGATAGATAATATATTTTATTTTGTAATAATAATAAATTTAGAATATATTGTATTAAAGGCACTTTCTGTTATATCGCCACTTCATAATCGTGATCAGTTACTGACTATGGATAACATTATGTTACTAACCCACTTATAGATGTTCAGAATAATACTGAATACTCTTATTGGCATAATATCTCTATAATAAATTGTGCAAATAACACAATAATAAAATCAATAGAAATAGGTAAGTTCTCAAAAAGATAAAAAACGGTCTAAATTTATGTGATCAAGATCAGATATATAGGTCAGATCCAGATGAGGCATTAAAAATTCTCAGTGGACTGGAAATAAAAAGACTCGATCGAATCATAGTTGATGCACTACCAACAAAGAATGAAAAACAGATAAAAGAGCCAAATATTACGGGGCGTGCAAGATTTTATTCATTTATTTTTGCGAAACTCAAGTGGGTAAAGCAATTCTGCATTTTTTCCTTTTCCTATGATCCTGAACGTTTTCACGCTAGTCATCTTTGATACTAAATCAATGCATTTTTCAACGCCATTAATATCAGGGGCGGAAAAATCATCGTTTATCGGTATGAGAGGATCCACCCTTAATGTCAATCCACTTCTTAAATTTTCAATGAATCTAGCTATATCCATCACATTTTTGCATCCAAGTTCATTCAGATATACTGTTTCAAATGTAAATTTATCGTTGAAAAATTTTTTCAGATTCTCAAGAGCTCTGGCATTTGATCTATGAACGAGTTTCTCATGGATACTATTATCCAGGGTCTTGATACTGAAGGCTATTCTATCAACAAGAGAAACTGTTTCTTGTTCCAAGAGCTCTCCATTGGTAAGAATATTTATTCTGATCTCTTCAGACTTCAATATTTTTAAAAAATCCTTAAGGGAAGGATCAATCGTAGGTTCACCTCCTCCAAGAAAAACTTCCATAATTTTATTTTTCCTCAAAATTTCAATTGCATCCTCAACTGAAAGATATTTTAGATTAAGATCTAAATCCTGTTTTTCTGACCAATGTATATCAAATTTGTATTTTTTCATTATACAGAAATTGCAATTCCAGTTACAGCCATTAAAAAAAATGTAAGAGGAGTTATCCTGAAATTTTGTAATATGATATATTCTAGTGATCATGTATATCCTGGGAATATCTCCTGCAATGTTAATGTTGGCATACCACTAGTGGAATTGGGATACAGTGCCTGAATTAATATTTTTACTCCGAGAAACATCTGAGGCCCTGGTTCTTCTATATAATAATCAGGCAATATTATATAATGGTGCAATTTTACTGCAGTGATGTTCTGGAATGCTGAATTGTTTGCAAACTGTTCAAGCATTGACGCTTGGTACTGTGACACAAGAATCCACTGTGGATTCTCAGATACAAGGGTTTCAGAGTTCATTATGAACCATGAATAGCCTGATGAAGCAATATTGATTCCACCGGCTTCTACAATCATATCATTGATGAAGGTATCTTCACCTGCTGTCCACATCTGCGGATACCATCCAAGATAGAATACTGTTGACCTGTTCTGTATATAGGCTGTGGCATTGTAAATATAGCTCATAAAATTATCAATCAGGTTAATGATTTTCGTTGCATTAGCAGTAGTGTTAGTAGCATAACCCAGTATCATCACATCATGGAGGATGCCCATCAAATTGCTTGGGTTCATGATCAAAACGGGTATTCCAGCATTTTCTATCTGCATAATAGTTTGAGGATTGCTCAATCCACCATATGCAAGAACAAGGTTAGGGGTGAGAGCTATTATCTTTTCCACAGAAACGTTTGTTACACCACCAATTTTCGTTATGTTAACAGCCTGAGGTGGGAATTCATCATATATTGTATCTCCCACTATTCTGTTTCCTAGACCCAACGAAAAAGCTACTTCCGTGCATGAAGGTGCAATGGAAACAATCCTTTTTACTGGTTGTGGTATTTTTACAATGTTGTTACTGTCATCAATAACAGTTACAACAGTTACTTTTGTAGAATTATTACTATGATTCTGGTTTGAAACTCCTTGGGTATACTTAGATATAGCAAACCCACCTGCAAATGCTGCGATAATTATAATCACTATTATTATAGCCGTAAAGGTCTTTCTCATTTTTTTACCTCCAAAAAGTAAATATACTTGAATTATTTAAAGTTTACTTGATAAATATGGTGAATGATGAAATAGATCTATTATACAAAGTAGCAGAATCAATGGTATGCATGAAGAAATTCATTTACGGTGCAGAACTGTACAGAAGATTAATATCTATGGAAATAGAGAAATCAAAAATATGGTTAGCAGGCACTTGGCACGGATATGCAAATTGCCTAGAAAAAATAGGAGATATAGAAGGGAGCAGGCAAGCATATGAAAAAGCTCTGGACTATCATATAATTGATATAATCAGTGATGAAAATAAAAACAAGGCCCATGCATATCTTTGGGGAGGCTGGGCAGCATTGAAGCTAGAAAAAACGAAGATGGCATATTTAATGTTTAAAAATTCAGTAAAAGAGGACCCAAATTATGCATATTCATGGCTTTCACTTTCGGTTGCATGCACTAAATTGAAGTTATTGGGCGAAGCGAAAAATGCTAGGGAAAATTACAGTAAGTACCTAAAGATTCATCCATACAGAAAAAGAGAATGCGAAGGGAGATCCATGCTCATTGATGCATATGATCAATCCAGTGGCTGGTTGAAAGAATATATAGAAAAAATAATTCCAGAAACAGAATGTGAAGAATAAATGAAAAAAATGGGTGGAACAAAATTCATTTCTTTATCTGTGATTTTTTTCATATTAGTGATAATATTTTCGGTGGGTATTGGCCCTGTACAGATACCTTTTCTTGATATTTTAAAGGAGCTGTTTAATCCTTATGAGTCAGGACCTTTCCATATTATTATATGGGAGCTTAGACTTCCTAGAATTTTGCTTGCATCTCTTGTTGGTGCCTCACTTGCTGTATCAGGTGCGGTAATGCAGGGCATATTCAGAAATCCATTATCTGACCCATACGTGACAGGTACAGCCTCAGGCGCAGCTCTTGGGGCAACAGTTGCTATGATAATCGGCCTTTCAGCATTGAACATTTATTTTCTACCATTATTGGCATTTCTTGGGGCGGCTGGAACAACAGTTATCGTTGCCATAATGGCAACATTTTCGTCCGGGCCAAAGAGTGAAAACATGCTTCTGGCTGGTCTTGGAATCTCTATATTCTTTAGTGCGATAGTTTCCTATTTGATGTATGTAAATGGTAAGGATCTACAAACAGTATTTTACTGGTTGATGGGCAGTTTCAGCGGTGCGCAGTGGAATTTTGTTTATATTATGATAATTTTTGCCGTACCCTCAATGATTATTCTTGCACTTTTTGGAAGGGACATTGACCCTATAATGATCGGTGAAGAGCATGCTTATTCATTGGGTATAGATATTAAAAAATCAAGACTTTTGTTTTTCATACTTTCATCATTAATAACAGGTTTAAGCGTGGCATTCTCCGGTATAATAGGTTTCGTAGGCTTAATCATACCGCATATTGTCAGAATAATTACAGGCCCGAATAACAGAGTGGTTATATTATCCTCGATATTCATCGGTGGTGGATACATGGTTATAGCTGATACAATAGCAAGGTCCTTTAACATCATTGAAGAATTGCCTGTTGGAATTATAACCTCCTTAATTGGGGTCCCTGTATTCTTATATTTACTTATGAGGGAAAAGGGGTACTGGAGGTGAAAGAATGATAGAAATAAAAGATCTAGTATTTTCTTACAACCATAATTTAATACTTAACAAAATTTCATTCAAGTTAGAAGATGCCGAAATACTTGGGATCTTAGGCCCAAATGGATCTGGCAAGACTACCTTGCTGAATGTAATAAATGGAATTTTGAAGAAAGATGAAGGTGAAATATTAATAAAGGGCAAAAAGATTGAAAAGTACGCAAGGAAAGAATTGGCAAGGATTATGGGCGTAGTTCCCCAGGATATGGTACCCGCATTTGATTTCAGCGTTTTTGAAATTGTTTCCATGGGAAGATATCCTTATCTAGGAATTCTGGAACCATTATCAATAAAAGATGAAAAAATAATATTTGATTCTTTAAGGAAGACTGGTATCTTCGAGTTAAAAAATAAATCCATACGAGAGATTTCAGGTGGTGAAAGGCAAAGGGTATTTATCGCAATGGCAATAGCTCAAGATCCTGAGATGTTCCTGCTTGATGAGCCCACAAGCAACCTTGACATAAGGTATCAGATAGAAATATTGGAAATCATAGAACAGATGAGATCACAGGGGAAGACAATTCTTATGAGCATGCACGATGTAAATCTTGCAATAAGGTACTGCACAAAAATTGCTTTAATCCACAACGGAAAAATACTTGCTTTTGGTGAACCGGAGGAGGTCATAAATGAAAATACATTTGAAAATGCATATGGAATTAAGGGCAGAATAATCAGGAACGGCGGGAATAAAATAGCTTACATATTGCCTGAAAAATTCAACAGGTTTTGATATGTGAATTGATCTTGTAATTTTTTTCGTTTTTTATAATAGATTGAAGATCTTGGAATATCAAGATAGTCTGTAATCTTCGATATATTGATCTCATCTTTCAGTTCTTAAATGATCATAATCTTTTCCGCTCTGGTAGTGTTTTTTAAAAGCCTCAAGGATCATGGTCTGTTCTCCTATGATCTGTTTTAACTTGTCATTTTCAAATTCGTAATGAGTATTCTTACCAGCTAACCATGATTTAGCTCCCTCAAAAAACTGATCTTTCCATTTATAAAACTGGTCACGCTTACCCCATATTTTCTGCACAGTTCGGTAATGGAAATATCAGTTTTAAGAGCTTCCATTATGGTGTTAAATTTTTCATCAGCAGATCTTATGTTACCTGACATTTACATTTCACCTCTAACTTTACGAACTAGTAAAGTGATCTCAAGTACTTATATATATATTCTTATATTGTCTAACTCTAAAATGTCCCAAACCAAGCTGTTTACAGTATTATGTTTTGTCTATTTTTATATATTATTTGAGATATACTCAATAATCTCGTACAACTCTTCTTCAGATTTCATATCTCCAAACCGGATAAGATCCATTTTCTCTTTTATTTTGATATATCTCTCATCCTTCTCAAACTCTCTTATGTTTTCTAAAACTCTGCCTGCCAGCTCTATGAGCCTATAAACTACATACTCTCTTGGCTCATTCTTTAAATTTTTTGCACTGAAAATTATGTAACGTAACAAATCTGTAGCCTGCTCTTTTTCAAAAGTATCAATATTTTTTGTTTTGATATCTACTTCTTTTTTGATCGCGCCATCATATTTAGCTCCAAAATCATCAAAATATATTAGCGCATCTCGTCTTGTTGGAGCTTTACCAATATAGGCAGGTATGCCAAAAGTGACTAGCAGATCAATGCTTACATAAACAGGAAAGGCTAAGATTTTTTTAATATTATTTTCATCATAGCTCAGAATTGGGCAAGATCCAATACCTAAATCATAAGCCATTAAAATCATGTTTTCAGCAGCCATAGCTACATCCATTATTGCTGATACGTGCCAATTAGTTGCGTCTTGCCTTTTTGCCTTATTTAGTTCTGTGCCGAGCACTATTATCAAAGGCGGTGTGCCTACAATGCCGGGTGAGCTGTTTCTAATGTTCTTAATTTTTTCAGGATCTGTCACCGTTACAAAAACACGTGATTGTGCATTTCCTCCAGTAGGTGCCCATATCCCAGCTTCAATGATCTTGTCTATCGCCTCTTTTCTCAATTTTTCTCCTGTGAATTTCCTGACCGCTCTACGTTCTAAGATTATCTTTTCCAGATTCATTGTAGGCTCACCTTATAGTATCATTTAACTTTTCAAGCCCGGTTTAAGTTCAAAAAAATTAATCTCCAACCTCTTGTAGATATGAAAAATTTTGCGGCAAAGAGAAAATAACATTGCCTTTTATAATGCTGTTTATTATTTTAGAGAAAACGTGTTTCCAGGGTATTGTTATTATCATTATATAAGAGATGGCCCTACTAATTGGAGAGATGATATATGTAGGCCGGCATAATTTTAGAGCCATCTCTCTACTCATTAAAACTTTTTTTGGGCATTTTTCTGTGGATTTTGACCAACGATGTATGAAACTTTTTATTTTTAGTATATCTAAATTATAATATAGATATGTGTAAGTACAGTATCGCATTTCTATATTGTATGCTTTTAACATTTTTTCAAGGATCCTAAATTTTATGTTTTACACTTATTTTTTCGGATTCCAAACCCCAGAAAGTATTTTTTCGATAGGTACATATGGTATATCAAATCCAAATGCACGGGGCGTAAATATCTCTAATGCTTTTTCCTTTCTCCATTCAGATGGAGATCTGAACCCAAGCACTGCTACCTCCATCCCTCCTTTAAGATATGGATTAGAAATAGGCTCGCCAGTCTTCCGTAGTACCACTGAAATAAGGTCTGGAACTGTAACATAGGGCTTATCATCAAGCCATGATACTATATTCTCATTCTTGAACCATACTCTAAAGCTATGCCCATTAAATTGAGAACCAGTTCCATTAATCCTGAATTCTCCAACTGTGTAAGCATTTTCATCATTCCAGATGGTGTCTTCTGTAACTATTCCTTCAAACAAAAGTGCTCCTTCACCAGCTTTTATCATTTCATAAACAGGATCAGCACCGTTATTTCTGGAATTTCTTAGTGCATGCCCTATCTTCTGTGCTAATGTTATTGTTTCGGGTATCGTTGCTTTTTTTAATATTTTCCCAGTAACTGCCTGTGATGTCACTCCAACACTATTTCCACTTTCTGCAGCAATGCTCCGAATTAGCTCTTCAGCTCTGAAATCATCAACCACTTGATTTATTAATATTATATCCCCAAATTTGTTGACTATCGAAAGTGGTGCGATAGGAACTTTTTCAATATAAAATGATGAGTGCTGAACACCGGGCACAGACCTGCCAGCCGGATCTGCATCTATAAGTGGCACATCCCTATTCATTGCAATATCAATAGCAGTCGCAGTATTTCCACCGCCTAACTCCGTAGTGATTATTCCAAAAAAATTTGCCTTTTTATATTCTTCAAGGACATTGAAAGAATACAATGCCTCATTTTCTATTACAATTTTTAAATCTTTTTTTTTCGTTTTTGATTCGGGAGAGATGGCTCCAACAAAATAGGATGAGGCTACAATCCCTTCATCTGGCACTTCATCCAACTTTACAAGTTTCAGCTTTTTTCCATCCTTAAAATCTTTTTCTACTTTCTGAATTCCATTTGCTAAATTACCACCCCCACCGGTTCCCAGAACAGTACAACCATACAGGATATCCAGAGTATCTTCGATAGTTAATGTTTTCATACTATTCTCTATTCAATTTACACATATAAAACTTTCTATTGACTATTAATTAGCATTTTTTATTTATATTTATTTAAAGTAGTATTTAATTTGACATAATTAATACTACTAAAATAATAATAGTAGATAAAAAAATATTACAAAAAAATTCTGGATTTGTGGTCTACTATTGTACCTATGGGTTCTAATATATTCTCTATGGGTTTATACTCTATTTCAAATCCAAAAAATTTTGGGGCCATGACATTTAATCCAGCTACAGTTCTCCATTTTTTGTCAGAGCGCATACCAAATACAAAATATTCCTGCCCTGTTTTATTTATGGGATTTGTTACGGGATTAAGATCAACCGTAGTTAAAATGATCAGATCTGGAGAAGTAATATAGGGGGAATCATTTAGCCAAGATATCAGATTTTCATTTTTGAACCAAATTTTCAGTTTGCTGCCTGAATACTCTCCTATTCCATCTAACGTATAATATCCATAAGTAAAACCGTTTCTTATTTCCCATTTACTATCTGAAAGTTTACCTTTAAACAACTCATAAATTTCATTGATTTTTAGCAATGATTCAAGGGATCTTTTTCTCAAGTTTTTTCCAATTTCTATTGCCTTGCTAATTGTATTTTTTGCGCAACTGTTCTTTAACGTGCTTGCAGTTGTGAGATGATCGCATAATCCTACTGAAGAAGAGCTCAAGGTTGATATCTTTCTAACTATTAGCTCTGCTTGTTCATTTGAGGAAATTGATTTTACGACAATCTCATCATCCATTAGCGTATAAACAGAAAAAGGGGTAATAGGAATATCAGCTATATAAAATAAGGAGCATTGTAGATCCGGCGCAGCTCTGCCTGCCGCGTCAGCGTCTAAAAGTGGTATATTCTTAGATGCAGCTACATGTAATGCACCTGCAGTAGCGTATCCCCCTAATTCAGCAGCAATTATTCCATCAACCTTTTTATTAACATAATTTTCAAGAACATTGGTGGCCAGTAATGCAGGATCTTTACTATGATTTATCTTGATCTTATTTCCCACGGCTCCCACATAGTAAGGAGATGCAATTGTTGCATGGTCATCTAATTCATCTAAATCCGCAATCTGAAAAGCTAATCCGTCATTCAGGTCCTTATTCAAAAGTTCCAAACCCATCTCCATACTGCCTCCTCCACCAGTCCCAAGAAATGTAGCTCCATATAATAAATTGTCCACGTCTTCTTTTGTTAGGTTTCTCATATTATCACGCTTTTAATAGTAATATTTTTTTATAAATAAAACTTTCTATAGACTACTATAGGTTTAAAAAGTAAAATATTAATTAAAAAAAATAGACAATAAAACTATTTTGTTTTTCAAAAAATTTATATATATGCATATTCATATCTTTTTTAAAATAACTTCTTAGGAGGTTTAAATTTGAACAGAAAAACAATCTATGGAATTATTGCAATTGTAATAGTAGTAGTTCTGATATCATCAGTGATAGGGATTCTTACAATTAACAAGCAAACATCTGCTAATACGATATCGGTCAGTAGCAGCACTTCTCTAGCTCAAACTGGCCAAAATATATCCTTTTACGCTACTTTGCCCAGAGGAACTGCAAATAATGTAATATTCAATTTTGGTGACGGATTTTCTGCCAATACTACATATTCAGCATCATCTGGTAAATATATAACTACCCATTCTTATGAAGTACCTGGAAAATATCTGGTTACTGCAAGTGCTACTCTAAATAGTGTAAAAATAAATAATATGGCAGATATACTGCCAATTACTATCACAGCAAGTACTGTAACCACGGCCCTGGCAACTGAGATAACAGTGCCAGTGATTGTTTCTAACTCCCAGATATTTACCAATGGTACAGCTATAAATTTAGTGGGATCTTTTATGGAACCACCTACCGCATCAAACTGGACTATTGGTTATTATATCTGGAACTTTGGCAATGGTAAGAGTGTGACAGATCCGGCAATATATAATTCATCTTCTGGATCTTTTAATTATGATAATGTCTCATACAACTATAATTCAGCGGGAATATATGTTCTGTCTCTCACTATACTCACATTTAACTCCACAAACTATGTAACACAGGAATATCTGGGATCTCCAAATCTAACATATTATCCAATCTCCCTCCTGCATGAGATAATTGCAAGTGGGCAGTACCAGAATAGTACAGTAGCAGATACAATGGTGATAGTAAATCCAGGAACAGTTGCACAAATTGCTAAAACTTCTAGCAGTTCATCCAGCTCAAATGAAATTATTAATGCAGAGCTACAACCAGGAGGTCCATATTCATTCGACCCAGATATTGATAGTGATCTGATTGGGTATGAGATTATCCTAAATGTTTATGAAAACCTATTTACGTATAATGGCTCTTCAATGAATATAAGCCAGATGATTCCAATGGTAGCAAGTGAGATACCTACCGTTGCAAATGGTGGTATTTCTGCAAATTACACAACATATACGATCCATATCAGGAGTGGCCTGAAATTCGCAAACGGGGATCCGCTGACCGCATGGGACGTATATGCCAGCTACGTGAGAGACCTGATTTTCGTGCAGGGAGCTCCAAGCACAAATGGGAGAATTCTTGCAACCTCTTTATTGCCTGGTGGAGGTTATGCTCCTAATGCAAACTCGTATCAGAATATCACTTCTGCAATTACCTTAAACAATGCAACACAGACTGTAACGTTCCATCTATTGAGGCCAGACCCAATTTTCATTTATTATCTAGCTTCTTCCAATATGGGAAGTTCTGTCTTAGACTATAACTGGCTTGCAGAACATGGTGCAGGTATAAATTTCACGCCAGCCGGATTTTTGGCATACCAGCAATATGGCAATGAGGTAAATTATAACACATATATACAGTGGAATACTATGGGCTCTGGTCCTTATATTATTAAAAATTTTATGTTAGGGCAATCAATTACACTGGGGCCAAATCCATATTATACGCCTATTCCTGGTGTGCCAGGATATGGGCATAAGGCAAACGATACTATTTATATAGAATGGATAAAAGATCCATCCACTGAACTGTTAATGTTGAAAAGCGGTCTTGCAGATATTTTTAGCAATTTGCCAAGCTATGACTTCCCAACAATAAATAAGTATGTATCAGCAGGCAAAATAGCAGAGACTGAATTTTCAAGTCTTAATATTAACTCTTTCGCTTTTAACTTTGATGTTAATGAGACGCTCTTGTCCACACTGGGCTCTGGATATCACATACCCCAATACTACTTTTCAAACATGGATGTCAGAAGAGCTTTTGCATATGCTTTCAATTATGACACCTATATCAATAGTCTGATGGGTAACAAAATTTATGGAGTGAATTTTGGTTTTCATTACACTGGCGCAATACCTGAAGGATTGCTGGGATATATGTCCCCACAGCAACTGGCTGAGGCAGGAATAAACGTGCCCACTTACAACATTACCATTGCCAAGCAGTATCTTTATGAATCTGGGATATACAATCAGAGCATAGACATACCAGTAGTTGTATATGCAGGAGATCCTGTTGATTTTGCAGCAGCAGATATGTGGGCACAGACGCTTAGTGCTATAGACCCTAACATCGTAATGACCCCGCTCTATCTTCAACAGTCTACATGGTACGGATATCTGGTACCTAATATGAACCCCATGCCCATATATTTCACTACTTGGTATGCCCCTGATTACCCATTTGCTACAGATTATCTGGAAGGTCTTTACCAGGAAAGCGGATTTTATGCTTCCAGCAGCGGATTCAATCCAACTGTTCTAAACCTATCCGGGCATCCAAATCAGACATTGCAGGTAGAAACTATGAACGAAGATATAGGAAATGGCATGAATACCGGCAATTTAACACAGGCTCTGATATACTACGACAATGCTGAAAAAATTGCAGTGAACATGACAAGTTATGTGTATCTTGCACAGCTTAACTGGTTCTGGTTATATTCTCCATCACTCTCTGGAATACAATATGAGCAAAACCCAATGGTTGCAGGTGGTGGAGATATGATTTACATATACCTATCTCTTTCCAAATAATTTTTTTATTTTTTGATATTTGGTTTTTTCAATGTTAAATTGAATCAATTACGTAATAGGAGTTGACAAGCATGAATGAAACATGGGAATTAAAAAAAGCTACCTATAAAATAGTAAACGAGTTAGTACAGTTGAAAAAAGGTGAAGAAGTCCTTATTTACGCGGATACAAAAATAGATACGGAGATTGTAGATGCAACCGCTGAACAAGCATATATAGCTGGAGCTAGGCCAATAATAATGTGGTACGAAACATTGACCAATGTGGGAGAAGAGCCACCAAGAGTAGTGGCCGAGGCAATGAAAAATGCGGATGCTATTATTGAGTATGCTTCCAGGTTTTTGTATATCACCAAGGCATATAGTAATGCTATTAATGCTGGAGCAAGACACCTCTGTCTTACTGGCATGACAAAGGAAATGATGGTTAGATGCATTGCAAATGTGAACACAACAACTCTGGAACAGTTTGGGACAGTGCTCACAAATTTAACTAAAAATGCAAAAAAAATGCGCATAAAAACTGAAAAAGGAACTGACCTGGTTTTTGAAATGGATGGTCGCCCGGTATTTTTAGATACTGGTATTACCACAAAAGATCACCAGGAATCATTTTTAGGAGGGCAGATATCGTGGGCACCAATTGAGGAAACAATCGAAGGGAAGATGGTGATAGATGGTTCTATCTGGCCTCCGGATACTCTTGGAAAATTGAGAGATCCAGTCACTCTTACAATAGAAAAAGGTAAGATTGTAGAATTTTCAAAAAATGTGGAAGGCAGAATTTTTAAAGGATATCTAGATGGCTTTAAAGATAAAAACATGTACAATATAGCACATGCATGCTATGGATTCAACCCTGGAGCAAGATTATCCGGCAATATTCTGGAAGATGAGCGGGTATTTGGCGCAGTAGAGTTTGGATTCGGATCTCAAGGATCATCATTTTTAGGTAATGCAGGACCTGCAAAATCACATACCGATGGCATAATTCTGGCACCTACTGTGTGGCTTGACAATGTGAAAATAGAAGAGAATGGAGTTTATACACATCCTAAATTAAAGAGTTTGTCAGAAAAATTGTTGAAAAATACCTTATAATAATACACCGAAGGATTTGTCTGTTTGAACCACCGGGTAGATCTCATAGGATTCTATGTATTTGAGGTCTTTAAAAAGCTCCTGTAAATATATTTTTAACGATGCAAAATCCTTATGATAAACCGCTATAGATAGATCGTATTTGTAGATATATCTATTTATTTCATATACAAATTCTTCATTTGACAATTTTTTTACTGCATTCTCTATCTCTATTTGAGAGGTGTTGACTTTAAATTTAATAAATACGTCAGCATCTATAAGATTTAAATTCCTGAATATTGGTAGGCCTAATACTTTTATCTTGCCGCTTTCTATCAGTTTCAATTTCCTTAATCTTACACTTGTTTTGCTCAATCCTATCTTTCTAGCAATTTCAGTATCTGTAATCCTTCCATCGTTACTTAGTAGATCAATAATCTTTAGATCTATTTCATCCAACGAATCCGTAACTATTTTTAATATCATAACCTCGCCACCTATTGTATTTCAATATAATTCATATGTTTTCGCTAATTTTTGTCTGTTCTAAGAGATAGTTATATGCAAGCGCCTATTAATTTTTTCTGGGTGTTGGATGTTTTCAAGAGGTAATCTCATATAATTTTGTAAGCTTAGAGCACATAATATTAGGATCTATAAAAATAAAAGAGCTAATAAAAAAATAGTTAAAATGGCTCAAATAACTTATTTTTATAGGATCTTTCAATGTTGAATTCGGATTATATAGTAACTGGTCACGATTATGAAGTTAAAATTCTACAAAAACCCCCTGTTTTACCGAAACATGTATATATTTTATTATTAATATACTAATCGTGGATAAAATATTTGCAAAGTGCAAGGATGATCAAGAGATCATTGATCTACTTCTCAAAAAAATGGATCTACTTCAAAAAAACAATGAGTTAATTAACAAAGACAAAGATCTCCTTCTCAAAAAGGTGGATCTACTTCAAAAAAGA
>JBMFWH010000008.1:0-41510 GCA_049965455.1 Thermoplasmata archaeon | reverse complement strand
CTGCTCTTTAAGCTTTTTAACAATATTTCTGCCTATAAATCCAGATCCTCCAGTTACTAAAACGTTCATGTATGATCAATGACGAGAATTAATATTAATTTTTCTTTTTTATACCCCGTCGGTTCAGGAGAAAGAGTATCTTATTCAACAAATACACTTTGAAAATATAGCAATATAGACATTTTTCATTATTGATTTAGCAGGATTCTGATAATCCGCCGAACGTGAATACTATCCTAATAATCTTCAAAGTATGCGATTCTAGATCCGAAAGTATCGATTTTAAACTCTTCCATTCGATACTCTTTTAGCGCGTTTATCACATTCTCTCTCTGATCCGGATTGACGAGAAACAGCATAAATCCGCCGCCGCCAGCGCCCATCAACTTGCCGGCCAGTGCGCCTGCATTTTTGGCAGCTTGGTACATTTTCTCAATATTCGCATCGCTGATGCCGTTGTTCAGCTTTTTCTTCAAGTTCCAGTTTTGTTCCATGAGCTCTGCAATTCTTTCGATGTTCATAGACGATATGGCATCGTAGGTGTCGAGAGCAATAGAACTCATTCTCTGATAATATTCAACATGATTATCCACGTTTTTGAGCTGTTCTGTATGAATCGATGCCGAAGATCTCTCGATACCGGTATAGAACATAAGAAGATGTTCTTCCAGCTTTCGCCTCATCTCTTTGGTCATGATGATAGGCTTCATCTCAACGCTGTCATCAATATTGAATTTCATGAGATTGATGCCTCCGTACGCAGCCAGATACTGGTCCTGCTTGCCGCCAGGTTCGTTCAGTATCTCTCTCTCGATCTTGTACGCTTCTTGTGCCAGCGTCTCGGCAGTGACACTCTCTCCGATCCATGTGTGCAGGGCCAGCAACAAAGCTACGAGAAAGCTGCTGCTCGATCCCAGTCCTGTTCCTCGAGACGGTATCTCAGTAATGCTTATAATCTGTATTCCGCACTTGACATCGAGAAGCTTTAAAGCCTCGCGAACGGTAGGATGCTCTATCATGTTCCGGTCCGGTATCGCGTTTTCAGTTTTAGAGTAGCTGATCCGGTACTCTTTATCATAAAAGTTCTTTGCTATAGACACGTAAATGTACCTGTTTATCGCAGCGGACACTACCGCTCCCGGCCCGTAAGCCCTGTAAAACCTGGGAAAGTCCGAGCCTCCACCCGTGAACGTGATGCGCAACGGTGCTTTTGTCACTACAAGCCTGAAATCTGCGCTCATAACGATGATATGAGAATAAATATATATTAACTTTTCTTTATATCGGCGGTTGAAAAGGTGCATATTTTATAGTTTCTTATATCGCACGCAAAATTTTATTAATAGAGTGGAGATTATGAATAATATTAAAGGTGCAGAACTTCATGGCTCAAAAATCAGATAAGGGAGTAACTACAAAACTATTAGCAAGAATAAAGAGCTATTTTAAAAACGATCCTTTAATCATCATCATTGCTATATTTTTCGTCATATTCTCAGTATACTGGGCAAACATATCAATTTTGAAATTTTACGCACTGCACGCAACGCTATTTGATCTGGGGCTCGCGATGCAGAACGCATGGGCGTTCATGTACCATCCTCTTCAATTTTATCCAAACCTCATATTATGGGTCGTGTTTCCAGTGTTCATACCGCAGAGCTTTCCTCTGATCCTGGCGTTTCAGGCAACGTTCATCACTGCCGGCATATTTCCCGTGTACGGCATAGCCAAGCATTTTCTCAAGCTGAAAAGTGCGGCAATGCTCATTGCGATCTCGTATCTGTTGTATCCGTACCTGTCTGGCATGTACTGGTTCGATTTTCATTATCAGGCTCTGTTTCCCACTCTGTTCCTGATCGGATACTATCTTTTTATTAAAACAAGATACAAGAGCGCGTTTATTCTATTGATCCTTGCAGGCATCACGAGATACCCGTACATATTTTTCATAATCCTGTTATCGTTTCTGATCATGCTTGAAACCCTATACGATATGAGATACAAAAAGCCGGAGTTTAATATCAAGACGCTGCGATTTGCAGCAGTACTGTTTTTCGCGTCGTTCATCATATTCATACTATCTTACATTGCCTCCTCGGGCACGGCCTCGATCTCGCAGTCAATGACCGGCAACGCGCATTTTATGGGAGGCACGTTCTTCTACGGCATAGATTTCAAGCTGTTTGTGCTGTACATACTGTTTATTCCGCTATTCGGGTTGCCTCTGTTTTCGCGAAGGTTCGTGCTGATGCTGGCACCGTTCATATTCGTTTTATTTTCTGCAAATTACTGGGCGTACATGTTCCCAGCGTTTGTGCATCTGCAGTACGGGCCTCTGATCGTGCCGTTTTTGTATCTGGGCACGATCGATGCGATTGCAAGAATATTCGAGCATCATGAAAATCATGATACAAAGCGGTTCAATAGATTCAAGAGCATAGTCACAGCGCCGAGGTTCAAGGTTGCGGCCGCGATTCTGGTGCTGATGGTACTGTTCGCGATGGTGTACCAGCCTTACGGACCGTTGAACGAGTACTCGATGACCAACTTTGACGTGGCTGAAAACACGGCCGTGAACTGGACCACGTTTAACAATCTGGAGCATATCGTCTCTATCATTCCAAGATCTGATCCATACGTACTGACGCAGAACAATATCCCAGAGATATATCCGAGAGCGCTGCTTCCCGAATCTTATTACGGCTCATATTATAACAGCGTGATGGATCTTCAATTTATGAATTTTCTAAATAATATCACTGCATCAAATCACTATATGAACACTTCGACAGGGCTGGTAAACGCGAGAATCGATTATGTGCTTGCAGACATGAACTCGCCGCAGTATCTATCTACAACGCCGAGCATGTACGATTTTACGAGCGTTCTGTACGGTTCTGGCCAGTACGGGATCGTTGGAGAAGCGTCAGGGTTCGTGCTTTTAAAGCAACATTATGCAGGACCAATACAATATTACAGGCCTATGAGCTACAATTTTAACTATACGCAGATTAGTCCAGGAAACATATCGAAGATCTGGCATAGTACGATCCTCTCAAACAGCACTTTAAACGGAACGATGTGGACCACTCCTGTCATGAACCTGGCACCGGGAGCATATAATGTGACCGTGCAGGTCCGCTCTAATTCCTCAACGTCGATGACCCTAAAAGCAACCGCGTTCGGAGTGCCTATGATTACAGAGCATACTGTCAATGTATCTGGCGGCTGGACCAATGTCACCATACAGTTTTATCTTTACAATTTTTACACGGACGTCCAGATTACCGGATACTCGCTTCATGCATCAATAATGACCAAAAACGTGATTGTTACTGAAACAAAGCCGTTTTCAGAGTTTGGCCAGTTTTTCAGTGTTACTAATGTAATGGTATCAGAGCTGGTGAGGTATCCATCATGACCATAAGAGGAGTTTTTGAATATTTATGGAGCGTATTGAAGCGCGAGTACATCATAATCATCATGTTCGCAGTATTTGCAGTGTTGTGGTCCTATATTGCAGTGCTGCGCATTTACGCGCTGAGCGAGACGGTATCGGGAGCGGGAATGCTCATGCAATATGGATCCAGCTTTACAAACAATCCGTTCACGTTTCAAAACCTGATCATGCATCCGCTCATATGGCTTCTGTTTCCTCTCTTTATGATAAAAAGCTATGCTGTGCTTCTCGTGTTTCAGCAGCTGTTTATAACTATAGGCGTGTTTGCAGTGTACGGCATATCTCGTCAAATACTGAAAAGCAAGGTTCTCGCGCTCATGATCTCGCTCTCGTTTTTAGTGTATCCATACATTGCAGGACTGTACTGGTACACTCTGTTTTACCAGTCTCTGTTTCCCACTCTCTTTATGATCGCATATTATCTGTACCTGAAATCATGGTACCGTTCATCGTTTATAGTGTTCATAGTCTCAGGGCTCACCATGTTTCCGTACATGCTGTTCATCGTGCTGTTTGCAATAATGCTCATTATCGAATCTTTATTTAAACGAAGATATGAGTCTTTAAAATATCCGGCTATCTTGCTCATAACTGCGATGTTCTTATTCTTGATAATGAACTATTCGCATCCGTCATTGTACGGCAATCTAGGAATGTACATACCCAGGCATCCAGCTCCATTCTTGAACATTGACTATAAGGTCAACGTTCTTCTCGTTCTATTAGTACCGTTGCTGGCACTGCCAGTCCTCTCAAAACGGTTTTTGATCATGTTCATCCCCTACTTTTACGTGCTGTTCTATCTTCCCTCTCCCGCCCCGTTCTTGAGCTATCAGTATGCGCCGTTAGTGCTTGCGTTTCTGTATCTTGGCTTTATAGACACGCTGCACGATCTTGTGGAAGATGAGCCGAGCGGAGCAAAGAGTGTGAGAGAGAGAATCACGCATACCGTGTCCGATCCCAAGTTCAAGTTTACGGCACTGATGCTTGTTCTCGTCATACTGTTCGCGGCCGTGTATTTACCGATCGGGCCGTTCAACCAGTATTCAGAGGCAAGCTTTGAGTTTGCAGAGAGCACTGCTGCAAACTACACTGCGTACAGCGAGCTGTCGCACATAATAGCGATGGTGCCTGCCAACAATCCGTATCTGCTCACGCAAAATAACATACTTTCCGCGTATCCGCGGCCTCTCGCGTACGGTGCGCCGCTGATCACGGGCGTGTCCAACTTTACAGACAACCTGACTGCTCAGAGCCAGTATCTGAACATGAGCGGTAAGCTGATCCCCACTAACATCGAGTATGTGATTGCAGACCTGAACTCGCCATATTACTTATCTGGAACTCCGAACATGTACGATTTTGCAAGTCTCTACTATTCGTCAGGCAAGTACGGCATAGTTGCAGAAGCGGCAGGATTCGTGCTTTTAGAAAAAGGGTACAAAGGCGCGATCAGATATTACGAGCCTGACAATTTTCATTTTAAGGCAGCATCGTTGATTCTGGGCCCGAACACGACCGTGCACAAAAATGTGATCCTGGCAAACAACACTAACAACACGCTGCTCTGGCACACAACCCTGTTCAATCTCGCGCCCGGCACGTACAATATCACGTTTTCTGTTTACACGAACAATACGGCTCTGAAAAACGATCTCATGATAAATGTAAGCGCGTTCACAGTGCCTCTGCTCTCACAATATTATCTGAGCGGGCTGGCTTTAAAAACGAAAAATGCATGGACCAGCATCACGTTCTCTCTCAACATATACTCTTTTTTCGAAAACATCACACTTTCATGCTACTCAATGCACTGGAACGGATCGTTAGAGTTTAAGAACGTTGCGATAACAGAACGTTCTGCACTATTAAGCTTTGCAACAGCGCTGCCCGCATCGTGGATGATTCCTGATGCATACTACTACAAGTTTTATGATCTAAGAGAATTAAAATCGAGCTTGCAACAATGTTATTGAGCTTGTGCACCACAAATTCATATTATGAAAAAAAGAAAAATGTTATAAGATTTGTTAATATCATGAGAGTGATGAGACCCTATATTATAATAAACGCAGCGATCAGCATTGACGGCAAGCTTGCGCTCGCAACGCGAAAGCAGACTGATCTATCGGACAGTGCGGATTTTGAGCGCGTGCACAGGCTGAGAAACAGTGTAGACGCGATACTGGTGGGCATAAACACGGTGCTGAGCGACGATCCGCGCCTGACCGTAAAGCCGCAGTATGTTTCGAACCCCAAAAATCCGATTCGCATTGTGTTAGATTCTTCTCTCAGGATTCCAGAAAACGCGAAGGTTCTGGACCACAGTGCGAGAACCATTATTGTCACCACCGAATCTGCAAAGCGCGATAATATGAATTTTGAGGTGCTTCGTTGTGGGACCGAGAAGGTGGATATCACGATGATGCTCGAGAAATTGAGTGAGATGGGAATAAGGAGGTTGATGGTTGAGGGCGGTGGCACGGTCATATACTCGTTTTTGAAGCTTCAGCTGTACGATGAGCTGAGCCTGTTCATCGCGCCCGTGATAATAGGCGCAAACGCGCCGACTCTGGCAGAAGGTGCGGCAGCCATGAATATCGATGATCTGATCCGGTTAAAGCTGATCTCGGTTCAGGTGCTGGGATCGGGCATATACTGCAGGTTTGCAAGGCCATGATCTATCCGGTCTTAAACGAGCGTGCTCTGTACGACGAGTCTATGAAACTGATGATCATAGCAGACCTGCATCTCGGCATCGAGGCTGAATTTGAGAACCGGGGCATACTCATTCCCGACCAATCTCTCAACATTTTAGATCGCATATTGCGCCTGATAGAAGCGCATGAGGTCAGAACGCTCATAATCTTGGGTGACGTGAAACACACGCTCTACTATCCTGATTACAGGGATAAATCTCGGTTATCAGCGTTTTTTCATGAGCTCAGCGAGAAAGCGAGCATCGAGATCGTGCCCGGCAACCATGACGGCTCGCTAAAGCGCATGTATCCTGAATTGAATGTGAGATCGAGCAGGGGCATATTGTTCGGCCCTTATTATCTGATGCATGGCCATACCTGGCCCACGAAAGAGCTTGAAAAAGCAAGGTACCTGGTCATGGCGCACATACATCCAGAGATCAGAATCACTGACGCGCAGGGCCATAATCAGGTCGAGCCGTGCTGGCTTCGTGGCAATCCCGAAAAAAAGATGGAAAACTATTATGATTTCAACGGGGAGGTAATCATCATGCCTTCTTTCAACACTCTGACCGGTCGCGCGCTGAGCGATGAAAAAGACACGATCGGCCCGTTATTTGCAAACGGCATCGTGAAGATTGCGCACATGAACGTCTATTTGCTGGACGGCACGAATCTCGGAAAGGCAATTAAAAAATTTTAAATAACCATGTTATGATACCAAGCACAGATGAATAAGCTGCTCATTGACACAGATGTTTCTATGCTGGAATCAGGGGTGAACGATCCTGACTGCGCGATCATATTGCCAGACATCATACAGACCCGCAATTTTTACGAGCATCTCCTCGAGAGTGGAGTAAAGAGCATAGAGCTCTCGAACATCTATACAGTGGACAGTTTTATAGCGATGATTCTTCATTTAGACACACTGCCTGTGATGCCCAGGTTTTTAGAGCGCGTGATCACGAAAGACATAATCCTGCGCTTAAGCGATCTCAACAAAGACTATGCAGAGCTGGTTAACTATCCTGAGTTCGTGTCATTGTTCATAGACGAGTTCAATACAATGCAGGATAATCAGAATATAGACAATACGGATGATGGGAGATTAGAGTATTTTAAAAAGTTCAGCAGCATGTATAATAATATTATAGATACTATGCACTTTCAATCGCATATCACACTCGAGAACAGTGCTTCAAGAATTATAAAGGTCGATGGGTGCAGATACAAAAAAATCTATTTTGCCAACTTTTTCATGATCGACAACGTTTTTCTCAATCTTATCGAATCGTTGCTGTCCAGAGCGGATGTGACCATGTTTTACTACGATTCCGATTCCATAATGCTCGTGAACGAAAGGCTCCGTCACCTGAACCCGGAGCTGCACCGGAAAAAGCATGATTACTCAGAGAATATGCAGTTTCTGGCAGTACCGGACCAGAGAAGCGAGATCATCACGATTGCAAGAAAGATTGCAGAGCTTTCAAAGCAGGTGCGCTTTTCCGAGATCATGATCGCGTTCAGAGACGCAAAGCTATATGAGCCACTGATCAGGGAGATATTCAGCATGTACCACATTCCATACTTTATAGAGACGAGACAGCGGTTTCAGGACCTGGAAATCTACGCATCGTACAGGAGCATATCCTCAAGACTGGTTTACAATGCGAAAGACGCTGGGCAGTTTCTAACAATGCTGATCGAGCATCTTGAGTCATTGAAGATAGACAAGGACGAGTATCGTGATTCTCTAAGATTCATAAACTATCTGAGACAGTTTTATGACTACATCCCGTACCTGAACCTGGATGATCGGAACAAGATTCAGGTTGCAAGCCTTTTGGATCTGTATATCAGCACTTACACGTACGGCAAGATGCCTGCAAACAAGAACGTGGTAAAGGTCGTGGATATAGGTAACATGTTTTTCAATTCTCCACGATTTCTTTTTATAGGAAACATGAAAGAGGGCGTGTTTCCAAGGATCATGGAGTCTAAAGATCTGATAGATCCGCAGATAAAAGCGCAATATGGCTTTTATTACCGTACTTCATACATGGACATGAAAAACGAAGACTATTATTTTGACATGCTGTTGCAGAGCTCTGAAAACATCATATTCACATACTCATACAGGGACCAGAAAGCGAAGAGAGAGTACCAATCAAGGTACCTGCGCAGGCTCGAAGCGGATCACAAAATAAAAAAGGAAGAGTACGATCCCCTCAAATATCCGGACCACACCGTTTTTTATACGAGGAGAGAGCTTTTGCGTGCGCTGATCTCGAACCGGAACATGATCATTGAGGATATGAACGTTCAAAAAGAGCTTGATCATATAATCAGCGTTCCGTTACTGCATGATATCGAAGAACGGAAAAGCGAGATTGCCACATCGTTGCAAAGCCGAGATTTCACGCCTTCAGAGCTGACCATGTTCAAAAAATGCGGGCTCAGCTATTTTTACAGGTACGTGCTGCAGATATCAAAGCCCGAAGAGCCGTTTGGCAGCACTGCAACAGGAACGCTGTACCACAACATCCTGAAAGATTTCTATACTGATCACCGGGACTTCAAGGAGGATCTGGACCTGAGAAACGAGATCAAGAGATATGTATCAAAGCATTTAAGCACGTTTAAAGAGCAGGTAGATTCTAAGGTGCTGGAGATCATCGAGTTAAGCGTCACCAAAAAGCTACTCAATTTCCTGAGCTTTGACAGGGCCGTGTCGCGGAACAGGGTCGTGAAAGAGGTAGAGTACCCGTTTTCCTGGCAATTATACGATAATACGGTCATCAGGGGCAGGATTGACAGGATCGATTACACCGGTTCGGGGCACGTCATAATCGATTACAAGTACACTTCTCCAGATAACCTGAAAAAACTGTACAAGGAAGACTTGGCAATGCCCATATATCTCACATATATGAGCGCCAAGATCAGCGCGATGATGGGCAAATACTATTCACTGAAGCTCACCAGCGCCAGGTACAGTCCTGTCATAGAGAGCAATTACACGAAAACGCTATATGTGGGCATGGGAGAGGGCAAGATCAATCCCGATCACCTGAAAGAAGAGCTTAAAGAGTACATTGATAAGATCCGTAAAGCATCATTTGCAGCCATGCCGGGCGAAGAGTGCCGGCACTGCGACTATTACGATCTCTGTGCCTATTATCTGGGAGGTGGCAGTGACGGAGCTGAATGAAGAGCAGAAAACGATCATAGATATGTGCAAGAGAGAGAACCTGAGGGTCAATGCTGTAGCGGGATCGGGCAAGACCACCACGCTTTCGAACGCGTACATGAGCATTATAGAAGATCTTGCAAAGAGCGGGTACAGCATAGCAGAGGCAACAAACCGGATATTGGTATTAACGTTCACGAACGATGCTGCATACGACCTGAAACGCAAGATTTACGAGCTGTTGTTCGAGCGCTACGATTTTACAGACTCGCTCACCTACGTTTCTACTATCCACTCGTTCAGCAACATGCTTTTTAACGATCTCATACTCAAGCTCAAGATCAATCCCAACTACAGCATCGACGATGATTACGAGCTCGAGCAGTTGAGATGGGACGCGTTCCAGAACGTGATATTGAGAAACCGGGCACAGACAAGCCTGGTCAACGAGTATTTCAACATTGACCTGGCAGGCGGAGAATACAGTTTTCAGCATCTTTTAGAAAGCGTCTATGCCCGATCCCGGCAGTTTGGATGGGGTATCGAAGAGATCCAGGCAAAGTTCATAAATGACTCATTGTTCAGGGAAATCAATATGAGCACGCATGAATCAAGGATAGTCAGAGAGCTGCTCACTGCGATCAGGACCATGCTGCTCGATTACAGCCATGAGGTGGATAATCTGAAGTTTCAGCGCGGCTTGTTCGAGTTTGAGGATCTTGTATACTATCCGTACCTGCAGCTGAAAAAAGATCCGTTGTTTCGGGCAAAGTGGAGCAATAGGTTTCTGTACATCCTGATCGACGAGTATCAGGACACCAGCATCTTGCAGTTCGAGTTTATAAAACTGCTCAGGAACAATAGCAGGATCTCGCTGTTTGGAGACTATCACCAGTCTATTTACGAATGGCGCGATGCGTCACCAGGATACATGCTCTCTCAGCCAGGGTTCAGAAACGTGTCCATGCATCGAAACTACAGGTCTGGTAAAAACCTTATCAATTTTGTAAACACGCTGTTTACCAGGGTGTTTCAGGGCTCTGCACTGCAGTTCAGTGCCATGGATGCACAATCTGCAGCAGACTCGCAAGTGTTCGTGTTCGATGCGGCGGACGGCAATATGGATAGGAAGGTGAGCCATGAGGCAGAGCTGTTTGCGAAGGTGATCAAGTACCTGGTCTCTGAAAAGCATGTTGAGTACCGGGACATCACAGTATTGTTCAGGGCAAAGACTCATATTGACAGGTACGTGAGAGAGTTTCAGAGGCAGGGCATTGACTACGTGCTGATCACGAACAACGATTTTTTCAATCTTGAAGAGATCCGGTTTATGGTCAATTACCTGTTTTTCCTAGGCTCTAAAACCCGGGACGAAGAGTACTATTATTTTGCGAGGCTGATCAAGGCTTCTGTGTACGGCGGTGACGACACGCTGTTGTGGGAGGTTGCAAAACATGAGCGCTCCTATTCCAATGTGAAAGAGAGCGAGATCATAGATCGGTTCAGCGCGCATCTTGAAACATTGAGAGAGTACAAGCCCAAGAAAAAAGACCTGCTGTTGCTGAAGCTGATCGAGCTGACGAGCCTGGATCTGCACTATCTGTCTCGCGTGAACGGAGCTCAAAAATACGCGAACATTTACAAGTTTGTGGATCTTGTCAGAAAGCTGGAAGAGGCGAGAGTGTTGCAGTATGACGAGTTTCTCGAAGCGTTAAAAACGCTGATCCAGAACGAGGGGGAGGGAGAGGCGATAATCAACGACAAGGAAGACAATGCGGTAAAGATCATGACGGTTCATGCAAACAAAGGGCTGCAGGCAAAAGCCATATTATTGCCAACCATGTTTGCGCCGCCCAGGCCTGACGTGAGAGAGTATATGTTCGACCGTGAAAAAGGGTTCTTGTTCAATCTGGGAATCATCAATGAGGATTATAAGGACCTGCTGAAAAACATAATGAACCGGATGCAGAAAAGCGAGGAAGAGTATCTGCGGCTATTATATGTGGCCATGACCAGAGCTGAAAACTACCTGATTTTCAGCATTGATCAAGATTCGCGAAAAGGTGCAAAAACATGGTCTAACGTCGTGACCGCGAACATGTCTAAAGCAGAGCTGGAACCGTACATAAATGCCAGTAAGGAGGCACTAGATAATTTTTCAGAGATAGAGAATCGGCATGATAAAAATGTGACGATAAGGCTTGAACCGTTAAAAGAACAGGCGAAAAAGCTGGCACTGCTCTCTCCCACATTGATAAACGTGTATCTCCAGTGTCCCAGAAAATACTATTATCTGACCAGCTTCGGAACTGTGTCAATGAAACGCGAGTCGCTGAAGCTGGGCACAAAACTGCACGCGTTGTTGAAAACGGGAGCGATCGACGATCAAGATGCGCGGGCAAGCGAGCTCGTGACCAGCGTATATAATACCGAATTCTGGAGCGAGATCATGAGATCAAAAAACTACAGAGAGCTGCAGTTCATAATGAACATGGATGGCACGAGAGTGCAGGGATCTATAGACCTGGCATACGAGCATGAGGGAGAATGGGAGATCGTGGATTACAAGACTGCAAGTATCGATATGGAGCTGTACCGTGGTCAGCTTCACTGTTACGTGCTGGCACTGTATTACCTGAAATCGCAAAGAGCAAAGCGCATCGCATTGTATTCGATCAAGTCCAATACGCTCGTTTATGAGGATGCGCCCGAGATAGAGCAGATTGAGGCACAGATCAGGAGCGTGATAAAGGATATTGAGGCAGAACGGTTTTCGAGAGTAAAAAGCAAGATCTGTGACATATGCGAATTTTCAGAATTGTGCAAAAACAGAGAGCCATAATTTTAATATTTGGGTTAGCATAATCTTTTTATGCAGGTAAGATAATGGGAGATATAATATGGTAGAGTTAATTGACGAAGACATATCCGGGCTATGGTCCAAGTTTTTTGTAGAGTACAGTTACAATATCACGCTATCCTCAATAGCCAATGAATATCCAGATACCAAATCGTTATATATTGACTTTAGAGAGCTTCAAACTTTCGACACAGACCTTGCAGAGCTTTTGTTGCGAGATCCGCAGCGTGCTCTGAGCCTGGGAGAAAAGACGCTGAGAGAAGAGTTGCCAGAAGAGAAAAAATCGTACAATATCCATCTTCGCATAAAAAACCTATCTGACTCGCAGCTTCATAAGATCCGGGACTTGAGAGCCAAGCACATGAGCGAGTTTTTGAAGATTGAGGGCATTGTGAGAATGGTCACGGACGTCAGGCCCAGAATCAGAGAAGCTGCGTTCGAGTGCAAAGTGTGTGGACATATAAATTACATTGTACAGAACGATGAGTTTACGCTTGTAAGGCCCAACATATGCGAAGCATGCAAAAAAAGCAAGATTTTCGAGCTAGATAAGGACCGGTCTTTTTATATAGATTCTCAGAGAATCGAGATCCAGGAGCTTCCAGAAGAGCTGAAAGGAGGGCAACAGCCACAGAAGATACTCGCGTACCTGGAAGACGATCTGACCAAGGGAGAGATCATGCCCGGCAAAAAAATCACGATTGTAGGCACTTTAAAGCCTATTACCAAGTTTAGCAAGAACGCTATAAGCCAGTATTTTGACCTGTATCTGGACATTAACAATTACGAGTTTCCGAAAGAGGAATATGAAGATATTGCGCTTAGCCAGGAAGACTTGAATGAGATTGAAGCGCTGTCAAAAAACGAGAACCTGTTCAACAGGTTCATTGACTCTATAGCCGAGACGATATATGGCATGGATGTCATAAAAGAGGCTATGCTACTGCAGATGTTTGGAGGTGTAACCAAGCTCATGCCTGACGAGACCCGGCTGCGCGGAGATATTCATATTTTGCTGGTTGGAGATCCCGGCACTGCCAAATCTCAACTGTTGAGATTTGTGAGAAACGTGGTGCCAAAAGGCATATACACCTCCGGCAAGAGCTCTAGCGCTGCAGGATTGACCGCGGCAGCCACCAAAGACGAGTTTGGAGACGGAAGATGGAACCTGGAAGCAGGGACCCTGGTTCTGGCAGACATGGGCATTGCCGCCATTGATGAGTTTGACAAGATGGAAGACAAGGACCGTTCCTCCATCCACGAAGCGATGGAACAGCAGACTATTACGGTAGCGAAAGCGGGCATCAACGCCACGCTGATGGCCAGATGCGGAATACTAGCCGCAGCAAATCCTAAACATGGCAGGTTCGATCCCTCGGTTCCGCTATCAGACCAGATCAAGTTAGAAGGACCCCTGCTCTCGAGATTCGATGCCATATTCAAGATCACGGATGTTCCAAACCAGGACAGAGACTCAAAGATAGCAGAACACATACTATCCCAGCATTTGCTAGGCGAGAAGCTGGTCAATAACATGCCGCTGGACAATAAAACAGAAGAGCTGGAAAACAGCATAATTCCTTACGAGCTGTTCAGAAAATATATCGCATACGCAAAGAGGATCGTGCCGGAACTGACCAAAGAGTCTATGGACAAGCTCAAAAAATATTATCTGGATGTTCGAAACAAATACAACACGTCCCAGACCATTCCTATCACGCCACGACAGCTGGAAGCAATGATCAGGCTCGCAGAAGCGTCTGCGAGAGTGAGGCTCAGCAAATATGTAAACTTGGACGACGCAAACAGGGCCATACGCATATTAGAGGCTTTCATGAGCGAGGTTGCAACCGAGGCGGGCGGAGTTGTGGACATTGACATGATCGGAGGAATAAGCAAAAAACAGAGAACCAAGATGGAAGAGCTGGAAGATATCATCAAGAACCTGACCATCGGCAATAAAAGCGTGTCTCAGGATGACATTTTAACAGAGGCTGAGGCAAGAGGCTTAAACCGCTCGGACATTACCAATACATTGGCAAGAATGAAGAGAGACGGCTTGATCTACGAGCCTGCAAGCGGAAAATACAGATTATCAGAATAAAAAATAAAAAAAGAGAGAATTATTCTTTATATTTTTTCAACAGTTTTTCAGGTGCGGTATAGTCAAAATAGAAATCGAACACGAAATCGAACGTGCCTTTCAGCGTGGACCAGTATATTCTTGCCATCATTATTTTCATAAAGTGCTTGAACCTGGTCGCGGGATATGGTACGGTCGGATGATTGTAGTCAGCAATGACGAACGTGGCCTTTCCATACGCTGTATCGAACGGGCAATTTATGCGGCCACTGAACTTGGCATCTTTGCCTTCTAACAGATCTGCAAGCACTTTCGCTTCCAGATGCGCAGTCACGCCAGTCTTTGAAGTGGGTAGATTGTTCGCATCGCCTATTGCATACACGTTGTCAAAACCCTCAACTTTCATTGTGTACTTGTCAACCTTTACGAACTTGTCCTCTGTCAATACTGTTGCAGGATTGTATTCTATGTCCACGCCCGTGCATGGGGGCACGATTATGGGCAGGTCATAGTTTAAGGTGTCTCCGCTGATCGAGGTGATCACTTTCTTTTCGGTATCAATGGTATCCACATCGAAAAACGTGACCACTTCTATGTTCCGTTCCGTGACCATGGGCTCTACGATCTTGTTCATGGGCTCTGCTGAGTATGCTCTCGGATAGGGTGTGAAAAATATGAGCTTGGACTTATCTTTCAATCCCTTTTTTCTGAGATACTCTTCCACCTGGAACATGCCTTCCAGCATCGATGGCGGACACTTGCACGTGGGTGCGCTCTGCCCTAATACAATGGTTCCGCCCTTGAAATTTTGAAGATGGCTCCATAGCTTTTTGGCCTGCGCTATGTTTGTATGATAGTCTCCATACTCCTTGTTAATTTTGTCAAGCCCCGGTATTCCGCTCACGTTGGTGACAGTTCCGGTCGCAATGACCAGATAATCATAAGTATATTTTTTCTTGCTTTCAGTTTCTATCACCTTGTTTACCAGGTCTATTTTACGCACGGTTTCCTGATAGAACTTCACATGGGGCTTCAGTATCTGCCTGATATCTTTCCAGATCTTTCTGTCAGATCCCTGAAACGCAACATACAAAAACCAGGGTTGGTAATAATGCTTGTTATCCCGGTCTAGCACCGTAATGTCAAACTTCTTCTTGTCCAGCGAGTTAGCCAGTATAACGCCTCCACCACCCGCACCTATAATCAACACTTTCTGCAAATATCTCACCTTTTATTGATCTTTATTACCACTACTACTTTCTCAGCATCTTCAGTAACGCTCACTATCTCGTTTCCAGTTTTCTTTGCCCATGCAGCCGTGTCTGCTCTCACGCCTTTGTCCGTTGCCCATAGCTCCAGCACGTCTCCTACCTTCGCGTTCCTGTACGCTTTCACAAGGTCCGTGATCGGGCCTGGACATGCTGCGCCTCTTGCATCTATTATCTTGTTTGCCATTTTTTAATCACCTTTTATAATATTATATATCACATCAGACCATAATAGTTCTTTCGCTTTTGCATAAAAAAGATTAAAAAATAAAAGAATGTTTTATCTTTTATTGATCTTTATTACCACTACTACTTTCTCAGCGTCTTCAGTAACGCTCACTATCTCGTTTCCAGTCTTCTTTGCCCATGCAGCCGTGTCTGCTCTCACGCCTTTGTCCGTTGCCCATAGCTCCAGCACGTCTCCTACCTTCGCATTCCTGTACGCTTTCACAAGGTCCGTGATCGGGCCTGGACATGCTGCGCCTCTTGCATCTATTATCTTGTTTGCCATTTTTGTCACCTTTATATGAACAGGACCTGTGCTCCTTCTGAATTTGTAATAAATGTAGCTGCGCCAACAACATCGTCAACGATCGGATCCAGCTGGTCTTTGCCTATTCCAAACAGGTCGCAGGTCATTGAGCAAGCATATATTTTTGCGCCCAGTTCTTTTGCCTCTTTCAACATGTCATACCATGATGGTACATTATGCTCTTTTATGCTCTGCATGAACATGGGACCCATATGCTCAAACTCTTTCGGAAGCATCATCTTCTTTTCTCCCTTTGTAAAGTTCAGCAACCCCCAGAACGTCACAAATACCTCTACGTCATTTCCCAAAGCAGCAGCTGCCTGTGACAGCACTCCTGCCGCCATCAATTTGTCAGTGGTACCGCTGAAAATTATTATAGACAATTTGTTTGCCATATTTTTATCACCATATATGATTATTGCAATAAAGTATTTAAACATTTTTTTATCATTTTTCGTATTTATGAAAAACAGTTTAAACTTGATAACTAATTTTTAACAAAAAATAACAATAATGGTATTTATTTTTAAATTTTAAGAACAAATTATTTTAATTATCGTTTTTATTTTTAGTGTTTTTTGAGGAGAGATAAATGCCGATCGCCACAAGCAAAAATCCGATGTAGGTAAGATATGATTCAATCTCGCCAAGGATCACGAACGCAAATACAATAGATAGTGCGGGTACTATGAAGAAATAGGAAGATATGGATGAAACCATGTATTTCTTGTACAGGTAAAAGTAAATGTAATATGCCAAGCCAGTACCCAGTATGCCCATATACAGGATTATTACGATAAATGATAGGGATATTCCTGACAAATTCAATTTTTCAGTCAAGAGAGCCCATATCAGTATCACAGGTATCGCATACAAAAACTGTAAAGAATTAACTGTTGCAGAATCCACACTTCCGGACAGAAATTTCTTGTAAATTACCGTGCCGCTTGCCCAGCTTATTGCAGCAACAAGAAGGATCAATATTCCTGCCACATGTGCTATCAAGATTCCGTTCGAAAATATCAGTATTATGCCAGCAAACCCTATTATTGTTCCGGAAATGCTCAGAATTGAGAGCTTCTCTTTCAAAAACAGATAAGCAAAAAGGATGTTGAACAGAGGATAGGTATAAATCAAAATTGCAGAAATTGAAGAGGTTTCTGTTTCTTCCCCGATGAACCAGAGTCCCATCAACAATACGAGATTGAAAACTCCGACAATGAATATCAAAAGATTGGTTTTCAGGCCTTTTGGAACCTTGACATAACGGAACAATAAAAAAGAGGTGGCAAATCCTAAGCATATTCTCATCAGCAGCAGAAACAGTGGCGGCTCATACAATAGCGCGATTTTTACGAGCGGAAAGTTCAATGCCCAGAAACTGGCCATCAAAAGAAACAGTACTGTTTCCGATGCTCTGCTGCTTAACTTAATATTACTCATTTTAGCAGCATTAACAATATTATATTTATTATTTTTTGCACAGCTTTAAACAAAAAAAAGAAAAAAATTTTTTAGTCTTTTATCGGTTTTCCGCCAATAGGTGCCACAGTCTTCCCAAATGTGGAGTTTATAACCTGCGCTGCAGACGCATAGAATGCAGCTATTGCTGTCAGTATTCCCATGTACCCGCCCGCGACTACAGTATTGCTTGAGTTTTCAAAAGTTCCGATTGCAAGCAGGAAAAATGTGATCCATAGCAGCAAAAATACAGTAAAAAGTGCCCAGTTAGTCTTGAACGACGCAATCCACATGTAGAACGTGAACACGCCGAACATTAATAGGAATATTCCTATTGCTCCACCTGCTGCTGAACCACTGCCTATGCTCAATATTCCTGCACCAAGGGTCCATAACAACAGTGCATAAGCAATCCAGAATGTTCCGTATGTAGTGAACGCTACGTAGCCAAACGTGTTGCCAGACTTCATTTCCCACATTCCTGCAAAAACCTGTGCCAGGCCACCGTACGCAAATGCAATGGGAACTACTATTCCCACACCACCTGCGGGCAATATTTTTGCATTGTACAGGCTCAATATTATTGTCGTTAAAGCAAATCCAGCAAGTCCTAGCGGTGCCGGATTCGCAAGCTCTTTTTCAGCCATTATGTCACCTCTTTCTTAAATGATTCTATAGCCGATTTTATCTCGTCCAGTGATGCTCCATCTTCCAGTGTAGTTATGTCTCCAGGTATCTGGTTTAGATACACGGCTTTAACAACTCTTCTCATGATCTTTCCGCTCCGTGTCTTTGGCAGTAACTTGACTGCATGGATCTCTTCAGGAACCATTATGGGTCCAAGCTTCTCCCTGATATTAAGCTTGATTTCATTGATCAGCGAGGGAGTGAATTCTACGCCGGATTTCGCAGTGACAAATGCTATTATTGCATCTCCCTTGATGGGATCAGGCTTGCCAAACACTGCCGCTTCGGCTATGTTTCCTATGCCAACTAGCGAGTCTTCTATTTCTATGGTTCCTATCCTGTGTCCTGCAACCTTCAATACCTCGTCAGCTCTTCCAAGCAACCAGTAGTATCCATCTGAGTCTTTCACCGCATAATCCCCTGTCAAATACTTGCCAGGATATTTTGAGAAGTATACTTTCTTGTATCTTTCAGGGTCTTTGTTCAGTGTGAGCATCAATCCTGGCCATGGCCTCTTAAACACTAGAAATCCCTTGTTTCCTGGTTCCACGACTTTTCCATCATCATCCAGTATTTCTGGATCGATACCAGGCATTGGATAGGTTGCAGATCCAGGTTTCAGCTTGTCGAAGCTGAAGAAATAGGCTGGAGATATTACAAATCCGCCAGTTTCAGTCTGCCAGTACGTATCTATGATCGGACACTTCTCTTTTCCAATAATCTTGTAATACCAGTTCCATGCAGCAGGATTGATCGGTTCTCCGACAGTTCCAAGGACATGAAGGGAATCCAGATTGTGCCTTAATGGGTAAGTATCACCATATTTCATGAGCATTCTTATAGCGGTCGGAGAAGTGTACAATATGTTCACCCTGTATTTTTCGATAATGGCCCACATTCGGTCAGGTGACGGATAATCAAGAGCGCCTTCATATAGTATGGAGGTAAGGCCAAGTATCAATGGCGCGAAAACTATGTAGCTGTGACCTGTCACCCAGCCAATATCTGCGGCACACCACCATCTGTCATCAGGTTTCGGGGCAAATGCCCATTTGAGCGTGTTTGCGATCCAGACACTGTACCCACCTGTGCCATGCACCACTCCCTTAGGCTTGCCCGTAGTGCCGGATGTGTAAAGAATGTATAGTGGATCATTTGAATCCATCTCTTCTGGCTTTATCTTTGCATTCACATCGCTGGATACTGCATCCCACCAATAGTCTCTGCCTTCTACCATGTTCACGTTCAAGCCTGTTCTTTTAGCCACGACCACATACTGCACTGTTTTCGTGTAGTTCAAAGCGTCATCTATGACCTTTTTCAGCTCTACCACTTTCCCTTTCCTGTACCCACCATCAGCAGTTATGACTACCTTTGCGTCCGAGTCATTTATTCGGTCAGCAATAGCCTGCGCTCCAAACCCAGAGAAAACTACAGAAAAAGTTACTCCAATTCTTGCGGCTGCCAACATGGCCACTGGAAGTTCCAGTATCATTGGCAGATATATCAATACTACATCTCCTTTTTTCAATCCCAGGTCAAGCAAGGCTTTGGCAAATGAGTTGACTCTCTGGTACAGGCCCTCATAGGTAAGTATCTGTTCTGTCCCATCTTCAGCAATCCAGATATATGCTGCGTTGTTTCTCTTTCCACCTATAAGATGCCTGTCAATAGCATTATATGAAATGTTAAGTTTGCCCCCTGTGAACCACTTGTAAAATGGGGGATTGCTTTCGTCAAGAACCTTGTCCCATTTCTTGTACCATGTAATTATCTGTGCGGCATCATTCCAGAACTCTTCCGGATTTTCAAGTGCCTCTTTGACCTGAGAAAGAAAACGTTCAGATGATGGAGTATGTATTTCTTCGGTAGGAAGCGTCCCGTTTTCTTTTCTCTTTTCATTGTTCATAAAATTAAATCATCCAATTATGTTATTAAAAACTTTCCGATACGAATACCGTATATATTATAAAATATATTCGTTATTTGCTATATATAAATATTATTTTTATCTGACCTATATTGATTTAAAAACAGTTTTAATTTTTTATATAATATTAAAAAAATTTTTAATTTGTTGAATTTCATAAAACAGAAATATTAAAGTATTAAAAATTCTTTTATTTTCACGTGAATCCAAACATTATTAAAGAATTTGAAAATTACTATATGAATTCAAAGGTGCATCTGCCATCTAGGTTTACGGCAAGAGAGTTCGGGTTCATGTTTTTTGACAAGGATTATGTGTCTAGGCACATCAAGTTTAGCAGGGAGGCTGACGTTCGAGATTTCTTGATAAAGAAAGTCCCTTCACATGCTTATTATTCTACTGCCTATTACAAGGTTCCTGACGCAAACAGCATGGATGAAAAACTATGGCTAGGCGCAGACCTCGTGTTTGATCTTGACGCAGATCATGTTCCCTCTGCAAAAGACAAAACATATGAGCAGATGCTGGATAACATAAAAGAAGAGCTGAAAAAGCTTATCAATGATTTTCTGATCTCGGATTTTGGATTGAATGAAAATGCAATAAATATTTTTTTTTCAGGGGGCAGGGGATACCATATTCATATCAGAAAAGATGATTTTGTATCTCTAAAAAGCAAGGAACGAAGGGAAATTGTATCTTATATACGCGGCAGCGGTCTCACGCGAGCGGACCTGTTTTCAGAGCATGTTAAAAATAAAAAGGGAGAAAAAAGCATCTCTTTCTTATCCAGCTCAGAATATGGGTGGAGCGGTAAATTTGCAAAACGGTCCAGAGAATATCTTAAATCTCTTCTATCCGATTACGAATCTGGAAACATGGAAAAAATAAAAGACCAGCTTTCTGAAACTCCGGATATTTCAGATCAGGCATTCAAAGAGCTGTTTGAAGAAAACGGAAAAAAAGTAAAAATGATCATGAATACCGGCTCGTTTGATGTCTTAAGCTATAAAACTGCAAAATTTTTATCTGACCTGCTGGAAACAAAAGTGTTTGCTGGCATGAAAGGCGAGATAGACGAACCGGTCACTACTGATATACACCGGCTGATAAGGTTGCCTGGCTCATTGCACGGAAAGACTGGATTTGTGGTAACTGCAGTTAAGTATAAAGATTTAGATAGCTTTGAGCCGCTTGTAGATGCGATAGCACCCATTTTTATGAACAGGTACATGAAAATCAGGATGTTACAGCCTTTGCAAATCAAGATTAAAGATGAAAAGTTTGATCTAAAGGGATCGGAGATTCTCGATGTTCCTGTATACCTTGCAGTGTTCTGTGCTTTAAGGAACATTGCAGAAATTGTCTGAAAAAGAAATTGTTTTTAATCTATTCAACATATCATAAGTGAATGAAATTGATAACTGGTCACGATTATGAAGTTAAAAACATCAAAAAGATTGAACCCCTTAAAAAATCGAAGAAATGCAATTAATAATTTTACAGGTTTTCTATTCTTTTAAGGTACAATGTCCATAAATATTTTTATAATTAAAGCAAATAACTTACATAATGATAAACAATAAAACAAAAGCTGAATCATTTTATCAAGCAGGTTTGGAATTATATAATGACGGGTCTTACTTAAAAGCAAAAAGAAAATTTGATTTTGCTATTAAATACGATAGTGAAAACCCATTCTATCATTATTATAGAGGCAAGGTCTTATTTTTATTAAAGAGGAATAAAGAGAGTTTAATTGAGCTGGAAGATTCAATTATTTATTTCAATGAAAAAATTAGGCTAGAACCAAATAATGCTAAATATTATAACGGAAAGGCCCAAGCACTTGAATTGCTTGGTAGGGAATTCGACGTAAATGCTGAAACGCTTAAAGCTCTTGGCATTGATCTCTTAAAAACGGACTTCTTTGATAAAACGGATGAAGTAATAACAAGAATGATGAGCATTTTTAAAAAAGTCCTCGATGATTGTGAAACGGCAATAAAACTTGAACCTACAAATTTAGATTTTAAGCTTTACAAGGCAAAATTTCTATCAATATTAGCAAGTTTTTTGGATTCTGATTACTCATGCGAGCTTCGTGGGTATTTTGAAAAAATGGATCTGATAAATGATGCAATAAATGAATGTAATGTTGTTTCAATGTTGAATAGTAAAAATACAGAAGCACTAATAATCAAGGGTGGAATTTTTCAAGATTTAGGAAAATATAATGAATCTATAGAGGAGTTTGATAAGGTCCTAGCCATCGATCCTGATAATATGGATGCGATGTACTACAAAGGGTACTCATTATTCAGGATTGAAAAATATGAAGAATCCATAAGTGCCTTTGATAAAGTTATTGAAAAAGATCCTCAAAATTGTTTGGCTCATTCGTTCAAAGGAAGAGATTTATATTATCTTAAGAAGTATGAAGAATCAATAAAAGAGTTTGAGTTAGCAATTTCCATATCACCAACTGAGTATTTTTCATATCTTTACGAGGGTGATTCACTTATCAAGATGGACAAAAAGGAAGAGGCATTAAATGAATATAATAAAGCAATAAAAATAGCTCCATACAGCATAGCTGCAAGCGATAGAAAAATATTACTTCTTAAAGACATGGGGAGAAAAGAAGAGATGGACAAGGAAATTTCAAGGGCAATCAACGCTAATAGATGTACATATTATAGAAAAAAGAAATAAATTATAATTTGCATTATAAATAAGACGATGATTGGATGGATGTTTTGGAGTTAATTGCCTTCTTGAATCTTATTATGTATGATCCAGCCTTATTCTCCTTTCCCATCATGTATACAAAATCCATGAACTGATTCCTCAATTTACCTGTTTTTGCATCATCAAGAATATTCTCAGGCGATGTGCTGTTCATTTTACAGTACAGTCCGAGGGTTCTCAGGTAAACATCACCCGTTATAAGACTGCCCTGCTGTAGATTTCTGTACCACCTCATGACCTTCTCATCATTCCTGAGATCGTCATGTCTTGCATGGAATGGCATGTGTGTATATATTTTTCTCATATAAAATAATACCGTAGAATACCAATAAAGATACGGGCCCGCCGGGATTTGAACCCGGGTCAAGGGATCCGAAGTCCCTCAGGATAATCCTAACTACCCCACGGACCCTAATTTAAGTTAAAAGAATAGATATTAAATAAATTTGTTATTTGTGCGTATAATTTTTCGATAGATATGAAATTAATATTTTGCTGCAAGAACAATAAGAATAAAGTTAATAAATACCTTGAGCATACGATTGCTGATGTTATCAGATTCAGAAATCCTAAGTGCTATTAAAGATAAGGTGTTAGAGATTACAAATTTCAATGCTAAAAATATTACGCCAAATGGCTATGATGTAACTATAGGCGAGATCACGATACCAGTATCTAACACAACGATTAAAAATGGCAGAGCCATGGTCCCGCCAAACACCAGATTTGCAATCAACACATTGGAATATTTCAAGTTCAGCAAGAGAATAGTCGGAGAAATATGGATCAGAACCTCATGGGCCAGAAGAGGTATCCTATCCAGCTTTGGAATAATAGATGCGGGATTTGAAGGTACACTGAACTTCTTCGCGTTTAATGCATCTGAAAAGTATGTTGAGATCAGTACCGGTGACAGATTTGCCCAGATAGTGTTCTTCAGGCTTGAGAATGCCGCAGATAAAGGTTATGATGAGAGATCGGGGACCTATCAGAATCAGAAAGATATCATCATGTACTGAAAAAATAAAAGAGATTAAAAAATTAAAAGTTTTGTTGAGGAGCAATTAATCTTAAAGCTTTGGAAGGCTCAAAATCAACATCCTCAAAAAGATTGTTCATCTGTTCATTTTTGAGTCCGTTTAAAATGTTGCTTGCCCTGGATATTAATTCTACTACATGATCATTTGCTCTCATCAGAACATCTTTGAATATGTCGTTTGGAGAATTTATAAAATCATCGTTTTTTACCGTTATCAGTCTGGCAGACCTATTTTTAATATCCTGCATATATTTCAAGTTTCTTTTTTCGAATTCGAATGGCAGGATCGCGATAGTAACTATGTATGCATCGTCATCTTTGAGGGTGTTTAACATTTCCAGCAATCCACCGGTTCCCAGGCCACCGCCAAGCGCGGCTATTAAAAATATAAAATCATATTTTTCGATTTTTTCCTTAAAATTGTTTTTGTTTATTAGATCATCGATCAACTGTTCTCCAATCTTGACTCTTCCTTCGGCGTTTGCATACTCTCCGAGAGTACCGTTCTGTAGCTTGAAAAAGTAGTTTGCAGAGAGATTGTTCTGTTCTGTATTTATGCTTATTGTTGTCACGTTCTGGATCTGTTCATTGAAAATCTGGTCTATTATTATTGCGCCTGCTGAACCGATACCAATTACACAGATGTTTGTGGAGGGGCCCAGATCACAAAAGATGTTATCTTTAAACTCTGGTATAAGCTCATCTAACTTCATTTTGTATCACCTTTCTTATAGCTTTTTTCTGTTTTATATGATTGATCGTATTGTTTGAACTCTTCAAATTCCCTGTTAAGTTCGCCTTGGGACGATAATAGTTCATGCACAATTTTGGGTATGTATCTTTCTGTGGTTGCTTTTATCAGTATGTGATTCAGAGCTTCATTTACAGAATTGAAAAACTTAAGTTCTACAAGGTTTTCGAGAATACTCATAGTCCTGGGGTTCAGTGAAACAACAGTTTCGTTTAGCTCAATACTTCGCTCTTTTTCCTGCATTTTCAAAAATTTCATCGTGGCAGCTCTAATCAGGTCAGACCTATTTTTATAATCTGAACTTCTTGCTAGAAAGTCATCAATTTCGTCAAGTTCCATGCTGTTTACTCGAATGGTTATCTTAGAGTCGGTCTTCATTTTCCTTTCGCCTCTCTTTGCTCGTTATACATCCCAAGTCCCTTTTGGCTTCCATTAGAAAAATGTATGGCGATATATGTATTTATACTTTTCTAATAAATGGGGTATTTTATTATTATTTGTAATACATAATATATATATGAAATATTATATACTTTATACGTAAATAACATAAAAATATATGAAAAATTGCCTGAATTTATGTGCCAGACAAGGTACTAATTTTGACTGACAAAATGAGAAAATAGGGTGGACAAATTATGAGATATGTATGGCAAATGGTGGCAATGTGTATAAAACATTGTAAAACAGGCAAAAATCAATGCTTTGTTCTGACATTCTTGAAAACAGACCAATAAAATATTAATTTTTCATCCAATGAGCATAGAAATCTTTTTAATATAAAACACAATAATCTACATATTGCGAGGATAGCCTAGCGGTATGGCGACGGCCTGCTAAGCCGTTATCCGTAAGGATGCGAGGGTTCGAATCCCTCTCCTCGCGTCTGTAAAAATATATATTTTTTTATCTTTAATCAGATGTTATTCAGTTTCTTAAAAATCTTGATTATTGCCGATAGGTCCTCGTTTCCAAGACTATTGGATAGCCCGGACAGATAAAGCTGAGTTACGAGTCCCGTTACTGGCACCGATGCACCCACTTCTTTAGATAACTGCACCGCATAAAATAGGTCTTTCAGCTGATGCGAGAGCGTAAACTGAGGCTTAAAATCCCCAGCCAGGATCTTTGTCTTCTTGAGCTCCAGGATCCTTGAATTAGCACCGCCGGTGCCTAATATCTCGAGCGCCAAGTTTGTTTCTATGCCAAGCTTTTGGCTAAGTGTCAGCCCCTCTGACAATATTGCCATGTTTGCGCCCATAATGAGATTATTTACCATTTTCATATACAGGCCCCTGCCATTCTCACCTAAATAATATACATTTTTTCCGATCAGCGTGAGAACACTTTTAATGCTCTCAAAAACTTCCTTGTCTCCTCCTACCACAATGCTCAGCGTTCTGCTCTCTGCCGCTGAAACGCTGCCTATGACGGGTGCGTCAAAATAATAGGCACCTTTTTCCCTAACTCTCTGCGCTATCTTAATAGAGTCATAAGGATATATCGTGCTGAGATCCACGATAATCTGACTTTTCTTGATCTTTTCAAACAATCCATTACCATCAAAGAAAACAGATTCCACAGCTTTAGAATCAGTCAGCATCAAGAATATAAGATCTGAGCGTTCTGCCACGCTTGCAGAGCTATTTAACAATTTAGCCCCTATCTTTTCCAGTTCCTGAGCCTTAGCCTGCGTTCTATTATACACGTTCAATTTCAATCCTGAGTTAATCAGGTTTTTGCAGATCGGAAGTCCCATCTTTCCAAGCCCGATAAAACCAATACTATTCATCTCATTTACCTTCTCACACGAATATTTTGGCAATCCTGCCATATGTTTAGCCAATATAATTTAGATCGTCCTTCTTTTCTGACTTTGCTTCCATCTGTTGCTGGAACTTGGTGGTCAGCTCGTTCATCGTGCTTATTCTCTTATCCAGTCCGGCAAAATCAATCTTGAGCTTCAAGTCTTTAACAAGGATCTCGAGTATCTTTTTTGCGCTTTTTGAATCTGAAAAATAGCCAGATGTTTCACCCATTAAGCACACCCCCTCCATATTGAAGAAATTAGAGCCGATTCCCAGCAACAATCCAGCAGCGCCTACTATCCCGTTACTGGGCTCACCCTCTGAAAATATCATGTTATATTTTTTAAATTTTGCTACCAATTCTGTATTTGTAGCTGCACCAAAAGTTCTTGGGTCCTCTACCAATTGCCCCATTCCATAGCCACCGAGCGTGTACAGCAATTTCACATTATATTTTTTTACATAGTTTAGAATTTCGTAAGAAAGTTCAAACTGCCCTTCGTTTGAAAGCCCCTGATAATCACCTATCAAGAAAATTATATCATTTTTTTTGTTTGTTTTTTTATAATATAGCTCATTTTTAACAAGATATACTGTTCCATCATCATTGATCAAGATCTGTGGCGGAAAATATTTTGAATATACTTCTGCAAATTTCTCCGCATTTAATTGATCTAGCAAATATTCTATCGCAATCTTGCCAACGTTTCCCACTCCCGGTAACCCTTCAATCAATATTGGATCTTTTAACCTAGGCTTTTTTAGTTCTTTTATCATAACATTATCCATACTATCAACCTTCACTATTTTTTGATATCAGTCTTCTATATTTTCCATACTTATCTTCTGGAGAGAATCTTGGAGGTATGCTCATCACCGTTTTTTCACCGCACTTATCACATATCTCTTTAAGTGTATAAGTACCGCACTTTATGCATTTTCTTATCTTAGAGTTCATCGCTCAATCTACCTTTCTTATAAGTTCTGCGGTTCCACCATTATCTTTAATATATTTTATGGTTTCATTTGCATACTTTCTTAAAATTTCTTCTCCGATCTTAAAGTTGTCTGCTTTTACGTTTATCCTGTATTTTGGAGCACCAACATACTGTACTGTGATCCCCTCATCCGGATTGTTTAACAGTGCCAGTGCCTTTTTAATCAGGTCAATTCCATCTTTTGCTTTGACCGTAATATTCAAGTAAGCAATAATCTTAATAAATGTAGGCGTGATGTTCTCTCTTGCAACTTTTACAAATTCAGATACCCAATCTCCGCTGAATCCATCCTCTGCCAAAGCGTTTTCATTCACGGATGCTTCTTCAAACGCGTCATATAGAGACCCATACTTTTTGCTAAGCTCTTCTTCATAAGTTTCCAAGAACTCATCTTTGCTCATGTTTAATCGCTCAGCCACGATCTCTACTAACTTTTCTGCTTTCTGTTCATTTTTGTATTCCTGAACTTTTGTACGTTTTTGATGGTCGTTTACCCGTTTTAACGAAAGATCCACATGCCCTTTAGAGGGGGTTACGTTCATTACCTGGCATACGATCTTTTGTCCTTCCCTTACATAGTCCCTGATATACTTAACCCATCCCGAAGATATCTCGGTAATGTGTACAAATCCTATCTTGTTTGGATATTCATCCAGCTTTACAAATGCACCATAATCTTTTACAGAGTCGACTGTTGCTATGACAAGTTCTCCTACCTCAGGAAAAGCTCTTTTTTTCATTCAAATTCTCCTACTATTTCTCCTTTTATCTCGAACTTTCCGCCTGTAGGCCTAGCCAGTACGCCACCACATATATTGCATTTTACTTCGATGCTGCCTCTTGAATATGTTATCTGTTCATTGCCGCAGTCCGGGCATTTTATCTTTATGAATTTCTTATCCTTGTCCTTAAATTTCTTAAACTCTATTTTTTGTTCTTGATTTTCCATTATTTCACCTCAACAAGCTCAAATTTTTTAGCTCTCCAGGACGGAGAATTATTTGCTTTTTTGCAAACTGTGCATCTATACCTTACATTTATTCTCTTTGTCGGTTTTTCACGGCCCTCAAATTTAGGCCTGGGAAAACCTCCATACCCTGCCGTAGCTCTTCTAAATCGGCGCTGACCCCAATTCAGCTCACTCGGCTTTCGTTTCTTTACTCTTTCAACTTCTTGGATCGTATGTCTTTTGCAAGTGGGGCAATATCTTTTTATTTTGTTTGGCATATTCATTTTATATTCACCATTTTAGTAATTTATATTATTTGCTCTCATATCCACATACTATTCTTTTATTTAAATATTTTTTTAGTTGGCGCTTTAAATTTACATTGACGAACCATAAATGCGCTTTTTATTTTTTGCTTTTTTTTAAAACCGTAAAAATCTGCATCATTTTTGCAGTACTATCTAGAAAATTTTAGAGAATCATTAAATTTGGCTCAGATATTATGATCTGTAAAGTGTTTTAATTCAATTAATTTCCTGATCAGATCGAATAGAAAAAAACATTCAGCGGTTGCTTGACAATCTATTTTCTTATAATCTTCCATAATATTAAAATATTGATTGCGCATCATTTAGATGAAATAAATGCTCTGAAATGAGTGAGTGTAGACTTTATGATCAGATTGATAGTCATGGACCTTGAGGAAGATGATCCTAAAAAGTGTACGGCTAAAAGATTATCTAAATTTAATCTGGTAAAGTTAGTTAACAATTCTCATTATATTCCAAAAAACGCTGTTATACTATCCCCGCTTTCCAAGAAGGTAATATCGATGGAAGACAGGGAACAGATAAAAAAATATGGGCTGGTAGCCATTGATGGATCATGGAAGAACATTGACAGGATATTTGAGACTGTCACCGGCAATTTAAGAGCTTTGCCATACCTGGTTGCGGCTAACAACGTAAATTACGGAAAGCCATATATCCTGAGCACGGCAGAGGCCCTTGCCGCAGCGCTGACGATTATTGGAGAGGAAGAGCAAGCACTGCAGATTTTGAACAAATTCAAGTGGGGTAACACTTTTTTAATACTGAATAAAGAGCTCTTGCAAGAATATAAAAACAGTAGCAGCAGCATCGAGATCATAGAAAAACAGAAACTGTTTATGTGATTCTACATTTCTTAAAATTTTTCAGAAATATTAAAGTATTGGAAAATTATATTTACTGGAAATGGAAAAGATTAGCATAAGATCGAAAATACTGATACACCTTTATGAATTCAGAAATCTAAAAGACCGGTATCAATATCCGATGGAGATCACGCAAGAAGGTATAGCTAATGCAATGCACAGCATTGTTTCGCATATACCGCGGGAGCTAAATAAACTTATAGAACTGGGTTATGTAGAAAGAAAAAAAGGAAGGGTAATAGGAAAAGACAAAAAGCTATCCGTTTACTTTCTCACATATAGCGGCATTGAAGAATCTTTAAAGATAATAGACAAGATCAAGGAAGAGATCGTTTCGATAGATAATGAAACGAAGAACATTAAAGAACTAAGCGATAACAGAAAAGATCTATCGCTTATTGAGATAATAGACATGGCTCAAAAAAATGAAATAATCGAGAAATTTGAGCCAAAAATAGAAAAAACAAAATTTTTAAAGTTTTACGAGATAAAGTTAGAGCAGGAAACATTGGTTGACAGAAAAGAGGAACTTGAGTACCTGAGAGCATGGCTGAATGGCAAAACAACCTTTCTGGTGATAATAGGCAGCAAAGGATACGGCAAAACTGCACTGATAAAAAATTTTGTAAGCAACATAGATGATTATAATATACTATTCCTGAACTTTTACAACAACAGGACCTTTTTAAATTTTAGGGTTACAGTTGAAAAAGTTTTGAATTTAGATACCGGAGACTTTAAAAGAGAGTTATTAACATATTGCATTAAAAACAGGCTTTTGATGATCATAGATAGCTACTTTCTGGTGGACGAAGAGACCGTAGACTTTTTCAACACACTTATCGAATCGGATCTCGGAAGCTCTAAAATCATGGTAATAATGCGCGAAGACACTCCTTACTACAACCGTTTTTATGATTACACGGTAGTGGATAAAAAGGTAATGGAACTGAAGATCAAGGGATTGGACATAAAGCATACTGCCGAGTTCTTGGGAAAGGAAATTAATGAAAAACTGGAGCAGATCTATAAATTTACAAAAGGAAATCCTTCCATTTTAAAGCTTTTAAAAGAAAAAGACGAAAAAAAGTTGAGAGAAAACACTAATTTTACGCCCGAGCAGATCAAACTGCTGTTATTCTTGAACTCTTGAGCATTCAGAGTATTGGCAGCAACCTTCTCAGTTCCCACTCGGTTACCTCTGACCGATATTCTTCCCATTCTTTCGTTTTAACATGCAAAAAGTGCTCGAATATATGGTCTCCCAGCGTCTCTTTTACCAGCTTGCTTCGTTCCATGGATTCTAGGGCCTCTCCTAGGCTTCCAGGCAGCATGTCTATGCCCAGCTCTTCTCGTTCTTTTTTTGTGAGCTTGTATATGTTTTTCTCTATTGGCGCAGGAGGTTCTATTTTCTCTTCGATTCCTTTCAATCCCGCGGCTAGCATCACTGCAAACTGCAGATACGGATTGCCAGCAGGGTCCGGGTTTCTTAGCTCCAGCCTCTTTTTCAGGCCGTTGCCTGCCGGCACTCTTACGAGCGCGCTTCTGTTCCGGTTTGCCCATGTGATGTAAACAGGTGCTTCATAGCCGGGAACGAGCCTCTTGTATGAGTTCACAGACGAAGACAGCACTGCCACGATCTCTCTCGAATATTTTAGCAACCCCCCAAGATAGTGCATCGCTATTTCAGATAGCTGATATTTTGTGCTTTCATCATAAAAAGCATTGTTTTTTCTGTCCAGGCTCATAAGGCTCTGGTGCACATGCATTCCGCTGCCGTTTACTCCGTATATCGGTTTTGGCATGAATGATGCAAACAAGCCATGCTCCAGCGCTATGGTCTTTATCGCAGCCTTTAGGGTCATGATGCGATCGGCAGTAGTCAACGCATCTGAGAACCTGAGATCTATTTCGTGCTGGCCAGGAGAAGCCTCATGATGCGCGGCTTCAGGGTCATAGCCTATCATGTCCAGATATTCCAGGATCTTCTTTTTTACTTCTTCTGCCTGATCTATAGGTGTATAGTCAAAATATCCGCCATGATCGTTCGGGATTACAGTAGGTTCATTCTTCTCATTCAGCTTGAACAGGAAAAACTCAAATTCAGGACCGGTAGCAAACGTATACCCCAATTTCGCAGCTTTAGAAAGCATCTTTTGTAATGCGTATCTCGGGTCTCCCACAAAGCGGTCGCCGGAGGAGGTATATACATCACATATGATTCTTGCTGTTTTTCCGTTACGGTACCAGGGCAGTATCAAAAAAGTGTTTAAATCCGGAGCTCCGCGCATATCAGATTCATCAATAGTAGCGTAACCAAGAACGCTTGATCCATCAAAAAGCACGCCGTCATCCATCGCTTTGTCGAATTTAGAGCTTGGAATGATAACCGTTTTCACAGCTCCTATTATGTCCATAAACTGCATCTGCAAAAACTTTACGTTCTCTTTTTTTATTATTTCAGAAACCTCTTCTCTTTGCATATGAAAAATAACACCTCAACCTATAAAAATTTTTCTTATAAAATCGCGTGAGCATCAAAACAGAGATGGGAATATATGCCAAATTCAGGCAATAAAGTTAATACAATCTTAAATCATTCACAATCAAGGGATGAAAATGAGGGTTGTCAGGGCATCAGATGTTGTCAAGTTAATAGCAAAGTCGGCACAAGGCAGTGAAACTTCACTGAAGTTCGGAAAGATATTTGAGGAATGTTACACGTTCGCCACATACCTTTATGATAATATTTATACAAGTCGACTACTCCTCGCTAAAGCTTCGGAGCTTGTTGCTGGGCTCCCAATCCACCCATGAGTGGAGTTTCATTGAACCGCAACGATTGGCTGGCTGACAACAGCCTGAAGTACTCAGATGTACCTAGTACTTCGATGTTTCTTGAGGCGTTCAAATCCGCATTGAGTTCGTAACCGCAATTCTTGCATTTGAATACTGAGCCATGCCTGTTATTTTTATCTGTATAGCCGCATCTTGAACACTTCTGTGAGGTATGCTTCGGATTTACATATACTACATCCTTACCAGCATCCTTTGCCTTGTATTCTATGAACCTCTGAAACTCATATGGTGACCATGAACCAAGCTTCCTCCTGAATCTTCTGCCATGTCCGTTCTCTCTCATATATGCGGGATTCAACGCCTCTAATGCATATGCATCATAGGGATGTGAAATTATTTTCTTTGAGATTACATGGTTCACATCACGCACAAACCATCTCTCTCTTCCGCTCAATTTCATCAATTTACGGTGAGCGGAACGAGTGACTATGTGCTGTAATCTTCTCTTTAAATACTGATATCTTCCTTTCACTTCCCTCAGATGCCTGCTGTTGAAAAACATGTTATTTGACGATACTGCTATATTCTTTATGCCTCTATCTATTCCCACTACCTTTACATCTTCTTTCTTCATCACCTCTCTATCTGGAATATTCACCTGCACCATTATGAATATTCTATTCCTTCTTTCATCTATTACCAGTTGGGCATTTGTGTATTCACCCCTGTATTTCTCGATTAAAGGTGAATGTGCCACTGGATATACCAATCTGCCCTGTACTGTGGTAAGGGATACTGTATGTGAATCAGGATAGAATTTGAATGTCCTGTTATCATATCTTATTGTGAGTGATTTCCTTTTTATTTTCTTCTCAAGTTCTGTTGCTTTCAATGCTTCAGATGCTGTATCCCTTGCAGTTTGAACAAGTGCTGATGGAAGCGTAGGTATCCTTTCTCTTACCGTTCTGTATGTCCCTTTATTGAGCTTATTTTTGTTGAATGTTTTATGCTCAAAACCATAGTCCAGAACTATCTGTGTAGCTTCTTTGAACTGCCTGGCAGTTTCAATGAGCGTTTTGTCATATGGGAGTTTCAGTTTAATAGTTCTGAACATTATTTATTAGTATAGCAAAAATTATTATTAAAATTTTTTCATTGAGGGAAGTCCGTGTATCTCCTCCCTAAAGGTCGGAGTTTTACAGCTTCCCTCAAACTCCTAAATTTCCTATAAATTTTTGTGTCTTTCCACACATAAATACTCATCTTTATTTAGATGGCTAAAATGAAAAGATAATTGAGAATATTAAGTCACACAAATTCCAGCAATGAAAAATAATAATCTATAAATAGCAGAACCAGTTTAATCTAACCATGGACAAATCCAAAATACTTGGTAAGAAAGCATTGTTAGCCATTTTTGTTGCCATAGTAGCTATAATTGGTTTTACTGGAGTTTTGAACATAGTTAATGCCCAGAGTTCTAACTCGATAGTATCGTACAGTGTCACCGGTACACCTAACTGGACTGCCCCAGGCACGGAATCGTACTGGAAAAACATCCCTTGGACTCCGATCTCTTTGATTGAATCTGTGCCGGGCGGAGGTCATACCTCTCAGATCAGTGTGAAATCCGCGCATACTAATACTGAAATATACATGCTAATTACTTGGCAAGACAGCAATCCGTCATATTTAGGATCTTCTGCATTTGGATTTAATACTGTTGCAATACTTGAGGGAAAAAACAGTAATGGCACCTATTATATATACAACCCTAACAGGACTCAAGAACAGCAGGCAGTTGAAAATGGAACATTAGTAGGGCTTTTTCACAATGCTACATACTATTATCCAGATAGGATGGCAATTATGTGGAGCCTTGGCGCAACTTCCGACTGTATGAATCTCGGTGCGAACGGCGGTTCTCTATCCACTGGCGCAGCCAATATTTGGGAATGGGAATTTGGATCCACAGACAACTCTTCAAAAGATCCTGCCTGGAATTTATGGGCAAACAGCACTGCGACAGGAACTAATACTACCCCAACACACAGTTTTGCTTTGAATCTGTACTCTAATCAAACCAACCTTTACCAGGTAGGTATTGGAGGTAACACCTTCGCAAGCTGGTATAGTCCAGTGCCCGGAACTGTAAATATAGCTCCCTACATTGTCTGGACCGCTGCAAACTATTCAAATGGTAACTGGACCGTTGAATATGCAAGGTCTTTTACAACCCCTTCGCAGCTCTCAAACTACGAGGTTCAATTTAATCAGGGAAAAACATACAGTGTCGCATTTGCCATATGGCAAGGATATCAGGGCGAGTCTGCGTTTGTGAAAAGCATAGCACCATCCTTTTATACGCTCAGTATATCCGCCTCAACGCCTTCCAGCAGTAGCTTTGCATTACCTATCACAACCATATTGATAGCAATGATCATCATAGTAATTCTTATTGGCACCGCCATTATAGCACTTATATACAAAAACCCAGCAGATAAAAAATAAAAACTCTAATTTTATTTTTTTGAAAATAAGGAGACTATCAGAATAAGAAGCGCAAATATGGCAGCACCACTAAAAGCAAAAAAATAGGATATCCTGTCAGGCAATATAATTGGCAGGGCATAGATATTAAAGTTATAATAATATATGTAATTGGAAAGTATATATCCAGATATTGTGCCTCCAACAACTCCCCCGGCAGTCCTAGCAATCATGTTTATACCGGTCGCCGAAGGCATTATCTCCTTAGAAACAGAGGTTGTAAGAAGATTTATTGAAGATACCAGGTCTATTGCCAGCCCTGATGAGATGAAAAGCTCCCAAACTATTATTAATATAATGTTATTATTGAAAAATCCAAGCATTGTATATCCAGCAAATATGAGCATTGAGCCAAGAATTAAAAAAAACCGTTTTCTGACTTTATTAAGATTTAATCCCACGACAGGTGATACAACAAGCATAATCAAGGAATAAGGCAATATTATAAGCCCTGCCTGAACATAGTTTAGGTTAAAGCCATAGCTACCAGGGTTAGTAAGTTTCAATATAATCGGCTGATAAAACTCAAACTGCGTAACGCCTATAAAAAAAGCCGCAATGTTTGCGATCATTACCTCTCTGCTTTTAAGAATATCCAGTTTGACTATCGGGTTCGCAGACACCCATTCTATCATTATGAAAAATACGAACATGACGAAAGAAAGTATCATGTACCACTGTGCAGAACTGAACGGGAGAGTTAGAGAATATACAAAAAAGAACAATGCAAGGCCCAAAGCCACTATCCCGGGGAGATCAATTTTAACATTTTTGTCATTGTAATCTTTTGGAATATACAGTAAAATAAAGGCTAAGTCCAGTATCACAAAAGGAACAATAGTATGATAAGACCACTGCCAGTTTGATAGATAATCGATCATCGCGCCACCAATTATTCCAATACTCGCGCCCAGCGCGAACATAGAGCTTAAAACACCCTGAGCCAAGCCGACATTAGTTTTATCAAACTGCTCTGAGATAATAGAATAAGAGATGGGAAATACCCCGGCACCAATCCCCTGAATGCCTCTCAATATTATCAGATTAGTATAAAAAACCTGGAATCCGCTTAAAGAGACAGAGATTAAATAAATCATCACCGAGAGTAGCAATATATTTTTTCTACCGTATCTTTCGCTCAGCTTAGCTAACAGTGCCATGGTAGTAGCTGCCACTAACAGATACGAAGTGATTATCCATGCTAAACTGGACGAGCTAATTGAATAATTGAGTTCTGAGAGGATCTGTGGCAGCGCTGGAATCATCATAGCTTCTGTATACATGATCAAAAACGAAGTAAAACTTAATATGAGGAGTATTTGCTTCTCTTTATGGTTCATCAAGTATAGCAAATACTATTTATTTAATATAATTTTTCAATAATTACTTTTTAAAAAATAATCCTTCATAGCCAATATAGATCTTTTTGAGTTTCTGCAGGAGCTTAACTTCAGGTGTACTTATAGGAGAGGCAATTCACATAATTAACAGCAGAAATAGGTTTATCTTGGAAGATAAAATGGGATCTGATGAGCCTTGAATGATACGCCAGCTAACGCATGGAAATTGCCACGGTAAATTTAAAATAAAAATCTTTAGAGATTGCATGCGCAAATCTTAAATATTTTAATTAAATTGGTAATGTGAAGGTAAGTAGAATGATAGGAAATATAATGGATTGGCTGATTTTGATTGTAGTAATACTGGTACTGTTCGGCGGCGCAAAAAAGATACCAGAGTTCGCAAAATCGTTAGGAAGAGCCATGGGTGAATTTAAACGTGGTCAGATGGAAGTTGAAGAAGAGATCAAAAAAAGCATAGAATCTAAAAACAAAGATAACGAGACACAAACCAAAAAATAGACTGCTTTCAAATTAGTTGAGTTTCATGGAGTTCAAGGAAATTATTGAAAACTATAAGGTTTTAGTATCTCTTTTAAAACGTATTTTATTAGTTTTTTTGATATTTTTTGTATTTATACTTTTTTTTACCTACAGAATATACAAGTTCAACAATGTAAATATCTACTACCCATACCCCGATTTCTTCCACAGTTTTTCTATTTCATTTTTTCTGTATATTAAAAATACCACTCTGTCTCATGGTCTGATCTTGATCAATATTAATCCCTTTGATCTGATATTTGTTGACATCTACTCCGGGCTTGCTCTGGCTTTAATATTCTCAGTTCCATTTATCTTGTATTTCACTATTAGATATCTGTCTCCGGCCATGTACAAAAAAGAAAAAAAGGCAATATTATACATCATCCTGCCTTCGATACTTCTGTTTTTGCTGGGTGCTTCATTTGCATACTACATTATTTTGCCTCTGTTGTTCAGAGTGGTATTGATTTTTGCATCAGATCTAAATGTCATACCTACAATGAGCGTGCTTGGGTTTTTCACGTTAGTAGTAAAAATTATAATTCTTACCGGCCTCTCATTCGAGATGCCTGTCATAATTGTGTTTTTGTCATACATAGGATTGGTAAGCCCTCAAACATGGCTTAAAAACTGGAAATATGCAGTAGTTGTTTCTTTTTTTATAGCCTTGCTGGTTTCTCCAGGAGCAACGGGTGGGATAATTGAGTCCATGATCGGCCTGATCCTGTCCGGGCTCTATATTGCAGGAGCTTTGATATCAAGGATTGTATATAAAAAATAGGCACTAGCACTCACAATGATTTTGACAGTTTGTCTCTTAGCTCCTTGATTTTAGGTCTGCTATTTATGGCAATCAAGTCATATCTTTCAAAATCCAGATAAGGCCTGTAAAGGCTAAAAACCTCTTTTTTGAACCTGTTCTGAAAATATGGCAAGTGTGCAATATACTCTTTCGCACTTTTCATAAGAGTATCTGCGGGCAAAATTTTGTTTACCACATCTATGCTTTCAGCCAAGAACGATTGCTCACATATCATTTTATAATACTTGTTTCTCCCATAAATTGAAGAAAACAGGGCTGGCGTACCGATTATATGCGGCAAATCAAACCACAACCCTGGAAAACCCACTTTCACATTTTCCTTGCTTAATATAATATCAGATAGCAAAACCAGCTCAAATCCCGCATCAACAGCAGTGCCGTTTAATATAGAGACCACCAGTTTCGGAGTGGAAAGCAACGTTGCTGCAATGCTATGCCCTATATTCAATATTGTCTGTATCTCTTCACGGTTCTCAAAGTTCTTTTCACAAAAATTTAGGCCCATGGAAAATGTATTCTTAGTTCCAGTCATCACTATGAATTCTATTTCTGGATCTGTGATTCCGACGCTCAAAGCGCTCAATATCTCTGACAAGAGCTCAATATCCAAATCGTTATTAGTACCGTTGTCCAGTGCCATAATCCCAATCCTATCTTCTGCCCAGAATTGCAGCTTTTTAAACTCTTTGTACATGGTTTTTACCTTTTACCGAAAAATGAGAATAGAAACAGGTTTTCTGCGGTCAATATAAATTCCAGGCCCAGCGCAATTCCAAATGCGCTATAGTCAGATCTGGAAAAAGCGTAATATATAACACCAACAATGATAATCTGTATTATCAATACCAATGAAGCTATGATCATAATTCTTTTTGTTGTTTTTTCAGAAAGTGTCATTGTTTGATACCTCCTTCCTTAATTGTTCTTCTCAGCATTTCAACCTTTTTAATAAATTCAAAGAGTAGATAGGTAGTAAATACTGTAAAAACAGACAATACGACAATTCCGATCAAGTAAATAAGATCAAGCCCCGCCGCGAAAATTGTCGAAAAATTAAAAATCTCGCCAATAAAGACGGTATCTAAAAGGACCAGGAAAGTAAAGAATAAAAATAAAATTAAAGCTGGATGTCTTTTCATTAGTATCTACCTCCTGCAATCTTTAAAACGCTCTTTTTCCGATATCTATAATAAAAAAGATAAACTATCAGAATATCATAAGCTCCAATACCCACGCTTATCGGAACCCATATTGTTGCTGGCACTCCCACGCCAGGCTGTAAATACGCCCAGATCGTAAACAATATCATATACTGCATAAACGTGGTAACAATAGCAATGAACAATGGCCTGTCCCTTGGATGCCTGCTGGGAGATCTGTCTAAAAACGGCACCATGATCAAGAACAATATTATTATTATTAAAATATACACGATATTCGTGCTTATATACTGAAAATCTACTATTTTAAAGAATGCCGCAAGGTACCATTCTGGCATTGGAACTATAGATATGCCCGACCCTACAGGTGGTGGCAGCGTTAGAGGCTCCAGTGCCGACCAGATTAATACGGCACCGTACAACAACAAAGCAGTGCCCAGCGAATACGCTAGAAACACCGGAAACCATGCAATTTTTTTGTGCTCTGTCTTTTCACCTTTCAATTCGCTAGACAATGGCGGCGCAGCCTCATTTTTCTCATAAAGATAAAAATGTAATCCGAACAAAAGTAACAATATGGCAGGCAAAACCAAAACATGAAAAGCGAGGAACCTAGAAAGCTCTGAACTTATAGTCCCATTGCCAGACAGTATTGAAGATAAAGTGTTGCCGATATAAGGTATAATACCGGCCATTCCTATCCCCACGTCAGTTGCATCCTTGGATATCTCTGTATATGGCAAAAAATAACCCGTGAACCCCATCAAAATAGTAATTACTGCCATGAGCATACCCACGATCCATGTGAGTTCGCGTGGTTTTTTATAGTCCCCAAGATAATAGTTTCTGAAAAAGTGTACAAACATCAAAAATATCATGGCATAAGCCATGTATTGATGCGAAGTTAATAATAGATTTCCAAATGCTACTTTTGTCAATATATTATTGGACGATGTCCAAGCCAGGTTATTTACAGCGCCACTTGAACTTACATAGTAATAAGGGGTATAATACATCAGCAAAAGCATTCCCGTTATAGCCAGATAAAAGAAAGCTGCTGCAACCAGCGCTCCTATCCAGTAGCTGATATTAAGGGAGTAATCAGGCATACCTTTTAATGGTATATCAGATATATGACCTCTCGTGTCCAGCCAATTCCAAACTCTATCAATAATCTTCATTTGCATATCACCATTTTTAAAATCAGCCCATTGTAGTCACAATAGTATTCTGGTCAGTCGGTGGAGATCCTCCAGTCAAGTCATCCTGATGCCCATATATGACCGGTCCGCTCATCTTTGTAGCCTGCAGTGTGTCAGTAACTGAATTATAGGATAATATACAAGTGGGCAATGGATGCACTGTAGGGCCTCTAATAATTTTAGCGCCGTCTGCAGGATTGTAAGTGCTTCCATGACAACTGCACATAATATAAGTATTATAACCCATAATGTTGGGAGATCCTGGAGGATAAAATTTTATGCTTGGCGGAACGCACCCCAAATGCTGGCATATTGCGCTATACGCGACGATATTATCATTTGGGCCCACTCCATTAGGCACACTTTTTCCTAAATTCAGGAGAAAGTTTGGCTCATTTAATAGCGGATAATTAAAAAGTGTTATTATTGGATTATTTACAGGGATAGCACTTGCTTTAATTGGGTTACCACTGGTATCTACCAGTGTCAAGGTAGGAAAAGAGGTAAGACCGACAGAGGGGGCAATTAAATAGGATAGTGCCGGTGAAAAACCGCCCGCAGCTACCACAACAGATCCAATACCCACAATTTTTAAAAACTTTCTACGCGATTCGTCAACTTTATCATTGCTCATTCTTCAAATCACCTTAATATTTTTTCTGGGTCAAATTGTATATTTTATCACATCACATTTTTTAAGAGGATAGATATTAATGTGAAACCGTTGTGATTTTAATCATTCTTATATGCATATTTGGTCCTTCCAAACTCTTATATCTATCTCCTTAACAGCCGAAAGTTATAGATTGCATATAACGATTAAAGATCTATCAATATGTGATTTTTCTCTACCATCTTCCACAAGGGGCTTCCCACTTCAAACGTTTCTGACGAAATCTCCATGGGCTTGAATTTCCCTCGGTATGAAGGTACTTTATACTCAATACTGAGCTGACTTTACGGATACCTGTTTGCATTGAGCAATCTGCTATTCAGCCACTTTCGCTTATGTCTACCAGCAGCCAAAAATACAATATCAAATGCATTATATTAAGTTTTCGTTCACTTTCATCCCCCACCTTATGCAGGAGGAATTCTGGATAGAATCTATCAGAAAGTCAACTACTCCTAGCTAAAGCTTCGGAGCTTGTTGCTAGGCTCCCCATCCACCTATGACTGGAGTTTCATTGAACCGCAACGATTGGCTGACTGACAACAGCCTGAAGTACTCAGATGTACCGAGTAATTCGATGTTCCTTGAGGCGTTCAAATCCGCATTTAGTTCATATCCGCAATTATTGCATTTGAATACTGAGCCATGCCTGTTATCATATCTTATTGTGAGGGATTTCCTTTTTATTTTCTTCTCAAGTTCTGTTGCTTTCAATGCTTCAGATGCAGTATCCCTTGCAGTCTGAACAAG
>JBMFWH010000007.1:0-46204 GCA_049965455.1 Thermoplasmata archaeon | reverse complement strand
GTGTGAGGCTTCGCGAAGCATGCGATTTAAAGATATATAATATAATGGAGGATAGGATCATAGTGCAAGGTAAGGGGCAGAAAATTAGAGAAATATATTTACCACATGAAGCAAAACAGGCTATTGAGGAATATATGAAGGCCAGGTACCCTACTGATCGAGATTACTTGTTTACCACAAAAGCTCAAAAAATGAATTATAATTATTTCAGAAAAAGCTGTGAAATTGTGGCTTTAAAAGCAGGAATCAAGTTCCATCCGCATATGGCCCGGCATAGGTATGCCACAAAACTGTTAAAGCAAGGAATATCCATATTTTACGTAGCAAGGTTATTGGGGCATGAAGAGCTGTCTTCAACACAGATTTACTTGCATGCCAATCAAAATGATGCGATAAACGAGGTGAGGAAATTGCAGTTTTTTCTGAGGGTACAAAATCCAGTGGAACTGGACGGAGTGGACCGATGGGGATTTGAACCCCAGGCCTCCACATTGCAAGTGTGGCGATCTACCAGCTGATCTATCGGCCCTTTATTCTTCTTTATACCTGTCTTTATTAAGAAGCTTTTCTTTCTCTTTTTTTTCTTTTCTTATTTTTTCTTGCTGTATTATTTTTAGTTCTTCTTCAGGCACTTCAATTTTCCTTTTTCTAGCATGCTTTATGAACTGGACAGGAATCTCTTTTGTTATATATATCGTTTTTGCAGCCCTGTAAAAAACTATACTGTTTTCTTGAGCGTCTTTGGCATTTATCTCTAGCACTACTGGATAATCAGTCCTATGTTTTCCTGCTATATACGCCTCTTCATAAGTCTTGCTCAAATGCACCCATCTTCTCTCGCCAGGTTTTAATCCGATCTCTAAGATGAACTCTTCTTCATCAGCCGTGGTAGGAAAATATAGTTTTTCAGGAATTTTGTCAGTTGGCAAATCGGTGAGATCTACATCTATAGAATGGCCATAAACAGCTCTAACTCTATTTTCATTTACATCGAGCTGGAACCTGCCTTTTGGATCGGTCAGTATAAAATTTTCAACATGCATAGGTTTTAGCCACATAAATCGAGGATGTCTTTTTTTAATTGCCTCCACAACATCATTTATGTTAGCCCATCCATGCTCATCAAGTTTTAAATTAAACTTATCCGGAAAATGCCTTAAAATACCAGTTAGCATTCTGCTTACCGCGTCAGTTTCCCAATCATTTAACAGGAATTTACCTTCCTGCCCGCAGATCGGGCAAGTTTCCCCTCTGAAAGGGCCATGAGTTGGACATATTTTCAGTTTCATTTTTTCCACATTCTTTTACCTTAAATATCTATTAGTTTAAATTATTTTTCATTATTTGATCATAAATAAGATCTGCTACAGTCACTACTGATTTTTCATTTTCAATAGTATCAGTAGATATTATAGCATCTACATACATTTCTAATTTCTGAAGCGAATTATTGACAAATACGCCATGTATGCATCCCACCACAACCTTTTCTGCTTTTTGCTCTCTTAAAATCTGCGCAGCTGCAATTATCGTGCTTCCAGTAGAGATCATATCATCCACAATTGCAACTACTTTACCTTGAACGTCAAGGTCTTTTTTCTCGATAACAACCTTATCTCCGCTTATTCTCTTCTTCTCAAAATGATCATATTTCACATTCAGAAGATCAGCTACATACTTAGCACGTTCTATGGATCCTTTATCAGGCGATATTATTATATCTGGCTTAAATCGCTCTAGATACTTTGCCAGAGCATATTCAGCTCTGACCTCATATGCCGGGATATCAAACCATTTTAGAGTATCGCTAGCATGTAAATTTACGATGATTATTTCATCACTGTTCATCTGTAATATTTTTGCCATTAATCTGGCACTTACTGGTTCTCCTTCATTAAATCGTTTATCCTGTCTTCCATATCCAAAATATGGAATCACAGTTATCAATTTTTTTATCTTGTACTGTTTAATTGCATCTTGTAATAGTAAAAGCTCTATAATATTTGAATCAGGGTAAGTATTCTGTACTAAAATAACATCTTCGTTGTCCAGATTTTCAAACAATCGGATATATACTTCTCCATCCGGGAACCTTTTTATTTCAGTGTGCGCAATCTCAGTTTTAAGTTTTTCAGCAAGGTTTTTAGCAATGTTCCTAGATGCAGAACCAGCTACTATTTTCATAAATAACTATAATGGTATTAAATAAAAAAAACTTTCTAAAAAAATAAAAAAAGAGGATTACTTAAAATTGTCTTCTTGGCCTAAACTCTCTTTTTCCTCTGCTATTATTGTTTCCTGAGCTGCCTGAGTTATAATTACCTTGAAATCTTTTATTGTTATGTCTAAATGTCTGCTCATGCTCTTGAGCGCTCATATCATTCTCATTATTTATATTCTCTACAGTCTCTTCCGCTTTCTTTATGTTTCCATATTTTCCAATATTTAGCCTGAGATGCCCTCTTACCAATGAAGTGTATCCATTGTCTATTACTACAGTGTCTGATGGTGCAATAATGCCGATCTGATCCCCCCATAATGTCATGGTGACCAATCCTGTATCATCGCCCAATACGGCTTCTGTCAATTTTTTTGTCTCGCCAAATCTGGTCTGTATGTCTTTCGTTTCGCCGATGCTTACTACTTTTGCTAACACATTAACTCTTTTAGAATCAGGTGTTAGATCTTTTATTTTCGTTGTTCCTTCCATATTTATTACATCCTTTTTCGTTTTTCCCTATTTCTCTAATAAAAATAGGCAAATGGTTGTAATTCGTGGTAGTATATAAAAGTTTCTATCCAAAATTTTAGTTGTACAGAACATTGTCAATATAAATATTTGCGCTGGAACCTGTATTAAAAAGCAAAATGTAGCTCATAAAAATCAGATCTTGAGGAATTGAATGCCATTGGACTGGTAATAGAGTTAATGTACAATATTTGAGTACAGTCAAATAAACATGGCTGATTTTACTGGGATGCAAAAACACGAACGATCGGATAGATAATGATAGAAGAGGTCAGACGCATAGATCTGGCAAGACTGGTTCCCGGAGCAATGAAAATTTGGCAAAATGAAGTTCTAAAAAATTAAAATAGTTAAAAAACATATCAAGAAATAATGGAAAATGATATTATAGATAGACTATACGATTTGAAGATAGAAGAAAAAAATTCTAAGAAATTAATTAAAATACCGGAAAATTTTTACGAGAATGTAAAGAAAGAAATAATATTACTCAGAAACGAAATTCAAGACACTTTTTTAAAGCAGGAAAACGAGAAATATGGTAGTTTGTTAAAGCGGCTATCTAATATTGAAAATATTTACAAAGAGCTTGTAAAATTAAGGCTAGAAAAAATAACATTACAGATCTTAAATAACCAATTTATATCAAAAGGAGCGCAGATTATTAATTTGACAGGAGAAGAGCAACTATTTTATGAAGGGCTTCAGAATTTTTTAGAGACAAATAAATTTTATGAAACGTATGAAACAGCGAAGAAAATAGATTTACCCCCGGTAAAAGAGACGGTAGAGATAAAAAAAGTAGATGAAAAGAAGGAAACGGGATCTGTATTATTAATGATACTTAGTAGCCGTGTTATTTCAGATGAGGAGCGAGACTATTCCCTTCAGAAGGGTGATATACTACATATATCAAAAGGCATCGGTAAATTATTGATAAGCTCAAAAATAGCAGAAGAGTTGACTATTAACAGGTAAAGAGAGAATCAGAAGATTTTTTTGAGTAGCCAGAGACGATGTGGAACCGGTTATAGAGGGTTTAATAAACGTTTTTCACAGAAAATTTGAAAAGTTATTATAATATATGTGGGGAAAAATAATAGTAAACTAAAAAGAGAGTATAAAAAAGAAAGCGTTAATCTTAAATATAGGTAAAGCTTATGGTTTTTTTACCTTAAAAAATGCACTCGATGAATATAATATATCATCGGGGAAGGGCTTAGAAATATTTCATTTCGATGAAGCCAATCATAAGATAGATCGGCAAGATGGATTAGTGCAGATGCTGCTCTAAACTATCTGGTGGATGGCTAGGCTCGAATCGCGAAGAAGGACGTGCCAAGCAGCGATATGCTTCGGGTAGGCGCATGGAGCCTTAGATCCGAAGATTTCCGAATGAGACTTCTTTACAGTAATGTAGTTTCTTTAGAGAAACGGGAACTGGGGGAATTGAAACATCTTAGTACCCTAAGGAAAAGAAATCAACCGAGATTCCGTTAGTACCGGCGAGAGAAAGCGGAACAGAACAAACCGAATCTCTTCTTGAAAGAGAAGAGAGATGTGGAGTGTGGACTTTTTTTAATACCTCGAACAGGAAGATGAAGTGATCTGGAACGATTTGCCATAGAAGGTTACAGCCCTGTAATCGTAACTGTTCAAGTTACAAGAAGAAGTATCCCGAGTATCGTGCGTTGGATATCGCGCGAGAAGATGGGTCTCACTAAGATCTAATTCTAAATATGCTTCGAGTCCGATAGCTTACTAGTACCGTGAGGGAAAGCTGAAAAGTACCCCGGCAGGGGGTTGAAAAGTCCCTGAAACCAGATAGTGATAACTCGATAGGGCATGGAAGGAATGAAGGTTTTATAATAAAAACCTGACTAATGTCTTATCCTCCGTGTTGAAGAACGGGCCAGGGAGTTCTGGTTATTGGCAAGGTTAATCTATTTAATAGAGGAGCCGTAGCGAAAGCAACAGGTTCGCAACTTCGCAATGAAGTGAGGAACGAGGTGTGCTCGCCTAAAGTCAATAGCGGGAGACCCGAAGCCAGTCGATCTAGGCCTGGGCAGGTTGAAGCCCAGCGAAAGCTGGGTGGAGGACCGACCCGGTTCTGATGTGCAACTCGTTCGGTTGACCTGGGCCTAGGGGTGAAAGGTCAATCTAGGCTGGCAATAGCGGGTTCCCTCCGAGACTACCCGCAGGTAGGCCTTCATGGAGGTAGATAATGTCGTAGAGCCACCGATGGAGAAGTTAAGAACCGAAAGGTTCCGCTTTTCTTTCAAACTCCGAAGATATTATCACCTGAGAAGTGAGGAGTTAGGGATATCGGGATAAGCTTGATACCCGAGAGGAGAACAATCCAGACAAATGTTAAGGTCCCAAAATGCTGACTAAATGTAATGCAAAGGGCGTTTGAACCCTAAAACAGTGGGAAGGTTGGCTTAGAAGCAGCCACCCTTTAAAGAGTGCGTAACAGCTCACCCATCGAGGGTTTAGGCCCCGAAGATGGACGGGACTAAGTCAGCTACCGAGACATTTGGGCACTCAAAAGAGTGATCCGGTAGGAGGGCGTGCTGTTAGGGTAGAAGTCTCTCTGTAAAGAGGGGTGGACCTAATAGTAACGTGAATCCTGGCGTAAGTAGCAGCAAAGTGTCGTAAGATTCGGCACCGCCGAAGGGGCTTAGGGTTTCTTGGCAATGTTCGTCAGCCAAGAGTAAGGCGATCCTAAGGTCAATCCTAATTGGAATTGATCGAATGGGAAGCTGGTTAATATTCCAGCCCCGTGAATGTTTCGTTTAAGAGATGACGTTTTGGGATAGACTAAGAGGTCTAGTCTAATCTTTTGCATTCTTGAATCCTATGGAGTGTTGTAATAACGAGAAGTAGGAGAAAGGAATGTGAGCCCGCCTAGGGTGGGTTTAGTTCATTCCCAGAGCCAATGAAAAGTCTCTTAAGGTCAAGTTCACGTTCGTACCCAGAACCGACACAGGTGCCCCTGGGTTAGAAGCCCAAGGCGTGTGGGAACAATCAACCCGAGGGAACTCGGCAAAATAGCCCTGTACCTTCGGAAGAAGGGGTGCCTATTTCGAGAAAAAATAGGTCGCAGTGGCAAGGGGACTCCGACTGTTTAACAAAAACACAGGTGGCCGCAAGTGTGTAAACATACGTATGGCCGCTGAAACCTGCCCAGTGCCGGTATCTGAAAATCTCGTACAAGAGAGCGAAGGACCGGTAAACGGCGGGGGTAACTATGACCCTCTTAAGGTAGCGTAATACCTAGCCGCTTAATTGGCGGCTTGCATGAAGGTTCAACGAGGGTCCCACTGTCCCCGGGTTGAGTCCCGTGAAATCAATTTAATGGTGCACAATCCAATCTCTTCCATCTGAAAGCGAAGTCCCTGTGGAGCTTTACTGCAGCCTGTTGCTGTGATATGGCTTTGATTGTGTAGGGTAGGCGGGAGCCGTCGAAGGTCAGGTCCAAGCTTGACTGGAGGCAACGATGAAACACCGCCCTTTCGAGGTTATATTGCTAACTTTAACAAAGGACAACGATAGGTGGGCAGTTTGGGTGGGGCGCCACGCCCTTAATACGGAAACAAGGGCCTCCAAAGGTCAGCTCAAGTGGGTCAGAAATCCATTGTTGAGTATAAGAGCAAAAGCTGGCTTGACGCGGTTAAGAACAATAATTAACCGCGATACGAAAGTAGGGTCTAGCGAACCACCCAGTCCCCATTAGTGGGGGCGGGTGATAAGAGAGAAGTTACCCCAGGGATAACTGAGTCGTCGCCGGCAAGAGTTCATATCGACCCGGCGGTTTGCTACTTCGATGTCGTCTCTTCCTATCCTGGTGGTGTATTAGCTGCCAAGGGTGGGGCTGTTCGCCCATTAAAAGGAATCGTGAGATGGGTTCACTACGTCGCGAGACAGTAGGGGTGCTTTTCGATGGAAGTGCGTCGGTGCCTGCTGGGAAGGACCCTTTAGTACGAGAGGAACGGGGGTTCGTGGCCACTAGTCTACCAGTTGTCTGACAAGGCAGTTGCTGGGTAGCCACGCCATATATTGATAAGTGCTGAAAGCATCTTAAGCACGAAGCAAGCCCAAAAACGAGGCACCGTTAAGAACGCTCTTAGAAGAAGAGTTTGATAGGACTGGGGTGTAAGTGTCAAGCCTTCGGGCGAGACATTCAGCCCACAGTTACTAACGTTCAAACATACATCTGCACAGATCCATGCTAAAGATCTATCTTAATTGTTTTTTTTTAAAAATAAAAAGGTATTTTAATATGAAATGACTTTTATGTGTTGTGAGTGTTGATAAAGTTTTAATAGATTTCCCGTTCATAAGAGAGTATGCTAAAAATTATAAGGATCTAGAGGTATCTATATTATTACAGGGCTCTGAATACAGGGATGCCAGGGCATTGTTTTTCCAGGAATTGAAATATGCGCTTAATCCTAACGCGTACCGTTTAGAATATAAGCGCTATGACGGCGATAGCATTTTTTACGCATATATAATTTCGAAAATATTTTTGTCGAGCGTAAACGATCCTGTACTGACAAGCAAATACATAAATTTAAAGCGGGACAGAGTTGAAGAAGCAGTCTTGAAAAACCTGGAGTTGGGTAATAAAACTTTAAATTACGACATCATAAAAACCATCCTGGAAAACTGGAACATAAAATATGAGTTTGCAGGATCGATTTTAAAGATAAGTTTCTTGAAATATATTATGATCTCCTCTGATTTCACCGACAAAAACAGGCTTGTATCCCAGAAATTGAAGGATGGGATGGTACTATTCAACCTGGAAGAAGATAAGAAAAAGATCTCGCTGTTTATAAGAGAGTTTTTTGTAAAAGCTTATAAAGAAGAGATCAAGAAACTATCAGAGCAAAAGATAGATATTGAAGAGTATTTTAAAAGTGAGCTATCTGAGATACTTGAGTTAAGAGACAGCATAATTAACAAATACAATATTGCGGAGCTGGGAGAATTTGAGATAAACGCGCTGCCCCCATGCATAAAAGATATATTGTCAAAGATTGAGAGCGGAATAAATATTCCGCATCTGGCAAGATTCACACTGGTCACGTTTCTGAACCAGATAGGAATGGGCAAGGATGAAATAATGCAGCTGTTCACAAAAGCGCCGGATTTTGACGAAAAGCTGACTGAATACCAGGTTTCGCACATAATAGGCGAGAGATCGGGCAAAGAATATTCCACGCCAAAATGCAAGACCATGGAATCTTATGGATTATGCGTGAAATATGAGGTGAACGATAGATTATGCCTTCAGGACTTTTTGACACATCCTGTTCTCTATTACAAGATCAAGAAGAAAAAGAACAACTTAGATCTTGCGCCAGGTTCTGTATGATCTTTGTACCGCAGTAATGTTTCCTAGTACCCCGATTATGATCAATATTATCGTGGTTATGGAATAGGAGTAAAGGTGAATATTGAAAAACTGCAGGATAGGCAGGATAATCAGGAGCACAAGCCTGTCAGCCCTGCCCAATAACCCTCCATAATCTCGCTGGTGCGTCACTGCGAGAGCATGCGTTCCCGCATAGCTGGTAAAATATATGCCGGTAAGGGCCAAAAGACCCCATACAGGTTGAGTGTAGGCAGAAAACATTATGCCTGCTATGATGGCAGTATCCGCGTAGCGATCCAGTAAATGGTCCAGAAAGTCTCCGCGCTTAGAGGCCAGGTTTCTCATCCTTGCCACTTTTCCGTCTACTGCGTCAAAAATGGTGTTCAGGAGTATCATCAAAAAAGATAGCAGCAGGAATAAGCGCCCAAAATAGAAAAACAAGCCGCCCAATGCCGCAAATACAAATGCTGCCCATGACAGAGTGTTTGGTTTAAATATCAAAAACGGTCTTGCGATTTTTTCCATTACGCCGTCCACATTTTTTCTATATGAATCTAATACCATTTCAAAATCTCCTCGCTCCAGTCTATTTTTCCAATCCTGTATTCGTCAGATCTGTCCTCTATGATCTTTAGCACGAGATCTGCAGTCTCCTTTGCAGTGGTGGAAGAGGTATCTATCTCGAATGCTCGGTCACTAAGATCCATGCTCTCCTCGGTTATTACCCCCAACGCCTCCGCCTCTAGATTCTCATCAATTTTTTGCTTTGAAAATCCCTTTTCGATCAATCTTTTTCTGAGCACATCCGGCCTAGTTCTCAAAATTATGAGAATGTCAAAATGCATAAGATGCGCGTAATGGGACTCAATTATAATATCTGAATCATCATCTAAATTTTCATTCAGGCATTTATAATCCACGATCCTGACTTTTCTTTTTCTGTCGTATCCTTCCAGGCACCCTTTCTCTTCTGCCATGGTATTTAAATGAATGACCTTATATTTATTTTTTAAAAGCTCTGTAACGCTGGTTTTACCAGTTCCTGGAGTTCCCGATATAGCTATTATCACAATGAATGTAATATTAATATATTTTAAAAAACTTTCTACGGTCTGAGCGAAACGTAAAAATAGATTATGCCGGGACCGCAATGTTAATAGTATTGCTGGGGTTTGTTTCATATGGAGTCATTGACATAGCAGGAAACGGGGTTTCATCATTTAATGTAATTCTTATTGCCATTGGGTTGCTATTGTTAATTCCCTTCGTATTTACAGAATTGAGCGCATTTAAAGAGCGTATACGCTCCTTTTCTCTGACAGCTGCTTTTTTACAGACAGTTGGGTACATGTCAGTGATATTCATACTGATAATGTATCTGCAGGGGATCCGGGCTTTCACACCACTGTACGCATCTCTTCTTTTGGTACCGGGATACATTCTGGCAAGTATGCTCGCTCCATTTATGGGTAGACTATCTGATAGGATCGGAGCTGGATTAGTGGCAACCACGGGCATATTTTTCATGGCGGTAGGAGTGTCTATTTACTTTTTGCTTAACCTTACTAGCCCTATCTATCTTATTATTGAGGAGCCATGATCTCTGGCTTTGGCGGAGCTATGTTCTGGCATTCCAATAACAGCGCGGTGATTTCTGGAGCGCCAAAAAGAATCTACGGATCCATTTCATGGCTGCTCAGGACACTTACTAATATGGGGTACTCTCATGAGCTATGTGATAACGATAACAGTAGCGGCAGCAACAGTGCCCAGATATGTTGCCTTTGAAGTGTTTCTGGGATTAGGCAAACTTAACGGGAAAGTTTCGTCAAAGTTCATGACAGGAATTCATTACGCACTTTTCGTAAGCATAATACTTCTTATCTTTGCAGGGATTTTTTCAATAGCAAGAACCAGAACCCCACAAAATAATGAAAATTATAAATTACGGGAAACTAAGAGGAAGTAATGCTACTGACGCTTGATTTAATATAGAAATAATAGTATTCTACCTGCAAATAAAGTACCACAAAAAATATTACAACAATGGCATAGATCCAATTAATGTTCCATAAAGCTGAGATAACAATGATCATGCCCATCAGGGTGGTTATCGTAAGTGTTACGATCCTCTGTATGTGTATCCCACTCTTTCTGTTCATGCCAATATTCGAATATTGAGAGTTGTGGATGATAGGCCTGATCACATTTTTAGTAGCCCACCAGATAAAATAGAGCAGTAAAGGCACACCTATGTACACGTAAATGTGCAACATGCCATTATAAAATAGAAGAAATGCAATATACGCAATAGATACTACATATACAATTAACGCAGAGTAAGTATGCGATCTCAATGGAATGTACTTTGGAAAAAACAAAGGCTTTAAAGTCCTGGAAATTACAGAGCCTGAATATCTTAAATACTTAGGCACAAGCTTGGTTAGAGCATTGGATAAGTATTCAGTGTTTCTAAGAAAAAATGGCGTAGCTACGCTTGTGAGTATACAAATTCCCCCGGTTATGGCAACCAGCACATATGCCTTGGTTAGTATCAGCCCCCCCGACGCTATGAATATAGAAACCGCAATATTTGCGAATATTACAGATCCTTCAGTTCGCGGCAATGCTCCGCTTCCTATCAACACTGAGGACTTAGAGCTGAACCCAAACAAATACGCAAAGATGCTCAATATAATTACCTCGTCGATAATAATAAATATTGTAGCTACAATTATGATATTCCATTGTGAAACCAATTCTGGCAGATTGATCATAAATCCAAACGTAACAAAAAATATGGAAGCAAATGCATATTTTATAGGCGCCAACTTGAGCTCAAAGTCTTTAGCAAGCCTTGTTTCAGAAAAGATCATGCCTACAAAAAACCCGCCTATGGCTGGCGTGACACCGAATACGTTCAAAAGAGCGCTTACTAAAAAGAGGGCGCTCAATGCAAAGATGATCAGAAACTCATCATTTTTAGCCCTGATAATCTGATTTTTCAAGAAAGGCATTGCAAAAAACATTAAAAATATAAAAAACAGGAGCAATATAATTATTCCCACAGTTTCAATAGACAATGCTGCGGGGGTAGTTGTTTTTGTTACCATATACCCATTTGCGAAAAACACGAGGATTATGGATATGAAATCTTCAAGAATTAGGGTAGCTAGAAGTGTTTCTGTCTCGGTGGTGGTCAACCTTTTAAGGTCTTCTATCGATTTGGCAGTGATTATAATGCTGCTCTGGCTAATTATAAATGCTAGAAACAAAGTATCTGCAAAATCCCAACTGAATATTTTCCCGATTATAAATCCTGTAAAAATGGTAACGCTAAGATCTACGGTTGCCAGGACCAGCGCCAGTTTTCCAATTCTCGTAAAGTTTCTTGGCGAGATGTTTAACCCTATAAAGAAAAGCAGCATGATCAGCCCTATCTGTGAAAGATCCTGGATAACAGAGCTGTTATAGATCAGCACCTTTACTGGGCCAGTCATGATAGGTATGTATACTAACGCGCCTACGATTAACCCTATTGACAGGTATCCAATCATTGGAGACTGTTTTAGTTTATATGCCAATATCCCTCCAACAAGTGATAATAATAAGATAATGCCAAGAGTTAAAAAAAAGTAATCCATGAGCTATAAAATCACTCCTTGATTATTATAAGGTCCTCTTTTTCAATCTTTAGATTTTCTTGCGTTAAGTATTTTCTATTTCTTATTATTCCTATACATCCTTTTATCTCTTTACTGACTTTATCAACCTCATCATCGTTAGGGACCCTGACATTTATCTTATTTTTTATATTGTTTATGTATATGTCAAGCAATATAGCTCCCAGAATCTTTGCATCTGATTCTTCTAGCGCTATGACCGCTTGCTTTCCCTCTTTATCTTCAAAATAAATCTGCTTATCTCCGTCAAACTTGCAGATCACAAAGACTGTTCCTGTTCTAGTCTCAAACTGATATTTTGTACCTATTTCCGGCAATGTTGACTCTTTAACATCCATTTCTATCAGTAAGAAGATATACTGTCAATATTCTTAAAACTTTTTCTGGTTCTTAAAGCGATTTGACTTATAGCCAAAATTTTTAGACAGAATAAATGAAATCATAATGAATGTGTAAATAGAAACAGAAGTATTTAATACAAATTTTAATTTGCAGAACTGAATGAACCTTAAAAACGGGCTGGCTATTTATTCGATAGTCTTCTCTAGAGCAATATATGCACTTAACTGGTACAATATTGCCCCGGCATTCTTATTAATATCTGCAACATTCGGCCTGCGTATGGGGCTGTTAGGACTTTTGCCAACCGTGTTTATGTTAGGAGCAGGCATATTTCAAGTTCCTGCAGGTATAATATCCACAAAAATAGGTGCTAAGAATACAGCGATGACCGGGCTTTTGCTAATCTCTTTGTTTTCAATATTTTCTGGATTAGCCTTAAACTTCGAGTTATTATTGCTATTCAGATTTGTGGTTGGGATTGGCGCTGCTTTCTATTTCGCTCCGATAATACCGATACTTAATAGTCTTTTTAAAGGCGAGAACAAAGGATACGTGATGGGGATTTACAACGGTGCTTTTAACTTTGGTGGTGGCTTTGCAATATTGGTCTGGGCCATAATATCCCAATCTCTGGGATGGAGAGTGGGTCTGATTTTGGGCGGGATAATCGGGCTGATCACCACTGTGGAGAACATAATTGTAATTCCCAAAGATGTGAAAAATGATGCAGATCCAGAGATTTATTCTAAGATCAAGAAGGTACTGACCTCAAAGAGTGTATGGGCTCTCGCTATAGGATTATCCGGGTTCTGGGGTGCGTATTTTACTGCTGCACAGTTTCTGGTTACTTACTCTGAGAGCATAAAGCACATAGTCCCCTCCCTTGCTGGATTTATGTCTTCACTGATCTTATTGATGGGCATTGTAGGTGGCCCTATCGGTGGCAAACTGTCAGATAAACTAGGGAAAAGGAAGCTGTTTATGTATATACCCGCATTGTCTATAGGGGTACTGTTTATATTAATTCCATTCTCTGATCTTGTGAACCTTTTTGCAATAGTGATACTAATCGGCTTTTTAGATGTAATAGTGTTCTCTATTTTATATGCTATGCCCGCAGAATACGCGGAAATAGAGAGTGAATACCTGCCATTGGCGATAGGGCTGATAAACAGCGTGCAAATCTTGATAGGTTCTGTCAGTCCATTTCTGTTTGGATACATTGTTGACTTATCTAATTATACGATAGGATGGATATTTTTAGGAATATTCACAATTATGTTTTTGCCGATCCTTCACTTTGCAAAAGGAACCTAATCCTGCACATTTTTAAAAACGCAGAAGTACCTGTTCAAACTTCGATGTACTTTTACCTTATGATATTCTATTAGCTTAAGATATCGGCTCCCGATTTGGATATGATCGTAATGTGGCAAAATTATGGATATAAAGCCACCATATTTGACCAGTTTTTTAAATTCTCTAAAACTTCTGTCATAAAGATCTGATACATTCTCCTTGTTTATAAATGCAGCCCTGCCGTATGGAGGGTCAGTTACTATTGCATCCACAGTGCCAAAATACTCGCTGATTTTAGAAACATCACCATGGTACACCGCTGCATCCAGGCCAAAATGCTCTAAATTCGTTTTTGCACCATGCACCATATCTCCATCAATATCTGTACCACTGGCATTAATGCCCATGGCACCTGCTTCTATCAGAATACTCCCCCCACCACAAAACGGGTCAAGAATAGTATCTTTTTCTTTTACTCTTGCTAGATTCACTAAAAAGCGCGCGTAATTAGGGGCTAATGACAAATTTGTACGAAATGGGCGATTTTCGTTTCTTCGTTCTCTAATGCTCTTGTTAAAATCATTATGAAGCATAAAGCCAGCGTATACTGATTCACCTGTTATCAAAACTCTTATTTCCTTTTCTGGGTCTTTTAAGTTGACTTTTTTATAATATATCCCCCCTATTTTCTTTTCGAGAGCCCTGGTATCTACATTTTTAGTGCTGTAGTTTTTTATCCTGACTGCAAACGAGTTTGCATTAAAATCTATCTCTTTCATTTTGCTAAATATACTATCCAGCCCAGACTGGAAAAGATAGGTACTGATAGTTCTTGTAAAAGCAGCCCTCTTCTCTACATTTTTTATGCTGGAAAAAACAGAAACTGGAAAATCTGCAAAATAATTATAGCCAACATTTTCTCCTTCAAGTATGCCTCTAAGCTCAGCTAAAGGCATTGTTTTTTGTTCGCCTGCAAACTCCAAAATATACATTGTATTCTTAAAAATAGCTTAGATCCAGGAAACAGCGCAAAGTACCTTGTTATCTTCGACCCTTATGAAATTTTTGCATTTTTTACATGTTACTAGAGACACCTCTTCAGTATCGAATATTCTCAAAGGGCAATTGATAACGATTCCATTAACAATATCTCTATATTTTGGAAATATTATATCTGGACTCCTATCCACTTCTACCATTTTTTAGCACTCCTGTTAATTATAAATATTGCAGTAATTATTAAACTTTTCTATGCTTTGTAATAGATCACGATTCTAAAGTTAAGTTTTCATAAAAGCGAGTATTATGCGTAATTTTTACCGAATTTAAAGGATAGATAATATATTTATTTTGTAATAATAAATTAAAAATACATTGTATTAAAGGCACTTTTTTTAGATCGCCACTTCATAATCGTGACCAGTTACTATGCTTTGATCATGTCAACTCTTCGTTGATACTTGCTTATTATTTCATTTTGTCGAAGGCATAGCTTTTATCTGGATCATTTAATTTGAATATTTTTTGAAATATGTGTAGTATGATAACTGATGCTATTTTTAATATTTTCAACGAAAAATTGACAGCGTCTATGCTTTGTAATAGGTCACGATTCTGAAGTTAAGTTAACATAAAGAATTAGCATTATGCGTAATTTTTATGTAATTGAAAAAATAAACGTCATATTTTTTGATAAGAATAAATAGATACTACATAGTATTAAAGGCACTTTTTCTATATTGCAATTTTGTGATCGTGAACACTTACTATGTTTTTTGCCGCTGTAAATTATTGGTAAAACTGTTTTATTTTATCGCTTTTGTAGAAAGACAATTTTAATTATTGTATAGTTTAGCAGGTGACAAACAGAAAAATAAATATTAGTAAAAAGCATATGTAAAACCGGCAATGGAAATAAACATAAGATTATTAACAGGTTCTTACGACCGTTCTGATGAAAATAATGTAGTTGTAGAGCTGTTCGGGAAAAGTGATGATCAGCGTTCTGTACTGGTAAGATATAGCGGTTTTTATCCTTATTTTTATCTGGCATCAAATTCTTCTGATCTTAGAAAAAGACTGGAATCAGACAAGAACGTGATAAGCGTAAAGGATGTAAAATTATGGCAGGATGGAAAAAATCAGGATTGTTTAAAAGTTACTATAAAGCACCCTTGGGAGGTACCTGAGTATAGAAATGAGCTTCAAAACTACTGTGAAGTGCTTGCAGCAGACATACCGTTTCATCACCGGTTCATATATGACATGAACCTTTCGTCTTGCATCAAAGTTAAAGGAGAAGAGGTGACTGAACAGTTCAAACATAAATATTCAGTAGACTTAATAATAAATGCAAAAGAATTTACGAATATTCCGGATTTCAAACCTGCACTTAAAGTATTGAGTTTTGACATTGAAAACTCATTAAAGAAGCAGGAGATATTTACAATAGCCGCAACAATTAAAGAAAATGATAATATTAAGAGCAGTACTTTTGAAGGATCAAATGTGGAAATATTAAAAAATTTTATAAAATTTGTAATTAAGGAAGATCCAGATGTTATTACGGGATATAATATAGATGGGTATGATCTTCCTTACTTGTTGGATCGCGCTAAAGAAGAACACATAGAATTTTTAATAGGACGTGATAAATCTAAGCCTCAGAGAATTATGAACCAGTTCTGGAGGATTCATGGAAGAGTAGTAGTAGATACTTGGTGGAGCGTTAAAAAAGAGTTGAGGCCAAAACAAGAGAGTTTAAACGCAGTTTCAAAGCAGCTATTAGGAGAGGAGAAACTGGATGTAAATAGAACACAGATAGATACAGAATGGAAAAATGATAAGAAAAAAGTGATAGAGTACTGTATTAAGGATTCTGTACTAACCTTGAAAATATTTGAAAAGCTGAAAACGATCGAGAAATATATGGATATCTCTACAGTATCTATGCTTCCCCTTGACGATGCTTTGAACAGTGGAAATTCTACGCTCATTGATTCAATATTGATACGGGAAGCAGATAGAAACAATGTTGCAGTGCCATTAATGAAAGACCGTGGTGATGAAGAACGTATAGAAGGAGGATATGTGCACACAATCAATGCCGGATTATATCACTGGGTATGTGTACTGGATTTCAAGTCTATGTATCCATCAGTGATAATAAAATATAATATCTGCTTTACTACGCTAGATAAAGATGGTGACATAGTTAGTCCTACCGGTATAAAATTCTTGTCCGCAGAAAAAAGGAAGGGATTAATACCTAAAATATTGGAAGATCTCATGCACCAGAGAGACGATATAAAGAGAAAAATGAAAGATGCGGATGAAGAATCAAGGAAACATTATGATGGAGTGCAGCAAGCAATAAAGATCTTGATGAACTCTTTTTATGGGGTATTTGCATCCTCTTTTTATAGATTTACAAATACAAATATAGGCGCCAGCATTACTGCATTTGCAAGAGAGACGGTAAAAAGGATAATTCAGGAGCTGGAAGCAAAAAAAGTATCTGTAATATATGGGGATACTGATAGTGTTTTTTTTCAATCTCTATATGATGACTTAGAAAAGACAATAGAGTTCGGAGAGAGCGTTTCTAAGGAGATATCAGCCAAAGAGATGCTCACTTTTGAGTTTCAGAATGTATTAGAGCCATTTTTCTCACACGGGGCGAAAAAAAGATATGTAGGAAGAATTGTATATCCTGCCTCACAGAAAGGTCAGATAATTGTTAGAGGCTATGAAACCAGGCGAACTGACAGCTTTGATCTCCAAAGCGAAGCATTGATGAAGATATTCGAGCTGATTTTAAATAATGATATAAAAGGAGCTAAAGAAGAATCAGTAAGAATAATCAATTCGATCAAAAACGGGGAAGTAAGCCCAGAAAAGTTGGTAATTTCCAGGTCCATGAAAGATATAAAGTACTATAAAAATCCAGGATCCATGTCAAATGTGCAAGCTTATGAAAAACTGAAGGATATGGGAGAAGATGTTTTTCCAGGGATGAAAGTTTCATGGATCGTTGTCAGCGACAAAAAAAGCCGCCAGGAAGTGGAACCTTACATACCTGGTAAAAAGTTTGAAAAAAAGCCAGATTATGATTATTATGCGAGACGAGTGGCTGAAACTTTAGCAAGGGTGACAGAAGTATTTGATATGGGGCAGGACCAGCTGCTTACTGGAAAAAAACAAAAAACCCTTTATGATGATACATATAAAAAAAAGAAAAGAACCTTAGAAGAATTTATGTAATCTTATTTTTATTCTCTTTTCATAATTGCGGATTCTAAGCTTTTAATAGTGATTAAATAATTTGAATACGCATCAGGATCTGTCTCGATAAGTTTTTTATATATCCCGATAGCGTTGTTTAGATGGGCTATCGAGTCGTCAATCTTATCAAGCTCTAAATATATTTTGCCAAGAGCTGAGAGAGTATCTGCCAGAGGTTTTGCATATGTCTCCGATTGTTTCACCAACTTTTTAAAGATCGATAAAGATTCTTCATAAATGGTTTTTGCAGAATCGAGTTCATTCTTAATATAGGATATTCTTGCCTGCTTGTTTAAGCTTGATCCAAGATCAACTAGATATTTTTTATCTTTCTCTGAAAGTTCTCTATATATTGTTATTGCTTCTTTGTATTTGGATATTGCATAATCCAGGCTTTTTAATTGTTCTAATACTTTTCCCTGAAACATTAAAGCATTGGCAAGATAAATATTGAACTGTTCATCTTCTTTCTTGAGTTTTCTATATATCGATGTGGCCTCATTATAGCTCATGGAAGATTCTCCATAGCTTTTTTTATTAAAGTATGCAGTTCCTAGATCAGTAAGATTTTCTGCAATATTCTGCTCGAATTTATTATCCAAGATTGACATTTTTCTAAATATGTATAAAGATTCTCGCAGTAGCTTTATTGCAAGATCAATGTTACCTTTTAAAGTGTATTCTTTTCCAAGATTTTGAATTATCTTACAGGTGTATTGTTCAAATCTTGCATCTTTCTTTTCAAGAGCCCTGTAGATATTCAACGCACTATTGAAGAACCTTATCGATTCATCTGGTTCATTCATTGATGCATAGGTTTCCCCGAGATATGCCAAAGTTTCTGCCAGGTCATGTTCATATCTCGAATCTATTCTAACAAGCTTTTGATAGATATGCAGTGCTTCTTCAAGATTCCTGATTGCTGATTCGGGATCTTTTTTCCTTTCTAGGGAAACACCCAGATTTTTCAGTACCTCTGCCACGTCAGGTTCATATCTAGAATCTTCTCTATCCAGCTTTTTGTATATTGCTAATGCATTATTGAAAGTTTGCACTGACTCTTCGATCAAGCCATAATCTCTCTGTGCAAGGCCGAGGTTATCTAAGAGCATGCCTATATCCTCCTCATAATTATTATGTTCCGTCGCAAGTGATCTGTATATTTCTAGAGCCATATTATATATTTTTATGGATATTTGAAATGCGTTTTTAGAATAATATGCCAATCCAAGATTGTTTAATATTATTGCAAGATCCACTTTATTTTTTATATCTGTTTTTGAAAGTTTTTCTTTGATTGCCAATGCTTCATCAAACGCTTTAATGGAATTTGTAAGATCTCCTTTCAGATCTAGCACTATTCCAAGATCATTTAAAACCATAGCTAATTCACTTTCAAAAGAAGGGTACATAATTACTAGGTTCCTGTATATATCCAGAGATTCATTATATTTCTGTATAGCCTGGTCTAGCTCATTTTTTTCAGAGAAAGAAGTTCCAAGATTTTTTAGAGCATCTGCCAGCTTTGCTCTGATGGACGGATCTTTTTTAGAAATTGATTTATAATATTCTACGAGATCATTGTATATTACTTGATGCGCATTTGGAGCATTTTTTAAACCCTCCGCCATTTTTTTTCTTTCATCTACAGGTATAGATCTTAAATAACGCTCCAATGTATTTTTGTCTGCGTTTGCTAGGGTATCTATTACAAGAGCTCTCCAATCCTCTTTTTTGTGCGATAAGGCAATTTTCAAAATCTCTTCCCCGAAATCTTTATAGTTTTCTAGAGTGATAACCAAAATCTCCATTGCGACTGTTGCTTTCATATTTGCAGAGTTATCAATGCAATTTTTAATGGCTTTCCTTAACAGAGGATTCAAATCTTTTTTCCTTAGCTCTTTCAAGATAGAAGGTTCCTGGGTATTTACCTCTAAATCCTGCCATCTGGTCAACAAAAGGTCTTTCCAAACATCATGCCTCAAAAAGCATATGTCTCCGGAAAAAAAAACATAATCCTCTATAAATTCTCCCTTTACATTTTGTTCAGCCAGCAATTTTTTAAGTTCTTCTACATGCAAGTAATGCAACCTATTCTTCTTAGTATTTGCAATTATATATAGAATCCAGATCATAAATTCATTTTTTTCAAGGTCCCTGATTGTATTGGCTATAATGCTGTAAAATTCTGCAGGAACAATTTTTGCAAGATCTAAAGAGAGCAGACTATTCCTGTTTTTCAAAAACATCATTAAAGAATCAAAGTATATGGGGGCCCCACCGCTTCTTCTAACAGCTTCATCCACTCCTTCTTCACTATACAAAAATTTTTCAGATTCTAATATTGAGATTAAAATATTTCTCAAGGTCTTAAAATCAAAATCTTGAGGAGTAAGTTCTATAAGATCTCCACCAAATGGTCTGAATCCTTTTTCCAGCCAAATATTCTTTCTACAAGAAACTACAAAGGTAGAGTTGAGAAAAGTGTTCAAAGTACTTACATCTTCTATTACCTGGTCTATATTGTCAATGAAATATATCCCTTCATAATCTGGGTTCAAAAGAGAGTGTACAACATACATTTTATTATTTGTTTCCTGTAGTTTTTTGTACAGTAAATACATAAAGGTAGTTTTTCCAATTCCCTTCTCTCCAATTATAAAAATATTTTCTTTATTTTTAATTTTTTTAATTGCAAGATCCAGTTTCTTTTCTATACTGTCAGATATTATGGGATTACGTTTTGCAAGCCATCCTAACCCGAATTCATAGATGGGGTTATTCTTTATGCTCTCATCCTTTAATATAGTGATATTTGTATCTTTAACTTTATTTTTTAAGTTTTCCACACTTTCTAAGATTTCAGAAGTCAATGGTTCTGCATATTTGTCGAGTTCAAGTATTTTAGCATTGCAGTCTAATACAGCATCTTCAAGAGTTTTTAATTTTTGTTGAATGGTATTATCATATTTTATTGAATTATTGAATTTTATTAATGATAGGGGATTATCTCTTATTATACTTTCAATAAGCTCTTTAAACCGATTTAGTTCTGCATCATTTTCGAAGATTATATCTAGAAAATTGTAGATTAAGTCACTTTCTGGATCAACTTCATAGCAGATTAATTTTTTTTGAGAAACAGAAAGGTTATTCCAGGCAAGATACAAAAAATCTAAAAATTGGCACTGGGTTTTTTCATTTCTATTTAACAAATCTGACAGCACGAAAATGCCAATTTTATCGATCGATAAGCTTGTTATTGCTGGCATAGAGCTATTTATTGATCTTGTAAATATGTTTTTAACGACATTTTTGAACTCAAAGCCTACTTTCAATAACCTTGTCATAGAATCTTTGTATAATATTCTTTTTTGGAGATCTAATGAAAGCTTATACGCAGTTTTAGAAGAATATGAATCTATTTCCCCCGGCAAGTCTGATGAGAAATTCCCCCCTTTAATCATCCTAGAATAATACTGTAAAAATACTAGCTTTTCATCTTTTTTCATGAGTTTAATAAGTTCATATATTATAGCGGGGCTATATGTTTCAAATCCCTCGTAGTTTACATGTGCAGTATTTAGAACTGCATTATTTAACTTCTGGTAATTTAGGACATCTGGGATATTCTCTAAAGTTATGAAAAACTGTATCAAATTATTTGCATCTTTAGCAGTAACATTATGGGGCACGATATTGGTGAAATTTTGGAAAATATCATAAATTTCATAATCTATCCTCTGATTGTCAAGTGACATTGATGATTTTAAAATTTTTTTATAAACATAGCAGTCCACAAATATTGCAGTATGGTTGTATTTGTTAAACTCTCTTTTTAGTAATTTAAGATCTTGTTCTGTATTTTCTCGAGAAATTTCAAAGACATCATATTTATCAAACATTTTTGAAAGTCGTTTTATCGTTGTACTCATTCCAGAATACTTGCATCCATAGATTAAGACATTCTCATTTTTTGAAACGATGTTACTTATATGATTATCCACTTCAAGATTTAAAAAACTTATCTTAATATAGACCGGTGCAATATTATACAAAATATCCTTCAAAACTGAAGTAATATATATGCTTTTTATATATTTTATTTTGTTGAATCGCTTTAATATAAAATCAAAATATTTATTTAGTACAATGGTGTCCTGCGATTGATGTTCTCTTTCCCTGATTTTGTTGTAGAAATCACAGATATAAACGTCATTAATGTTATTATACCCCAGAATAAAAACCTTTTTTTTAATCATATAATTCTTAAAAATGTTAAAAAACTGGTTACGTATCAACGAAAAGATTTCATTTTCTGTTAAGATATCTAGAGCCCCCGCATTAGAGATATCCCCATTTATTTTTACGATCCATATTCTTCTCTTTTTTAATATGTCCCCCTCATCAAGTATGGCGTTTAAAGCTTCAAAATCTGATTTATATACGATATATGTAGCCTCATTGCCAAACACTAGATTTATCTCAAGATCTAAGTTTGTAGTAAATATGAATATATTTTTATCTTCTGGATAATACTTCAAGATCTGGTAAAGGATTTCATATGGATTTAATGTGATTTTTAATGGATCTGGCTTATATATATCTTTTATAAATTTGAATATTTCCCGCTTAGACACTCCATGTTTTTCCAGCGCTTTAAGAATAATTCTGAGAGTATTTGAACTACCGATATTCTTATCCTCCAATAGCTCTTTTTCGGTAAAAAATCTGTATTTTAATAACATCGCGATTTTAGCAGGATCAGGATATCCTAGCTCTGTTGAAAATGCAGAGCCTAAAAAAAATATGGAATTTCCAGACTTTATGCTTTCTGCTATATACCATATTGAACCCATATCACTAATATAAAAATATAAAGTATATATATATTCCGTTTTGTGGTAACTGGTCACGATTATGAAGTTAAGAGATCATACGAAACAATTATTATAAGTGGTTTTTAAAGTATTTAAAATAGGATAAGAGAAAGTGTTAAATAAATTTCCTAGTTATACCACCTTTGTGATAATAATGGATGAGATAGATTATGCAAATAAGATAATAGAATTTGCTAAACAACATAATCAACTTTTCAAAGAATCTATACCATTAATTGCATCTGAAAATTTGATATCCCCAATGGCACTAGAGATGACCCTTACAGATCTCCAGGCAAGATATGCAGAAGGATTGCCGGGTAAAAGATATTATCAGGGGAATGTCTACGTAGACAGGATTGAAAATATGGTAACTGAGCTGGCCCAGAAATTATTTAGAACTGATTATGCAGATGTAAGACCCATATCGGGAACGAATGCCAATCAAGCAGTAATATTTGGATTAACAGATCCTGGAGATATTATAACAGCATTGCCTTTAGCTGGCGGAGCTCATATCAGCAGCGCTAAATTCGGGACTGCAGGTTTTAGGGGGCTGCATATAATAAACTATCCTTTTGATGTTGAGAATATGAATATAGATGTCGATCTAACTGCAAAACTGATAAAATTAGTAAAACCTAAAGTAGCATTATTTGGGCAATCTGTATTTTTGTTCCCTACTCCATTAAAAGAGCTTTCTGATGCGTTCAGAGAGTCTGATACGACAGTATGGTACGATGGCGCACATGTTCTTGGCCTGATTGGAGGCAAGAGATTCCAGGATCCTCTGAGAGAAGGTGCACATATTATTACTGGTAGTACACATAAAACTCTGCCGGGGCCGCAGAGGGGGATAATATTGGCGAATCCTAAGGATGAAGAAATGTGGGGTAAGGTTCAGAAAGGAGTATTCCCTGGAGTTTTGAGCAATCACCATCTGCATACTATGGCAGCACTGGGAATAACGTTGGCTGAGCATTTAAAATATGGTGAGTCTTATGCGGATCAGATAATAAAAAATGCTCAGACGCTGGCACGTGAACTTTATGAGCTTGGTTTTGATGTGCTTGGAGAAAAACTAGGTTTTACAAAATCACATACATTGGTCATGGATGTATCTAGATATGGTGGGGGCAGGAAAGTTGCAGAAAGTTTAGAAAAAGCAAATATTATAACAAATATGAATCTGTTACCTTACGACCCACCTAGCAAGCCAAGGAATCCGAGCGGAATAAGAATAGGGGTTCAGGAAGTTACCAGAATTGGAATGAAAGAACGGGAAATGCATGAGATTGCGGTTCTGATTAAGAAAGTAGCGGTAGATAGAATAGATCCAGAGCTTGTAAAAAAGGAAGTAATTGAATTCAAGAAGAGTTATACTACACTGTATTACTGCTTCACTGAAGGTGCGGAAGCATATGACTATATTAAAATCACAAAATAATCCTATGACAGAAGTAAAACGTTAAATTTATTACTATTTCCTTGCTTTTTTATTATGTATTAAAGTACATTTGTGATAGTTTTTCTTTAAAAAGTACATACCCCCTACACTTTTAATATCTTGGAGATCCACCACTTTCCGATACTTTTTAGTTATGAGTATATAAAGGTGGTCTAACGGTTTGTTTCTGGCATAGAGATAATCGAAACCATTATATCTAACTCATTATTCTCCTTACTTACTTTTTAGGTGTATAAATTATGGCTGATCTGCTTGAAGAGATAGAATCGAAATACGAAAAATTGAAAAAAGATCTGGACTTGCATAAAGTTCAGCAAGCAAGTTATGAAAACGAAGCTTTGAATAAAGCGAGTATTAGAGACGACTTAAACAAGAAAACTAAAGATCTCTTTAGAGAAGCGAAAGAGTATCGGGAACAGCGGGATATTCTGAATGATAAGGTAAAACAGTTAAAGGCTGAAAGAGAAGAATGGAGAGAGAAGCTCCAAAAAAGTTATGATGAGCTAAAAGAGATCAAAAAGAAATTTTCAAATAGAGCCGGTGAAGGCAATATCGCTCAATTCAGGAAACGAATTAAAGATCTGGAACATAAGCAGGAAACCACTGTTTTAACATCCGAGAAAGAAAGAGCGCTGGTAGAAGAGATACATGCACTGCATGCACAGATTGAGAGAATGAAAAAAGAAGAAGAAGAGGCTATGAAGAAGAATCAAGAGTACATGCAGAAAAAAGCGGACATATCAGTAGCTAAGATGAAACTCGATACAATACAGAGCCAGCTGGAAGAAGCAGTTACAAAATCTCAAGAATTTCATGATAAATCGATCGAGCTTTTTGAAAAAGCATCTGAATCCAAAAAAGAATCTGATGATGCACATCAGAGCTTTATAAATTTTTCACAAAAAGAGAGAGAAGAAGAGAAGGCAATACATGACATAATAGAAGAGCTCAGAGACTTTGAGAAAATAATTACAGGACTAAGGCAGAAGCAGAGAAATACCAAGAAACAAGAACGCGAAAGCGAGCTGAAGAAGACCGCAGATGCAATCTTTGAGAAATTCAAGAAAGGAGAGCCACTCAGCACAGAGGACATACTCATATTGCAGAAAGCAGGATTCATGTAAAGGCAAAACCTTATATTTTTATTTTAATTATGAGTTGTTGTGAAAGATAGATTTGGCAGAGAAGTAAACAGCATTCGTGTATCTGTTACAAAGGACTGTAACTTGAATTGTTTTTACTGTCACAGAGAAGGTCAGAATGGTAAAGGTAACAGAGTTACACTGGAGGGTTATAAAAAATTGTTCAGTCTGAGCCGAGATATAGGGATCAGTAAGGTAAAATTTACTGGAGGTGAACCATTGGTTCGGGCAGACATTGCGGAGATAGTAAAATTAGCAAAACAATATTTTACAGATATATCCATGACAACAAATGGCATATTGTTGCAAGAATATGCGAAGATATTGAAAAATGCTGGGTTGAACAGAATAAACATCAGTTTGCACAGCTTAAATGCTGAAACATACAAGAAGATCACAGGCAGCATTTACCACGACCGTGTAATAAAGGGCATCAAAGCAGCCAAAGAAGCAGGGTTAGAGCCTATCAAAATAAATTATGTAGTAATGAAAGGACTTAATGATAATGAATTTCCAGATCTCTTGAATTTTACGGCAAAAGAAGGGCTGGTACTGCAGGTTATTGAACTTGAAGTGCCGAGAGACTCTGAGGATCTGGAATGGTTTAAAAAGTATCACAAAAGCCTGAAAGAGTATGAAGAGTATCTTGAAAAAAGCAAGATAAAGATTTCTTATAATCCGTTGCACAATCGCAAAAAATATTTTATGCCTGTAAACGATGTTATTGCAGAAGTGGAGCTTGTAAGCCCCATGCACAATACAGAATTCTGCATAAATTGCCATAGGATCAGATTTACTGCGGATGGGCAGCTTAAACCATGTCTTTTCAGGGAAGATAACATGACCGACATTTTAGCGAATCTAAACGACAGCATGAGTGAAGAGCAATTGCTGGCCATATATAAAGACGCAATTTTAAAGCGTGAGCCTTACTGGCGTAAATCATGATATTTGACAATCATGCACATTTGCAAAGTTCCGGGAAGAATATAGAAGCAGTAAAAAATTTTGAAAAAGAAGGTGGCACTCACATTAATGTTTGTAATGTACCGTTACAGGGATATGGATATGATGACTATTATTATGAGAAAATATATAATGAAACGTTAAAGATCGTATCTGCCATAAATTCAGGGACCAAGGTAAAAGCATATGCTACAATAGGGCCATACCCAGTAGATCTTTTAGACGCTTTGAATAAAGGGATGAGTATGGATAGGGCATTAACGATCATGAAGAAAGGCATAGACATGGCGGCAAAGCTGGTAGAAGACCAAAAAGCTATTGCCATAGGAGAGGTCGGGAGGCCCCATTTTCCAGTTTCAGACTCATTATGGCAGCAGTTTAATGAGCTCATATCATACATTTTTGAGAAAGCGAGGGATATTGATTGCGCTGTAGTAATGCATACAGAATATACATCTGAAACGATGAAAGAACTTGCTAATCTGGCTGATCTGGCACGATTGAGTAAATCCAGAGTTGTAAAACACTATTCTCCTCCGTTAATCAACTTTAATGAGAATTACGGTATATTTCCATCGGTAATAGCAACCAGGAAAAACGTTAGAGAAGCATTTCAGAAAGGTACCAGGTTCTTCTTAGAAACTGACTATGTGGACGAATTAAAGAATCCGAATATGGTATTGGCAATAGATACAGTTCCTAAACGTATAAAGTCAGTAATTAATGAGGGTTTGATAGATATGGAAAAGCTCACAGACACAACAATAAAAAATATTCATGAAGTCTATAAAATAGATATCTGAAAAGTTTTAATAATAAAAAGAATATGGTGATCTATTATGCTTGAATCATTAGGTGAATCATTAAGAGAGACAATTCGTAAGATAGCAAGGGCTTCTACTGTAGATAAAGACGTAATAAAAGAGGTTGTTAAAGATATACAGCGTGCACTTCTTTCAGCAGATGTGAACGTCCAGCTAGTTTTGAAAATAACAAAAGAAGTTGAGCGCAGGGCGACTGAAGAAAAGCCACCTGCAGGCGTAACAGCCAGAAATTTTATTGTAAAGATAATATATGAAGAGCTTTTGAGCATTCTAGGGCCAGAGCAACAGATTTTGCTCAAGCCTCAAAAGATCTTGATGGTAGGATTATATGGGCAGGGTAAAACTACCACCTGCGGTAAGCTTGCTAAATATCTATCAAAGAAAGGGGTTAAGGTGGATCTGGTAGCATGCGATGTGCACAGGCCAGCCGCATACGACCAGCTTTTGCAGATTGGAGATAAAATAAACGTACCTGTTTTCGGGATCAGGGAAGAAAAAAAAGCAGTAAAAATCGCAAAAGAGTTTATGAAAAATGCAGATCCTAAACATGCTTGGATCTTTGATACTTCAGGAAGGCATGCGCTGGAGCAGGATCTTATTGACGAAATAAAAGAGTTAAAGAGAATCATAGATCCAGATCAGATATACTTGGTGGTAGATGCAACGATGGGGCAACAGGCTGGAAAGCAGGCCAAAGCGTTTCATGATGCACTAAACATTACGGGCGTGATAATTACGAAGCTTGATGGTTCTGCCAAGGGTGGCGGAGCACTCAGCGCGGTTGCAGAGACTTCTGCGCCAGTTCTATTTATAGGTACTGGAGAGCACATTGATGATTTTGAGATATTTGATAGCAAACGCTTTCTATCAAGATTGCTGGGCATGGGAGACCTAGAAAGCTTGCTGGAAACTGCTCAGGAAATGGATTTTACAGAAGAGAAGGCAGAAAAGACAATGGAAAAGCTGTTTTCTGGTAAATTCAATCTAAAGGACATGTACGAAATATGGGAGCAGTTTTCCAAGCCAGGATTAATGCAGAAGATAGTATCTTCACTGCCACTTTTTAAGTTACCGGGCTCTGAAAAATTGAATAAGGAAGCAATAGAGGGCTCAGAGATGAAACTGAACCGTTATCGGGTGATCCTGGACTCCATGACTTATGATGAGCTTGAAAATCCAGATCTTATCAAGGGCTCCAGGATAGGAAGGATTGCGAGGGGAAGTGGCAGCCCTGAAGAGGAAGTGCGAGAGCTGATGCGCGAGTACAACAAAATGTTGAAAACGGTCAAGGCGATGAAAGGAGATCGAAAACTTTTAAAGACTCTTAAGGGGCAGTTTAAAGGTGGGGCTATCCCGGACTTAAATGACTTATAGTTCGTTTTTGATCCTGATTGGTGAGTGTGATGAATGTTATAGATGTAAATGACTTGAAAGTAACATACGATGGAAAGCACTATGCTATAAACGGGATTAGTTTTCAGGTTAATGAAGGTGAGATTTTTGGGTTTTTAGGCCCTAACGGAGCAGGGAAGACAACCACTATACGCGTTCTTACAACACTGATAAAACCAAGTTCCGGGACTGTGAGAGTGTTGGGGATGGACGTGGTGGCAAATGGTATGGAGATACGTAATAATATCGGCGTAATATTGCAGCAGCCAAGTTATGAATGGTCTCTTTCAGTCGAAAATAACCTTTCGATGTATGGGACTTTATGGAACATTCCTAAAGACAAGAAAAAAAAGATGATCGATGAGCTCACTGAAGAATTTGATCTTTCAGATATAAGAAAGAAGAAGGCCGAAGATTTATCGATAGGGCAAAGAAGAAGATTACAGATTGTGAGAGAGCTGATGCATGATTCCAAGCTTCTTTTTTTAGATGAGCCCACGATAGGACTGGATCCTATTGCAAAAAAGAAGCTGCTTGATTATTTCAGAGAGCTTGCTGATAGAGGAGTTACAATATTTTTCACGACGCATAATCTCACGGAGGCAGATTATATTTGTGATCGGGTGGCGATCATAAATCAGGGAATGATCCATGCTATAGATACTGTAGAAAATTTAAAGAAAAAATATGAAGGAGATCAGACAGTGGAGATTTTATTATCTGAGAAGATAGATACCCTGATTTCTAAGATAAAGGAAAGCAATTCAGATGTAATTGTTAAAATGCCAAATAGTGAAACAGATCCATACATTATAGTTACCAAAAATTTACCTGAAGTTTTGGGTATTATAAACAATTACATCAAGGATACAAAATCAGAGATCTTATGGTTTAACATCAAAAAGACAGAGTTAGAAGAGGTATTTTTCAAGGTAGTAAAAGGTGATCAGGTTGAACAAGATAATTAGGCTTACTTATAGAATTTTAAGGGCTGGGCTGGACCTTAACAGTATCGCGTTTCTGGTAATGATGCCCATAGGGTATCTTGTTTTGATGGGATTAATGATGCGGTCTATAATTCCATCTTTTATATACGATAATATAAAACTCAGCTACATCACATTTCTGGCGCCCGGAATAGTCGCAGAGCAAGTTTTGTCTGCATCGTCTCTGGCGGGCTGGGTGTTATGGGCGGATAAACGTGTAGGAATGCTGGAACAGATATTTACAATGCCTTATACGAGGTTTCAGTATCTCCTGAGCACTCTCCTTGCAATGATGCTTCTAACGTTTTTGGGGGCTGTGATAATTATAGCTATATCAATACCATTTGTATCTATAAACATTTCAATATATGGTGTTCTTTTAGTTCTTGTATTTCTTGTGCTGGGTACTTTTACATTTGGCTCAATCATGCTTTCATTAGGCGCAACTGTAAAGTCAAATCAGCTTTTTAACATGATCACAAATTTCCTATTTTTCATGATCACTTTTGCAAGCTCTGTTTTTTATCCGATAACAAGTAATACCCCTTATATTTTGCAGATAATTGCATATGTAAACCCGTTGACTTATGTGGGTGATGGGATCAGAAACTCGTTTTTAAATATAGTAACGGTGAATGAGATTTACTGGATCGTGTTATTAATGATTACATCTGTAATATTCATGGCAATAGGCACACACACCTACAACAGGATAAAGCTCACTGCAGTAGCGTGAGCTCTCAAGTATCGGATAAAAATTTAAGGTCTTAAAAATAAAGTGAAAAGTGTTAATGTCTCCACTCTTCAACGCCTATTTTTCTCTGTAAAAACATGTTATTTTTTCTGGTAATCATAAGTACGCTGTTCGCAATTATCCATGCTGATAGCAGGAGTGCCTCTGATAATTCAGGTATGGCATGCTGGCCATGGCTCAGGATCACGATCAAGGCTACGATCGCCAACACTATGGTAATTATGGAATAAATTTTGAATCTCTTATAATTGACAAATCCTATGACAATCAGAGATATCGGGAGTATCACGAAGTATCCCATCGCAACATAATAATGAATGTGATCGGCAGAGTTCTCGTTAAATATACCTACCAGCGCAAGTGAAGCGCCTCCAATTATTAGAAGTATGGCCCCAATCTTGGACCATGCCCCTTTCTGTAAAGCATAAGCAAATCCAATTGCGAATATAAAGTTCATTATACCTTCAAAAATCAGTGGATAATTAAAGAATGGTGCAGTTTTACCAACGCCAAGATCGCTCAGATAGTTGTTGTACCAGCTGAAATGAGGATACATTGTCACTGAATAAAAAATAAAAAGCAGGGCGACGATAGGGCCAATTATCCCCGCAATACCACCCCAAGTTATTATTTTTGATATATTATCATTTTTGTCCATATTATATCATTATTATTGATGCTATATATATATCTTTTTGATATTTTATTAAAAAAATATTTTTCAAACTAAGGACTTGGAAACTCTTAATTTTAATTTTAGATTAATTTTAGATCAAGTTAAGTTTTAAATATTCTTCTGCCATTACCACTTATGTGAGTAAAAAATGATCGAAGGATATTTACCGCTATTGTTAACTTTCATAGTGGCTAGCTTAGGAGTCCTTTTGATGTTAAAGATTTCACACCTTTTAGCGCCTAAAAAATATGAGAAATATAAATATGAAACTTATGAATGCGGGGAAGTAACTATTGGTGACTCAAAAGGCCCAGTTAAATTGCAGTATTATCTCGTATTATTAATTTTTGTAATTTTTGATGTAGAAATGATATTTTTAATACCATGGGCCAATTATCTGAAACTACTTGGAAACATAGCAGTGGCTGAAGGCTTTATTTTTGTGGCAATGCTAATTTTTGCATTGTACTATGTCTTTGAAAAAGGATTTATGGAGTGGAAATAATGAGTGATTCTATTTTATTTGCAAGTCTCGATGATGTGATAAACTGGGGTCGGTCTAATTCAGTGTGGCCATTCACGTTCGGGCTGGCGTGCTGTGCCATAGAGATGATGGTGTCCCAAGCTGCAAAATACGATCTGGCAAGATTTGGTAGTGAGATATTTAGGGCTTCGCCAAGGCAATCGGATCTGATGATAGTAGCGGGAACAGTTACCAAGAAGATGGCCCCAAGAATCAGGAGGCTTTATGAACAGATGGCAACCCCCAGATACGTTATCGCTTACGGCTCCTGTGCGACATCCGGAGGACCGTATCAGGGTGCGTACTCGGTCGTTATGGGCGTGGACAAGATTGTTCCGGTAGATGTCTATATCCCAGGTTGCCCCCCTACACCAGACTCACTTTTAAACGGCGTGATGCTGTTGCAGAAGAGGATAAGAGAGGGAAAAACAGAGAGGTAATCGATATGATAGTTGAAGAAGGTACCACCAAAGATAATGTTAAGTTTTATATAGTGGACAAAGAGCACTTGATCGAAGAGTTGCAAAAGAGGAAAGATGAGGGATGGGATTATCTTGCATTGATGTCTGGAGTAGACCGTAAAGAGTACCTTGAAGTAGTTTATCATCTCTCTTCATATTCTAAGAAAGGACTGATTATAATAAAAGCAAGAACCAAGGATGAAAAATTGCCATCAGCAAGTAAGCTCTGGGAAGCGGCGACATGGTTCGAGCGTGAAATTTACGATCTTGTGGGAGTAAAATTTGAAGGGCATCCAAATCTAACACGGCTGTTTTTGCCGGAAGGATGGGTAGGACATCCGCTAAGAAAGAACTATGATATGAACAAAGAGCAATTTGTAAATATGGATGATGAAGGAAAAGATGTAGTAAGCTTTGATTCAAAGGATGGGTGGTGAAATTGGAAGAGAAGATATTAGAGGTGAATTTTGGGCCACAACATCCAGCTACTCATGGTGTATTAAGGGTCAAGGTGAAACTTGATGGAGAATATGTATTAGAAGCTCAACCTATTCTTGGGTACCTGCACAGAAATGCTGAAAAATTGTCGGAAATGAAATATTATGTTCAATCCACAGTATATATGGACAGGCTGGATTATGTTTCTGCACATCAGATGGAACTTGGATATGTCCTAGCCGCAGAAAAGCTTGTAGATATTGAAGCACCAGAAAGGGCCAATTACATACGCGTTCTCTTTGCGGAACTGAACAGGATCGCAAGTCACCTGGTATTCATTGCTGCTTTCGGGCTTGATGCAGGAATGATGACACCATTCTTCTACTGTTTCAGAGAGCGAGAAAAGATCATTGAAATGTATGAGATGACCTCCGGGGCTAGATTGGAGTACAATTATTTCAGCATTGGCGGAGTATATAAAGATCTGCCAGAAGGGTTTGAAGAGAAATTTAAGGCATTTTATGAAGAGTTTCCCAAGAAGATGGAAGAGATCCGAAATTTGTTTGCTACGAATGAGATATTTGTGTCAAGAACTAAAAAGATAGGAATATTAAAGCCTGAAGACGCCAAAAGCCTGAGCGTTACAGGGCCGGTATTAAGAGCCTCTGGAATTCCTTTTGATATCAGGAAAGAGTATCCTTATCTGATGTACGATAAGCTTGATTTTGACGTACCTACGTACAGTCTAGGAGATGTATATAACAGGTTTATGATCAGGTTTGATGAGATGAAGCAGTCGCTAAGGATTGCAAAGCAGGTTATGGACAAAATGCCAGGCGGGGAGTACTATAACCAGAAAGCGAGAAAACAGTTCATGCTCAGGTTGAAAGGTACCGGAGAGGTATATTCGAGAACAGAGTCTTCAAGAGGTGAGTTTGGGATTTACCTGATCGGGGATGGTTCCCCAAAGCCATACAGGGTACGTATAAGAAGTCCGACATTCCACAATATGACTGCAATACCGACGGTATCAAAGGGATATAAGATTTCAGATATGGTATTGTCCATTTCCTCAATGGATCCAGTGTTTGGGGAGGTGGATCGATGAACATATTCCTGTTTATCGATACTGTGCTTAAGAGGTTCGGAATTAACATATCCGCATGGCCTTATGGATACATTTTGCAGCCACTGCTTGTATACCTTATAGAGGCAATTCTCGTGTTTTTGTTCGTTGCAATAATGATCATTATTGTAATATATATATTCAGAAAATACATGGCAGATCTACAGGAGAGGATTGGCCCTAACCGTGTCGGTCCTTATGGTTCATTCCAGCTTATTGCAGATGCGTTGAAAATATTTGCAAAGGAGGATATAGTTCCTGACAAAGCGGACAGGACTTCATTCCTGATCGCACCTTACCTTGTATTTATACCGTTGGTCCTAGTATTTGTATTGATACCTTACGGCACTTTTTATTTGACTGGAAAAATAATATTTTCAAATGTGATTGTCACATTTATTTTGATATTAGCATTTTCAGCAATATCTCCGATAGGTGAGATCATAGCAGGAGCTGCTTCAAACAGCAAATTTGCACTTATCGGGGCATGGAGAACCGCAGCTCAGGATATAAGCTATGAAGTGCCATTGCTGGTTGCAGCGCTAGGTGTGATAATGATGGCCGCATCGACAAATGTTAATGACATAGTATCTGCTCAGCACATACCATTCATAATACTGCAGCCGCTCGGGTTCATTGTCTTTTTTGTGGGCATGGTAGCAAAGGCATCTCTGGTACCTTTTGACCTGCCTGAAAGTGAAAGCGAGCTTGTAGCAGGGTTCCAGACAGAATACTCCGGGCTGAGGTTCGGATTGTACTATCTTGGCATGTTCGGGAATGTATTTTTCGTATCTTTGCTGATCTCAACGCTCTATCTTGGCGGCTATGGTGGATTCTGGTTTTTGCCAGGCGTGATATGGCTTCTGATAAAGACATTCATACTAGTATTCATATTCCTGGCTTTTTGGATTGCAATGCCGAGGGTTAGGGTAGACCTATTTATGAAATTTGGATGGAAGTATCTTTTGCCCATCGCTTTGATCAACTTGATCTGGGTGGCATTCTACGTGATGTGGTGGTAAAAATGAGTGATAAATTGAAAGGAATAAGAGGAATATTCAAAGGGTTCAGAATAGTGTTTTCATATCTTCCAAAGAAGAAAATTACATTCCAGTATCCAGAAGAGAAAAGGAAGTTGCCTGAACGATTCAGGGGGAGAGTAACACTTGATCTTGATACTTGCATAGGCTGCTCTTTATGCTCTCAAGTTTGCCCCAATCACTGCGACGTGATGGTTGAATATGATTATGAGAATGGGAAGAACAAGAGAAAGATCTATCCTTCTGTGGATATTGGTAAATGCATTTACTGTGGGCTATGTCAGGAGATTTGCCCTACAGGATCAATTACATTGAGTAAGGATTATGAGACTGCCAGGTACAAGAAAGATTTTGAGTACCTGCCTGACAGGTTATCAAGACCAGAATCTGAGGTGAACAAGCAATGATACAATACTTATTTTTGTTGGTCGGGCTTATCACAATAGCATTTGCAATAGTGGCAGTTCATGAAAAGAACCTACTGCATTCTGCAATATTTCTGATGTTCGTGCTAATAGCCGTAGCCGCACTATTCATCATACTGGGGGCCCAGTATCTGGGTGCAATCCAGATTCTGGTGTATGTGGGTGCGGTAATTACGTTGTTATTGTTTACCATAATGCTATCTGGGGGTGAAGAGTCTGAAGAATAGTTTAGGTGCAGTAATTGCGATACTGTTTTTTGCCGCGATATTCTCATACATATACACATCCACTCAAACGCTTATACCTTACACTGAAAACATAAAAATACTGGCTCAGCAAATTTTTGGGCCTTATGTTCTGGCATTTGAACTTCTGTCAGTACTGCTTGTTATAGCTATGTTAGGCGCACTTTACCTTGCTGAAAGGGGGGATAAAGAATGACTCCAATACCATTACTTTACGTATTATCAATTAGCCTGGCATTATTTTCGGTTGGATTATATGGATTGTTGACTGTAAAAGGAGGAATAAAATTATTGATAAGCATAGAAATATTGGTCAATGCCGCAAACCTTAATCTTGCAGGCATAGCCTCTTTTTACAATGATGCAAATGGAATAATTTTCGTACTTTTTTCAATAGCTATCGCGGCTGCGGAATCGGTAGTAGGCTTTGCGATACTTGTTGCTTTAAGACGAAAAACCTCTGGAATCAGTCTTGGCTCTTTGAAAGATTTAAGGTGGTAACATGAATAATATAGAGATCTTTGGATTCTTAATATTTCTAATACCCATGATAGCATTTCCAATAACATTGCTTGCTGGAAAATTAAAGAAAGGTTTGGCAGGAATAATAGCCACTTCTTCCATATTCCTATCTTTCTTGCTGGCACTGTTCATATTTATCACTGACGGGCACAACATACAGCTTAACCCTGTTATTGTAACGTTCCCCTGGTTCTTCAATTTTACGTTTGGTATATATCTTGATTCATTAGCATTGGTAATGGTCCTAATGGTTTCTGGAGTTTCGTTTTTAATTCATCTTTTCGCGATTGGGTACATGGGGAAAGATCCTGCTAGAAGCGTATATTTTGCAGAAACTGCGTTGTTTACGTCTGGGATGCTCGGGCTTGTGCTCACTTCTAACATGCTTTTGTTTTTCATATTTTGGGAACTTGTGGGTGTGTGTTCATATCTCTTGATCGGGTTCTGGTGGTATAAACCGAATGCGGCCGCAGCGGCTAAGAAGGCATTTATAGTGACCAGGGTCGGGGATGTGCTGTTCTTATTCGGTATTGCGGTATTATACTATTCAATGGTAAATGTTGGAATAACAGATCCTCTATCCATTCCCGTGTTTTTGCAGAATCTATCAAAAATCAGCTCCACCAACTTGACGCTCATAGGCATACTGTTCTTGGGCGGTGCAATGGGCAAATCTGCTCAGTTCCCGCTGCATGTGTGGATCCCTGATGCGATGGAAGGCCCTGCAACAGTATCTGCGTTGATACATGCCGCCACGATGGTAACTGCGGGAATATATCTCGTTGCAAGAGTTTTTCCAATATACTTGGATTCTACCACTGCATTGATGGCTGTGCTATTTGTGGGCGCGTTCACTGCATTTTATGCAGGAACTCTTGGCCTTGTAGTTAATGATATAAAGAGGGTTCTAGCATACTCTACAATCAGTCAATTAGGGTACATGCTTGCGGCACTGGGCATAGGATTGGTCATCGGCCAGGCTGCAATTTCTGCGAGCATTTACCACCTGATTGTGCACTCGTTTTTAAAGGCACTATTATTTCTGTCGGCGGGCGCAATACTGTTCGCATTGTTAGATACCAGGGATATCAGGAAGATGGGAGGATTATGGAGAAAAATGCCAATTACAATAACCATGATGTTCATAGGCGCATTAACACTGGTAGGATTTCCGTTAACTGCAGGATTTTTCAGCAAGGATGAGATAATATCTCTGGCATATGTATTTTACCAGTCCAACGGGGACATATTGCCATGGCTGTTTCTAGTACTGGGTGCGTTTTTAACGACACTATACACGTTCAGAATGTTCTTTTTGGTAGCGCTAGGCAAACCAAAAACCTATGCGGCAGAGCACGCAAAAGACCCACCATGGATAATGATCGTACCTCTAGTAGTACTGGCAGTATTGTCACTGGTTTTCGGGATCTGGCAGGATCCTTTTTATGCATATGTATCCGGCATACCCTCAGATCACGTGAACCTTCTGATAGATTACACCCCGACAATATTGATGTTTGCTGGGCTAGGCATTGCGTACGTGTTCTATGGCAACAGAAAGCTGGATGCCTCAAAAGTGGCCGCAGGAAGCGGTCCTCTTTACAGACTTTTGAAATCTAAATATTATTTAGACTATATATTCACAAATTTAATTGCTGAAAGGATTGTGGTGTTTGTATCTATGATTACTTATTTGTTTGATAAGTACATAATTGATGGTATTGTAAATGGAGCTGCGAAACTTGTATATGTAACTGGAAGGATTTCGAGAAAATTGCAGACTGGAGTCATACAGAATTACACTGCATTTCTGATAATAGGTGCCATAGTGCTATTAATTATACTTAGAATCTGGGGGGTATGGCTATGAGCTATCTGTTACTTATACTTCTGTTAATTCCACTGATTACAAGCTTGATCCTGTTCTTTACCAGCTCTAAATATTCCAAGTACATTGCAGTAGCAGGCACATTAGTGACGCTCATATATTCAATATATCTCTTTACTCAGTTTTTATTCGTGTCTGGCTATCAGCTCGTTTTAAACATTTCATTATCATCACAGTACGGTATTAGCTTTTATCTAGGAATAGACGGTCTGAGCCTTCCGCTTGTAATACTGACCTCAATTGTCCTTTTAATCGCAGTGTGGTACCAGAAAAATACAGAGAGGGAAAACCTGTACTATGGATTGCTTTTATTCCTGGAATTTGGATTGATGGGCGTGTTTATATCCTTGGACTTTTTCATATTTTACATATTCTGGGAGCTTGTATTGATCCCCGGCTACTTTTTGGTAGGCAGATGGGGCGGCAAAAGAAAAGATTATGTGTCCATCAAGTTCCTGATATATACTCATGTGGGATCCCTGTTTATGTTGCTTTCTATATTTACCCTGTATTATTATAATGGAATACAGAATTATTTCACGTTCAGCATACCCATATTGCTGCAAAATATTGGATCGCTGCACATCCCGATACTATGGAGCAGTTTTATAGTATTTGGATTCATGCTTGCGTTTCTCATAAAACTACCAACTGTGCCGTTACATACATGGGCTCCTGATGCATATGTAGAGGCCCCTGATTCTACGAGCATGATATTTTCAGGGGTTATGTCAAAGATGGGCGCTTATGGGATGTTCAGATTCATATTATCCTTTGCCCCGATAATGAACTCTACAGAATATTACATATTGTTAGGGCTCGGAATACTGAGCTTGCTATATGCCTCTCTCTCGGCACTGGCTCAAAAAGACCTGAAAAGGCTGGTATCTTATGCGAGCATTGGCCATATGTCATTTATCACCATTGCGGTTGCCATAGGCATAATGTTCACAGGTCCGATCAGGAATCTCGCAGTTGCGGGCGGAATGTTTTATATGTTTGCTCACGGCATAATCATAGTGATATTGTTTGGCTCGGTAGGAGCGGTTGAGAGAGCTACAAAGTCTAGAATAATAGGTGATCTTGGAGGACTGACCAAGAAAATGCCATACCTAGCCTTTATTATGACCGCCGGATTCTTGGCCTCTCTTGGACTACCGGGATTTGCAGGATTTATAGCCGAGTTTTCAATAATAATAGGTGTGTATCCGTTCATACACTATCTAATACTGCTGATATTGGTGGGGGTGGTGCTGGTCGCAAGCTATCATTTATGGGCATTGCAGAGATCCATATTTGGGCCATATAATGAAACTTTGGGGAATATTAAAGATATGACCAGGTACGAGTTCTGGCCGATGCTTATGGCTCTATTGATAGCATTGTTTCTGGGTATCTATCCAACAGTGTTGTTTAAAATAATTACCTTATTTAGCGGAGGTGCATAAAAGTGAATATTATACCAATTTACCCTGAACTCATAATAGGAATAGGCGCTTTCTTAGTGATATTACTTGGAATGGTAACGCAAAATAACAAAGTATTGGCAGGACTTTCTGCGGTGGTGGCACTGTTTTCTCTTGCAACAATTCTGTTTAACTTTTCTAACACTGCAACATTGCTGTCAAACAGTATCCAGATCACGTCATTGGGGAATCTGTTTAATCTATTGTTCATTACAGCACTACTGTTTACCCTTTACTCTTCAGTACGAGATACCAAGTCTAGACCTGAAATATATTATGCACTGCTCTTATTTGCAACACTGGGAATGATGTTTGTATCATTTTCAAATAACCTTATAATGCTATTCGTTGCATTTGAAACATCCAGCATTGCTACATATGCACTTACTGCCTATAACAAGGAAAAGAGAGCACTGGAAGCATCTTTGAAATACTTTGTTACCGGTGCGGTATCTTCGGCATTTTTAGTTTTTGGAATATCTTATTTGTATCTGGCATCTGGATCATTCAGCTTTAGTGCTTTGTATACTGTATCTAACACATATTCGATAATCGGGCTGGTATTGCTGGTTGTTGGGTTTGGGTTCAAGCTGGCACTGTTTCCGTTCCATTCATGGGCGGTGGATACATATACCGGCGCGAGATCTTCGCTCTCTGCATTTCTGTCAACAGGCAGCAAATTGATGGCTTTGATAGCAATTGTGAGGCTCATATTATTTGCATTTTATGGAATGAAGTATGATGTGTACATAATTTTCGCAATACTGTCTGTATTGACTATGACGTTCGGGAACATCGTTGCACTGGTCCAGAAAGACGTAAAGAGAATGCTTGCGTATTCTTCCATTGCTAATGCAGGATATCTTAGCCTGTTTTTTGTCATTGCAGGATATACTTACAATACTACGATCTTAGGATATGGCCTTGCAGCATTGCTCATATTTTCAATTGCATATCTATTCATGAAAGCAGGATTGTTCATAGCTACGAGCCCTTTTGAAGGTGGAGACGCATTTCTGGACAGATTTGCAGGGCTCGGTAAAAAAGCACCGTTGTTCGGCGTGTCTATTGCGCTGTTATTAATGTCACTTGCCGGAATACCCCCGACTCTCGGATTTGTGGGAAAATACTACCTGTTCCTGACATTAATAGAATCTAACTTGTTGTGGCTTGCCATTATAGCAATAATAAACAGTGCGATATCTGTGTTTTATTATTTCAGGGTACTTATGTACATGTACTGGAAACCATCAAACGAGCCGATAAAAGTAGGATCACAAATTCTGATCCCAGTATTTATAGCGGCTATTGCAGTGATAGTCTTAGGGATTTTGAGCCCTTACCTGATCGGGCACCTAAATCACATTGCTACCGTTTTCTTGGGAGGGATATAAATGATTATTGATTTTTACCTGACCATTTACGATACCGAACTCATCAATGGAGACATAAAAAAAGCATATAATGCACTTAAAAAAATAGAGAAATATGCCAGAAAGAATAGAGGCTCAAAATATTCGGACGGTGCAAACAAGTTTGCTGAAATAAACATGAAAGTCTTGGAGAGGAAGATGGACATGAGCGTTGCAAGAGCCGAGTTGCTGAGCATTGCGGAAACATATCCTGATTTTTATCTATATAACAAGATAGAGATTGAAGATCCTAAAGTAGCGGCCATGGCATATATCTTCAGGCTCGAGTATTCATTGAATCGTTATGATCCGGCATATCCGGCATTTAATATGCAGAGGTGTGATGATTTATGAATCATTGTTTCAAAGAATTTGAGGAACATAAATCTGAAGAATCTGCCGTTGAGTGTTTGAGATGCCTGAAAGAGCATTATGAAGAGCTGTTTTTTGATGACACTGAAAAGAGATTGAAACTTGCAAGTGAAGAGTGGGATAAGGAAGTAACCAAGTATATGGTCGAGATCAGTGATATGCTGAATATTAAGAGCAGGGAGCAGTTTATTGAGGTAAAAGAAAAATATAATTTAACAATATATTAAAAAAATAGAAGTTGTTAAATATCTCTTTTATAATTATTATTTAGATGAAAATGGATAGAATATCTACGGGATGCGATGCGTTTGACCAGCTTTTGAACGGCGGAATTGAAAAAGGGCATATTACAGAAATATTTGGGGAAGGTGGGTCAGGAAAGACTAATATATGCATAGAAACTGCAATAACAGAATCTAAAAAAGGAAATAAAGTTGTTTATGTGGACACAGAAGGTATCTCTGCAGAGCGATTGTATCAGATATTGAACAATGCGCCTGAAGAAACATTGAAAAACATTTATTTTTTCAGGTCTTACTCTATTGAAGATCAAGAAGAGATGATGAGCAAAGCGATCACATTAATAGACGAGCAAAAAGATATATCTCTGATAATAGTAGATTCACTTACCGAGTTTTACAGGGCAGAGCTGTCAAACGGGACATCCACAAAAGCAAAACTGTTCTTATCAAAAGAGCTTACAAATCTATCTAAAATAAGCAAAAAAAGAAATGTGGCAGTGCTTGTAACTAACCAGGTTTACCTGGACATTAACACTAAAGATATTATGCCATTAGGAGGGTATATACTAAATCATATAGCAAAAACTATAATCCTGCTTAGGAAGGTTGGAAGAGGGAAGAGAGAAGCAATACTTCAAAAGCACAGGTCTATAGAAGAGGGCAGAACCGTGGCTTTAAAAATCACAAATATTGGCTTTGAAAGAGACGTGGAGGATCAGTAAAATGGGAGTTGACATATCTTCTATCTTGGATATTCAGAGCATTCAATTCAAAGATCTAAACGGAAAAGTTATAGCGATTGATGCTTACAATGCTCTGTATCAGTTTCTTTCTATAATAAGACAGGCGGATGGTACGCCGTTAAAGGATTCTTCTGGAAGGATAACTTCGCATATCTCCGGGCTTTTTTACAGGACCAGCAATATACTGGAATTTGGGATTAAGCCGATATACGTGTTTGACGGAAAGCCACCTGAACTAAAAAGATCAGTTATTGAGAAAAGAAACGCGATAAGAACCAATGCAGAAGCAGAATGGAAAACTGCAATAGAATCCGGTAATATAGAAGAGGCTAGAAAATGGTCTCAGCAATCTTCAAGGGTAAACAGGGAAGTGGTGGATGAATCTAAGAAATTGTTAGATTATATGGGCATAGCCTGGATTCAGGCACCTTCTGAGGGCGAGGCACAGGCGTCATATATGGCCAGAAAAGGAGACGCATACGGGGTTGGATCGCAAGATTACGATTCTCTCCTGTTCAATACCCCATACTTGCTGCGAAACCTTACAGTGTCAGGAAAGAGGAAGATGCCTGGCAAAAAAGTTTATAAAGACATCTCTCCGGAAATGATAGACCTTGCTAAAAATCTAAAAAATTTGCAGGTTACGCGCGAGCAGCTTGTAGATATGGGCATTTTGATAGGAACGGACTTTAACGATGGCATAAAGAACATAGGCCCAAAAAAAGCACTTTTGCTCATTAAGAAATACGGGAACTTAGAAAACATAGAAAAAGAAAAAGGATTTAAGATTGAAAATTATGAAGAGGTGCGATCTATATTTTTAAAGCCCGATATATCCACAGAGTACAAGATTGAATGGAAACAGATTGACGATTTGAAACTTGCAGAGTTTTTGTGCGAAGAGCATGATTTTTCCAGGGAACGGGTAAGTTCCGCCATTGAGAAATTGAAGCTAGTCCAGAAGAATAAGGCTCAGAGAGATTTAAGCGAATGGCTCTGATTCTCTTTTTTCATGAGCTTTATGGGTTTTGATAGGTGTCTGCGTGCTATACCAGGGACCTCATAATAGTTCAATTTTAACGATCTGGGCAATTCAACCTTTTCATAATCAACACTTTTAGTGCCGCAATTTCGGCAGCGATAGCCTTTATCTCTGCCTATAGACTCCATCTTCTTATTGCATATTGGGCAGATAGGAGGTATGTTTTTCATTATTTTCTGCAACTTTAGAATCTCTATTTTTTCGATATTGATAGTATTCTCGCCTTTTCTTTTCCCGCCAAACACCTTCAGTTCATCACCTATCACAAGGTTTTTAACAATATCCCTGAACTCCTTTGTGGGTTCATATGCAGCACAGGTGATCTTGCCGGTTTTGTCAGAAAGCTCAAAGAGTACGTGTCCTCCTTTTATTATTCTTGGCGAGGATATCACTTTTCCTATCAACATCACGCTCTCGTATTCTCTAATATCCGCAATTTTTTTTCGCAATATATGATCGTCAGTACCCTGATTTGTCTCAAAAATCAGGTAACTTTCAAATTCGGCAGTAATTATTTTCAGGCACCTCAATAATTCTCGGGGATCTGTGCCTCTTACTCCATATAAAACAGGTGTTTTAGAGTTTGGCTTGATAGAGATATGTTTGTTCCTGTAGTCATAGTTATCAAAAGTATGCTTTAGCCTATGGTCAAGATCTATCACTTCTTCGACCCTGATTTCTCTGGGGCTGAACCATTGCGTTTCGTTCAGATATGTTATAAGTTCGTACGTTTTGTGTTTTGCTCTCCACGCTATTGCTGCGGAAGCACCGATTATGCCCCTTCCATTCTTATATTTCTTAAATATCGTATTTTTAAGTTCCTTTTCAACGTCTACTATATTCACCACCGATCTCACAGCTTTCCAGTACATTTCTTCGCTAAGTTTCTTGCTGGATATCACAATTCCTGGATTTGTGTTTTCATCTTTAAATATCGCATATTTTTCAACAATTCTTTTTACATCCTCCATAACATCTGGGCATATCTGAAAATCCTTAGAAGAGGAGTATGCATATATCTTCTTCCCTTTTATAGCTCCTGCAAGAAACTTTGATCCTCTACCTTCCCCGAATTTCAGGCAGATTGCACCGTTGCCTCGGGTTTTCCAGGGTATGTTTGGGTTCAGGCGCACAAGCCTCGGATATCCAATAAGGTCAAGCCCCAGATTCTCAATTAATGATACTGCCAGATATGTTGTGCACATTCCTTCTGTGGAATCGGTGTCATCTATCCCTATATATATTCCAGCCATTTACAGAGCCTATTCCCATTCTATTGTTGCAGGGGGCTTATTTGTAATATCATAAACAACCCTGTTAACGCCTTTAATGGAATTCGTAATTTTTATAGAAATATCATCCAATAAATCAAAAGGTATCCTGCTGAACGTTCCGGACATTCCATCCATAGACTCTATAGCTCTCAACGCTACCGTATATCCAAATGCTCTCTTGTCTCCATGGACACCCACGCTTCTCGTAGATAATAATACTGCAAAAAATTGCCATGGTTTCTGTATCTTTGAATCTTTTACCGCATTGTATATCTCCCTTTCAAAGATATAGTTTGCATCTCTCGCAATTTCTAGTTTTTCAGAAGTGATCTCTCCCATTACCCTTATTGCAAGGCCAGGGCCAGGAAACGGTTGCCGTTCAGAAACAGTAAGCCCAAGATATCTTGCTAATTCCCTGACTTCATCCTTATATAGATCTCTCAATGGCTCTAAAATTCTCAATTTTATATTTTTTGGTATGCCACCTACATTGTGGTGGGATTTAATGGTCTCTCTCAGTTCGTCTCCAGATTCTATCCAGTCTGGTGCTATTGTGCCTTGCACTAAATAATGTGCCCCAAACTTCTCTGCTTCTCGCTCAAATATTCTTATAAAGGTTTCTCCGATAACCTTCCTTTTTTGTTCAGGATCTGCTATCCCTTTTAAAGCATTTAAAAATGTATCAATCTCCGATAAACTTAAAAAATTAATGTTCAAGCTCTTCAACATCTCAGTAACTTCTTCATTTTCATATTTTCTCATCAAACCAGTATCTATGAATATGGCTTCTAGATTATTGCCTATAGCTTTGCTTACGAGTATCGCAGCTACTGTGCTATCCACCCCCCCAGATACTGCAATAACTGCCTTATCGTTTTTTACAATTTCTCTGATATTGAATATGGCCTCTTCCACAAATTTTGATGGATCAAAAATCTTAAGGTTTGTCATTTATATTCTCTCCTGCTCTATGAACCTCTTTAATTCTTTCTTATTTTCCTGCTCTATGTTTTTTATATCCTCCACCTGAAATTTCTTCAATCTATTCACTAACTCTTCTGATCCCACAGCTAAAATACGTGCTGCAAGCAAAGCTGCATTTTTGGCATTATCTATGCCTACAACTGCAACTGGAACACCTTTTGGTAACTGTGCCATAGAGAGCAATGAATCGTATGGTACCTTCCCTGATAGCGGAACACCTATCACCGGTTTTAGAGTATATGAAGCTATAAACCCTGGCAATGCCGCACTTAACCCAGCAAACGCTATGAACGCCTTTGCATCGCTTTTAATAATATGATCTCTCAACTGATCCGGGGATCTATGCGCAGATAATATTGATATATTATACTCAATTTTAAGTTGCTTTAAAACAGAAACGCAGTCTTTTAATACAGGTAAGTCACTTTTGCTTCCTAAGATTATTTCAATATCCATAAATAGGAAAAAAAGAAACAGTAAATAAATATTATGTTTTCATTATTATTGCTAAAAATATCAAAAACCCAATAACTACGCCAATAATGGCAGCGCCAGCATAAAATAACGTCGGGTATATTACCTGACCTGTCATAAAGCCAACTTCATGTTGAATGCTGTATTTATAAACTATATATATTATTCCTATTATCAGACCTACAACTAATAGTATTGATCCTGCAACCCTGCTCTTCCCACTACCAAAATAAGCTGTAAAAATCCCCAATATGAATAATGTCAGAGCAAACAAAGATATAATAACTCCAATAAATGAGTCTAAAGATAACATTTTTTAGCACCTTCATAGGTTTAGAATTTAATTCCTGTTAACGTCTTTGTATCTATAACGCCAGTAATGTTTCTGATCTGATCCACCACTATTTTTCCTAGCTCATTGAAATCTTTTGCATCTATTTTAGCGATTAAGTCATATTCCCCGAACAATGGATGCAATTCTACAATTTCTTTAATGTTTTTTAACGCATTGTATACATCATGCTCTTTTCCAGGCGCAGTACTGATTAACACAAAGCCGACAGCCATTAAAATCACCTATTAAATGTAATATCCATCCCTATTATAAAACTTTCTAAATATGGTAATAGGTCACGATTCTGAAGTTAAGTTTTCATAAAAGCTAGTATTATGCGTAATTTTTACCGTATTTAAAGGGTA
>JBMFWH010000006.1:0-48595 GCA_049965455.1 Thermoplasmata archaeon | reverse complement strand
TTTTTCTTTCATTTTTACACCTCTGCTACTATTTCATGATCTCTATATTATGACCTATATACTTACACAATTATAGAGCTTACCTCCGGTATATCAAGGGAACTATACGGGATTAGAGTGTTTGATGTATTATCGAGAGCGAGACAATATAGAAAAGGCTTTTGAAATGTTAAAGAACGATCTTGAGATTTTTCCATTGAGAGGGAAGAGTGTAGAGACGATCAGGGGAACCATATTTGTACTGTTCATAGCGCTGATAATGAGACTGGCAATGCTCAAAAAAATGAAGGAAAGTGGACTGCTCAAGAAATATTCACTGGACATGGCGATGATTGAACTGGAGAAATTGCACATAATAGAGAAAGACGACGGCAGTATAGAAGAGTTGGAGAAAACAAAGAGGCAAAAATTGATATTGGAGGTATTCGAATCATAAACGTGGTGGTAAAAGTGAAACATTCAGGTTATATTATCCTTCTTTGATATTTCTTAGATTTACAATTTATCGGAAAATATATGATAAAATAGGTAGACCAGATATTGTTTATCTTTTTAGAAACGATTTTTCATTTTTCTTTGATAAATCTGTTTTTATGGTGGGATCTACGCATGGATGGTATCCGCAGAATAATAATTTTCTTAGAAAAATAAACAAATTAACTGCCCTAATATTCAGAAAAAAAATAAGTGCATATCATTCATTTCCCATCTGGACAAAAGAGGTAAAAGATATGTTTCCTGATAAGGAGGTGTTAGTGGTTCCGAATGGGGTAGAAACAGATCTAATTAAGCCTATTATTCTTCAAAATAAAAAAATAAAGTTTTTGTATGTGGCAAGACTGGAAAAATGTAAGGGGATATTGACACTAATAGATTCCTGGGATGGATTTAAAGAGAATAATGACCTTGAGCTCAATATTGCAGGTGGCGGAAGCCTTGAAAAAGAAATCAAAGATAAAGTTTCAAATATGAAAAATGTTGTTTATTATGGTATTGTGAATCAAGATGAACTATACAGAATATATGGAGAAAGTGACATATTTGTATATCCATCCACTTGTGATTCTTTCTCGTTAGTGATCTTAGAGGCGTTGTCTGCCGGTTGCCAAGTCATTACCAACGATAGGTTCAAAGGTTCTTTCAAGGAATTTGAAGAAATAGGCGCGATAACGTTTTGTGAACCTAATTCAGAAAGTTTTTCAAAAGCAATGGAAAAATCAATTAACGAAATTGAATTGATAAGATCCAAGAAAAATGAGCTACATAAAACAGCTGTGCAATTTTATGATTGGAAAAATGTAGTTAAAAAGCTTTATGATGAGATGATAATAAGCTATAACAAAAAGCATTATGAATTAAGATGAAAAATACTGATGATCATATTTCTATTTATTTTCTCTGATTATTTTTAATACCCCATAAAAATCGTCTGCCATGAAATCTGCTTTTGCATTGCTGTCATGTCTGACCCTGATACATCTTATACCCACATTTTTTGCCAATTGTATGTCGTTTTCATCATTGCCTATCATCCACGAATTTTTTAGATCTATGTCAAAATCTTTCATTGCGCTTTCGATCATTCCAGTTCTCGGTTTTCTGCAAGGACTATTATCTCCCGGCAAGGATGGGCAGTAATATATTGCGTCAATTCTACCGCCTCTCTTTTCAATCTCATTCTTGATTTTTTCATGCATTCTATCAAGATCTTTTTCTGTAAAATAGCCTCTTGCTATTCCAGATTGATTAGTAATTATGATAATCAGAAACTCTTTTGAAAGCTCTTTTAAAGGCTCGAATATGTCCTCAAAAAGCTGAATTTGATCTGGGCTAGAACAATAAGGACAATCCCTGTTTAATGTTCCGTCCCGGTCAATGAACAATGCAGGTCTCATTTTCATCTCTGATACAGTTCTCTTTCAACCAGCTTTGTGAGTATGTGGCCAATGGTAATGGTAGTTTCCTGGATTATGGAGGTGGTATTACTTCCAACTCTGAACAGAAGACTTCCATCTATTAGCTCTTTCATCACCCCTCCATCACTCCCTGTTATGCCTAAAACATTGCATTTCATCTCTTCTGCTTTTTTAATACCATTTATTACATTCTGAGAATTGCCGCTGGTGCTAAGCGCAAAAATCGTGTCTCCTTCCTGTGCAAAAGCTTCAATCTGCCTTTCGAATATCGTCTCAAACCCAAAATCATTGCCTATCGCAGTTATGCTAGATGTGTTGCAGTGCAAAGCCAGGGCTGGTAGGGGCTCTCTGTTTATTTCAAACTTGCCAACAAATTCTGCTGCTATATGCTGTGCATCGGCAGCACTGCCACCATTTCCCATAAATATCAGCTTTCTCCGGTTTTTAAAAGTTTTAACGATCAAGTTTGCTGCTCTTAAAACCTGCTCTTTATCAATTGCCTCTCTCGCCTTAATGCCTTCTTTAATATATTCATTGATGAGTTCTAGATCGTTCATATTACTATTAATTATAATTTCAGTATATTAAATTATGCTAAAATTTATTCATTGGTAGTCTTCAACATATGCTATTCTTGCCCCAAAAGGATCGATTCTGAACGGTTCCCTGCTGTAATTTCTTAGAGTCTCAAATATTTTCTGATGCTTTTCAGGTGATGCAAGAAACAGCATAAATCCGCCGCCGCCAGCGCCCATCAATTTTCCACCCAACGCGCCTGCATTTTTGGCGCTGTTGTACATATCATCTATGAATGTATCGCTTATCTCGTTGCTGAGCTGTTTTTTCAACAACCAGTTTTCTTCCATCAGTTTTCCCAGAAGCTCCAGATCCATTTTTGAGATTGTATTATAGGTTTCGAATGCAAGATCCCGCATTCTCTTGTACTTATCCAGATGTTCTTCGATTTTCTTGATCTGGCCATTGTGTATAGTGCCAGAAGATCGCTCTTTGCCAGTATAAAACATAAGAAGATTTCTCTCAAGGTTCTTTCGATCCTCTTTTTTTAATATGATTGGCTTAACAATGCTGGTATCATCAGCATTGAACTGAAGCAGGTTTATGCCTCCGTATGCAGCCATGTACTGATCCTGTTTTCCCCCCGGCTCATTTAAGATTTCTCTCTCGATCTTGAATGCTTCAGAAGCAAGTGTTTCAGCGCTAACTGTCTCTCCAAGCCATGTGTGCAATGCGAGCAACAATCCTACAATAAAACTGCTGCTTGACCCTAATCCTGTGCCACGAGACGGAATTTCGGTTATGCTTATTATCTGTATTCCTCCCTTTATATCAAGAAGCCTCAATGCTTCTCTCACTGTTGGATGCTCTATATCCTCAAGGTTCTTTATTGCGTTTTCAGTTTTTGAGTAGCTGATCCTGTATTCTCCAGCATAAAAGTTCCTTGCAACTGTAACATATATATAGCGGTTTATTGCCGCAGAAACTACTGCACCAGGGCCGTATTTTCTGTAAAATTGCGGGAAATCAGAGCTGCCTCCAGTAAACGTGATTCTTAAAGGTGTTTTTGTCATAACTATACGAAAATCACTAACTGTCATCATTATCGTAATGAGGTTGAAAATATATAAATATTTCTTGATGTAGTAATAAGTCACGAATCTGAGGTTAACTTTTCATAAAAGCTAGTATTATGCGTAATTTTTACTGCATTTAAAGGATAGATAATATATTTTATTTTGTAATAATAAATTTAGAATATATCGTATTAAAAGAACTTTCTTTTAGATTACCACTTCATGATCGTGACCAGTTACTTGATGTAAAAACCATTGAATCTTTAAAAAATACAATATTCTTTCATCACCACATAAATTTAAGGTAATGTAAATCGCTCAGTACCTTTGAAAATAGAGAGCTCGTTTACAAGATCATTGAAAATTTCCTGTTTATCTTTTACCTCTATTTGCTTACCTTTAAATGTGAATTCATCAACTTTTCCGCCAGAGCCATTGATCACGAGCTTATAGTTGTTTTTGTAAACTGCTTTTTTCGGATAGAACATTTTATTTATCAAATCTTTGTAATCTAGTTCTGCTGGCAAGATCCCATTTTTTACAAGTCCCTCCAGATCATGGACCGGCCCAAAAGATTCGCTGAAAGAGACCGGCTCGGTTATTGAATCCTGAAACTCGTTATCAGCTGCATTTTCTAAGATCTTATATATGCCGGTTAGATTTTGATATCCCTCTTTCTGATCTATCTTTATATTACCGGGAAATTTCATTATCATCGGAACCTCAATAATCTCGTTATACAGAAAATTGCCATGCCCGTAATAAGGGTACTGGTACGGTTCTTTCATTGCCTGCCCGTGGTCGGAGGTAACAATAATCAGCGAATTTTCGTAGAGCTTAGAACTTTTAAGATGTTTTATAAGCTTGCCAATCTCCAGGTCTGCCATAGTCAAAGATCTTTTATAATCGTTCTTGGTCTGTTCCATTAGCTTTTTTGGTATTGGGCTATTATTGGTGATGTCCATATATTTTATTATTCTGTCATCCCTGTCAAGCTCCCATCTTGATACTGGCTCATGAACCTCCATAAAATTGATAAAAATGAAAAAAGGCTCTTCGAAAGAGCTGTTCATTATTGTGTTCACGATGAGATCTGCACCTTTCCTGTACGGATATTCAACTTCCTCTTTTCTTTTCAATATCCGCTTATGTATATTGTAATATCTTAGAAGCTCTTTAAAATTACCCTTCAAAGCTAGGTTAACTGCCGCTTTTCTACGATTTTTGCCATATTTTTTATAATCATCAACTGCAGCAATCTCATCAGGGGACATGTATTCAGACGAGAAAAATGTAAATGAATTAAACCATCTGTCAAACCCGGTATTTGGAGAAAGCCATGGATTTGTGGAAAAACCGAGGGTATTGTAACCTTTTTCTCTCATTTTTTCAACTATTGTTTTGCCTCCATACGCATATATTTTATCCAGCGCTTTTTTATCTCCGGTATCTAAATCTTCACGAACATTATGCTCTCCGGGATATAAGCCTGTAAATAGTGACATATGTGACGGCACGGTCCATGGTGATGGCGCTATCGGATTCTTGAACACTACCGATTCCTTCGAAAATGCCTCAATATTAGGGGTTATCGCATTGCCATTATAATTTGGCAATACATCTCTGCGAAGAGTATCTAAAACGATAATTATGATATTTGGATTATTTTTCATGGTTTTTACCTCACATATAATTAATTATCCGCAAAATTTTTGTTTGCTCTAAACAAAGCATTATTCTCTCCGCCACAAAAATAATGTGTTTTCTTAATATGTCTCCCGGCGCTCATATTTAGGCTCTTCAATTTTTTGCTCATTACGTTAATAATAGAAACTTGATATTTAAATATTCTATTTATCTTTCTTGTAAATTTCTTTTACTTTTTCAGACAGCTTTTTAGCAATGCTTTTCCAGTCATAGTTTTCTTCAATATATGCTCTCACCTTCAAAACATTCTGTTTCAATGTTTTTATATTGACATACGCGTTTGCCATTCTTTCTGCGATCTGAACAGGATCAAGAGGCACATACTCCAGAGCGCCCATGCTTTCAAAATAATCAAATATCCCACGCATCTCATTGCTTATTATCACATAATTACCAGACGCCAGTGCCTCGATCACCACAAGCCCAAAATATTCATCATGTTTTATGCCGTATGTTGGAAAAACAAGCACGTCACAATCCCTGTATATGCTAGCTAGATCATTATCGCTTACTTGCCCATGATAAATGGTGTTTTCGGTGGCTTTCTCTTTGATCATTTGTTCAAGCGCTCCAGTTCCCACTATGTGAAGCTCGGAATTATTCTTGTTTTTGAACAATTTCCAGGCCGATAGAAGCTCATTTATACCTTTGTATGCTACAAGCCTTCCAACAAACAGATATTTGATCCTGTCATGCTTTTCTGTACCGAGGTAAAAAGCGCTTGCATCCACCCCGCTATTGATTATGAAATCAGTATTCCTTTTAACGCTGCTCAGATCAAATATTGTTTTAGATGTAAAATGTGTTGCATAGGTAAACTTCTCAATAAGCTTATTCTCGATCCTGTTTATGGCTCTTCTTTCTATCGGGAGATAGTTGTGAGTTCCGAAAATTATGTACGGTTTTTTCTTGCGTGAAAACAATTTTTTAGGCAAAATCAAATACAACAGTTGATAATCTGATACTATGTACAGTACATCGCTTTCAAATAGTTTTCTTGCTGTTTTCCTGTTCATTATGTTCGCAAAAATAAATTTAATAAAGATTGAATAAGCCAGAAAAATATCTTTTCTCATAGTTCTTTCTTGCGTTGATATCCCCTTGCTTCTGTCAGTCAATAACTTTGTCAGAAATTGAGGATATATAAATGTGTAAATATTTTTTAATTTGAATCTATCTTTGATCTCTTCGTCTGTAATCTTTTCTTTGTCGAGAATGTTAGTCTGAAAAACAGCCAAGTCTAAATTTTCTTTATCACAGAACTTAGCATAATAGAGTATTGTTCTCTCAGTTCCTCCCGCGTATTTCAGGTTCGTCTCCGTGATCATAGAGAACTTGATTTTTTTCGATTGATCCATAATAATTTTTAAAATGTATTTATATATAATAATTTTACCTGAACTTATGCACTATTTTTGCTGCCTAATCCTTTTATATTTTACATAAAAATTAAAAAAAATGTTGAGTGATATTTTACATATACCCAAATCTTCTAAGTTTTTCCATCATGCCCTCTTTGTCCTGCGATCTGCCCGCTCTCTCTGTCGTGTTTTCAAGATCCTGTTCCCATGCAGGCCTGTCGCTTACCTTCTTGGAGTCATGTATCCCATCAATGGATCTATATCCCTGCTTATAGAGAGAATGGATCGGTAAATTGAATTTAAACGTGTATTCCCATACATTTCGCTCAGTAAACGGGAGTATTGGCTGTACCCTCACGTGAGGCGGATCTGTCCTGGGGCTTATAAATACCTCAAATGACCTGGCCGGATTCTCGTCCCATCTTATGCCAGTGAAAAGGCTGTCAAACCTGTATTTTTTTATGCTGCTGTTCATGGCTACGGTCTTTAAAAGATGATTGCCCACATCCGTGTCCAGAGAATAATCAAAATAAGCGTCATTGAATCCGATCTTTTTAGCCTCTTTCTTGTTTTCGTCATTGAGATCTTTCAAATATATTTTTCGATCTTGCGTAACGTGATTTAAAACATCTTCATTCTTTGCGCTTATCACTTTAAAGTTCCACTCTTTGCTTATTTTGTCTATTAAATCCATAGTCTCAGGATAATGATCTCCATGATCTATAAAGAGAGTGGGCAGCATATCCATTTTTTTCTCTTCAACTACCGTTTTTACAAGATGAAGTACAACCATGCTGTCTTTGCCAGCGCTCCATACCACTACCGGCCTTTTAAATCGCTCTAAAGCGTCATTTACCACGATCTTTGCAATAGAGATCTTGGCGTTAAGAGAAAGTCCACCTTCAATACGTTTTTCTCCAGCTATCATAGTCCACGAAAATTAATATGCGTATTTAAATATTGGTATTGTGATACATATTTCTATTTTAAATCTCCTTATTACTTGTATAGCAGCCATTTTTTATTATTCATTGTTAGTGAAATATCATCCCATAAAGGTTAAATAATGAGACCCGATTGTTGTTTTAGATCTGAACGTGATAAAATGCTTGGAAGAAAATCACTGTTGATGCTTATTCAAAATACAGTTTCTGGTATCATAGGGTATTTTGGCCTTATTTTTATATTGCGTTATGCGGGCCTTGAACCTTACGGAATAGTTCAGTTTTCGCTGTCATTTCTCGGGCTATTCTCGTTCATATTGGACATGAGCTTTTCAACGGCCAACATAAAAAAAATATCGGAAGGCATGGATTTCGATGTGGCCATTACCACATATTTTATACTCAAGATCATTCTGGCCATGATATTTGTCGGGGTTATTATCTCATATTTATTTATATGGCGATATTTCTTTAATGGCCATTTTGTAACACCTTTTGAAGAAGACGTGATAATAATAATGGTACCATATTATATACTCCAAAGTTTTGTTGTTTACTTCCAGTCTAACTTTAACGCGAAAATGAAGGCTGCGATATTAAGCATCCCGAGACTGATTGAATCTATATTCAGGAACATAATGTATATTGTAACCGGTTATTTTATTGCGAGGGTAATGATTGATAAAAATGCCTATTCTATGATTATAGCATTGATAATGGTAATCACATACGGCCTTTATGTTTTAATGTTTGCTTATTATGCCAAAGACTGGAAATTCAAAAGGCCCAAGTTCGAGCATTTTAAAGAATACTACATTTTTGCGATACCACTTTCAATTTCAGCAATATTCGGCACGATTGCGGCAAATTTTAATAACGTTATTATAGATTTTTTTTGGGGCCCATACTATGTAGGTGCATATGCAAGCATCCTAGCAATGATCACTTTCATCAGTGCCACTTCCGGCACGTTATCCGCCTTCATCTTGCCGACTCTTTCATCCATGAAGGCTATAAAGAATAAAGATTATAGTACAACCATAAACACCATGGAGAAATATATATCTTTAGCAATATTGCCCATAATAGTTTTTATCTTGCTCTTTTCCAAGCAGGTACTGAATTTATCGACTGCACAGCTTATACCTTTCAGCTTAATTATTATGGTTCTTTCGTTGATTGTTTATTTAAACACTTTAAACACTCCTTATTCAACGCATTTCTATGCTATTGGAAAAACCAAATTTATTATGTACACCGGCATAATATCATCTTCGATAATGATAATATTTGACCTGATACTAGTGCCTTCTATGTTCCTGGGCATTCATTTATTTGGCCTGTCGGCACTGGGAGCCGCGATATCAAACCTGATCGCCACTGTGGTCTCGTTTATAATAATAAGGATATACGTTTATAAGTCTGAAAATATAATCGGTACGAAAAACGTGCTTTACCAGCTCTTTGCGGCAATTTTAACAGGCCTGATCATATACTCTTTAAAAATGCTGCATTTTCCAACATATCAATGGTGGGCTCTGATTTTATGGGCATTGCTTGCATATTTAATATTTTTCTTGATCTCCAGACTACTTAAGATAATTGATAAGGAGGATATACGATATATTTTAGAGATGATTAATCCCAAAGAGATGGTAACATACATTAAGGAAGAGCTTAAACGATGAGGCTATTTCTATAAAAATAGGTATTAAGTTTTATATTGTTATGATATTATTTTTCCTACCCATAGATCATGTCAACTCTTCGTTGATACTTGCTTATTATTTCATTTTGTCGAAGGCATAGCTTTTATCTGGATCATTTAATTTGAATATTTTTTGAAATATGTGTAGTATGATAACTGATGCTATTTTTAATATTTTCAACGAAAAATTGACAGCGTCTACCCGTACAAACTTTTATATTTATTATAACTATACTGTATTAAATGGTGTTATAATACCATGCAATTATTAGGAGTTCTAGGTCTGCAGTTTGGTGATGAAGGAAAAGGAAAGATCATAGATTTTATCTCTTCTGAGTTTGACATAGTGTGCAGGTTTCAGGGCGGCAATAATGCCGGGCACACTGTGGTGGTAAACGACAGAACTTACAAGTTTCACCTGTTGCCATCCGGCATACTTCAAAAGAAGACTTGTGTGCTTGGCAACGGAATGGTTTTAGATCCTAAAACGCTGATTGAAGAGATCAATAATATAAAAGAACCCGTGAAAGAGTTGATCAAGATCAGCGAGAGAGCGCATGTAGTATTTCCGTTTCATTACGAGATGGATGAGAGGGAAGAAGCTCTCAAAGGCAACTTAAAGGCAGGAACCACAAAAAAAGGAATCGGGCCTGCGTACGAAGATAAGATTGGAAGATTTGGAGTGAGAATGCTCGATCTCTTAGATTATGAGCTGTTAAAAAACAAGATCTCAATCTTGTTGGATTATAAAAAGCCATATTTAAAGAACGTTTATGATGCAGAGCAGCTGGCTAAAGAATATCATGAATATGGATTGTATTTCAAAGACAATATTACAAACATCCCGTTATTCCTGAACGATGCGAGATTGAACAGAAAGAGCATACTGTTCGAGGGTGCGCAGGGATCGCATTTAGACATTGATTTTGGAATGTATCCTTTTGTTACCTCTTCTAACACCACTGCCGGGGGCATGGCGACCGGTACGGGCATTGCGCCAAAGTATCTGACCAAAATAATGGGAGTGATGAAGGCATATACCACAAAAGTAGGAGAAGGGCCGTTCCCCACAGAGCTAAATGATGATACTGGCAGGTTATTATTGAACAAAGGAAATGAATACGGCACCACTACCGGAAGGCCTAGGCGAGTTGGATGGCTGGACCTGCCGTTGGTGAGATATTCGATGCTCATATCCGGCGTATCTAGCCTGGCGCTTACAAAGATCGATGTAATGGCCAGTATCGATCCCGTAAAAATATGTTATTCTTATGACCTAGACGGAACAGAGCTAAATTATCCGCCCACTAATCTGAAAGACATATACAGATTAAAGCCAAATTACAGGGCTTTTAAAGGCTGGAGTATAGACCATCCACTCAGGAGAAAAGAGGACCTGCCCGAAAACATGATGAATTATATCAAATACATAGAGAAAAACTTAAAGATCAAAGTGAAGATTGTCTCACTTGGAAAATCGAGAGAAGATACTGTTTTAATATGATTTTATTTTTAATTTTATCTCTTTTATGATCTCGATCAAGTTATCAAGCTCTTTATCTATGTTATTCAGCTCTTCCGGTACCTTATATGTTACTGTCGCGCCGTCAATAGATGCTGCTATAAGCCCTTCTTTCTCGATAATTCTTAAAGAATAGCGCACTTTATGTGTTGGTATTTTTAGCATCTCGGAGATCTTCATTATTCCAATCGGTCCTTCTTTATGAACCAGATTTAATATTTCTATGTGCCTTTCTATCAACATTGTTTCTCTAAGCGCACGTTCTACTAATCCATTATTCACTGCTTCCACCTTTTTTATCATTCGTTTATTTTTTCTCTGCTGCAGATTGCCTGCTCGTCTCCATCAAAAAACACGTCTCGATCCGGATACTCTTTCCTCAACTTTTCTATTATTTCAAATATTTCTTTAACTGTGATTTCAGGATCTTCCGATAATCTAAAATGTATTTTTTTTTCTGATTTTTTGTCTTCCATTTGCTTTATTAATATAATATATGTATATAAAAATTTTTTGAACCTCGATCCTGAAAAAATAACAATTTTTTTATATAGTCTTCCAATTATAGATATTATGGATAAATTTAGATGCAAACTGGTTTCTTGGCAAGAAATTGAGCAATGGACTAAGAATCTTGTTAAAAAAATTGATGATTCTCATTACAATCCTGATTTTATAATTGGTTTATCACGGGGAGGGTTAGTTCCTGCAAGGCTCATCTCTGACATACTGCAGATTAAGGACCTGTACAGCGTTAAGACTGAACACTGGGGTATTACTGCCGCCATTGACGGCAAAGCGCGGTTGACCCAACCGCTTCAGGTGCCGATCAAGGGCAAGAAAGTGCTCGTTGTAGACGACATTACAGATACTGGCAAAAGCCTCAAAATCGCGTTTGAACATATAAGCGGCTTCGCTCCCTCAACTTTAAAAACCGCTACGTTGCTGCATATTACCCATTCCTCTTTCGAACCAGACTACTATTCAGAGATTGTGACCGAAGATAACTGGACCTGGTTCATATTCCCATGGAACGTTTATGAAGATCTCAGAAACCTTATTCCTAGAACCCTGGCAGATGGAAAATCAGACATAAAAACCATTAAAGCGACGCTTCTTTCAAACTTCCAGATTAATGTTAAAGAGCGCCTGGTGAGAGAGCTGTTAAAGGACCTGGAGCTCAGGAAAATAGTCAATAAAACAGATAGAAAATGGGAGCTTGTTAAATAGTTTTGTCTATCGTCTTGTCAATCTCTTTGCTGAACACTGACACCATGCTCTTTAAAAACTGGTCTTTCAAATCTGCCGGCATTATCGCAAGTCCCAGCTCTGCCGCCACCTTGCTCAGCATCGCGATTGCGTTTACCTCTTTCAACTTTGCTTCCATGTACTGTCTTATTGCCTCTTTAATCTCTTTTTTCAATTCTGTGTTTTTATCCATTTTTTCTTTGATATAATCCTTAATCTCGTCTTTCATAATATCCTGCAACGCTTCTATGAACATGCTCTCTGAAGGTATGCTCTTTTCAAGTAACTTTACATATTGCTCAATAGGTTCCATAATATAAGATAACAGGTATTAAGATATAACTTTTTTCGTGACTTTATCGCTGATAATCTTGCTGTTTCCTGTAGGATCTTCAATCACGAGCGTAAGAGCAGCCTTGCCCGCGCGCATCAATCCTATTTTTTTCAGGAGCTCTAACAACCTGTCCTTTTCCTCTCCCGATGAATCCCGGTATAACTGCATTATGATTTTTATTATTCTCGAAAAAACACCTTCAACATTGGTTATGTATGCGTCTCCCATGGTTATTGGCTGCACCATCACTCCCAGCTCTGGCACTATGATGGTTCCATACGCAGACCTAGCAACCCTTATTTTCAGGTCTTCGGCGCCTGATACCCGGATCTCCAATCTTAATGGCTCATGCTCTTCTAAAAATATAAAATCCGTATGCCTGTACCCGCAGTTTTCACAGTTTACAAGCATGTTCATAACTCTGCCAAAATACGGTATGTCGTCCTCAAAATCCAGGCATTTTAAAGTTTTTTTGTTACATATCGGGCATACTTCAACGCGTTCGCTTACTATCTTCATAGCTTCTCAATCCAGTCTCTAGTCCTGCCATGCACTATAAACTTCTTGCTTTGAAGCTCTCTGACATTTTTGGCATTTACCAGGAACATTGTCGCTTTTAGTTCATATATTATCTCTTCAATTCTTCCCATCACGCTCTCATATGATTTTGCAGCGTACGGTAACAGCTCGCGCGCCATGCCCCCCGCATCAGCGCCCAGCACTATCGCCTTCGCGATGTCGAGCCCTGTTTTCACGCCCCCGCTGCCTATTACCGGTAATCCTATGTTTCGTATAGAGTATATAGAGGCTGGCGTGGGTATGCCCCAATCCCAAAATAACGCACCCAGAATCTCTTTTTTCTTGTCTGCCCTGCTTTTAGCCCTGTAATATTCTACTGCTGAAAAAGACGTGCCTCCCGCACCGCCAACATCAATGCCTATCACGCCCGCTCTTTTCAGTGCCAGTGCCATCTCTTTAGATACACCTGCGCCAGTCTCTTTGGCCAACACTGGATAGTGCTGCGCAATATCACTCAACCTATTCAATACTCCCCTGCTCCTGTGCTCTCCCTCTGGCTGCACCAGCTCTTGCAGATAATTTAGGTGAAACGCTATTATGTCTGCATTTATGAGCTCCATCACCTTTTTTATATCTGCCTCATTAAAAGGTCTTATGTTTTTTTGTGCTATGAGCTGTGGTACTCCTAAATTTGATATTTTTAACGGTATGTCCAGATCTTTCAGCACCGCATACGAATCCTTGTTTTCCGGGTGCTTGAATATTGCTCTCTCGCTTCCCACGCCCATTCCTATTTTCAGCTTTTCTGCAGCCTTGCCCAGGTTCTCGTTGATCTTTTTAGCGTTTGCAAAACCCCCGGTCATGCCTTCTATTATGATCGGATAATCCAGCTTCTTCCCGAACATTGAAACGGTGGTGTCTATATTATCCAGGTCTGTATCAGGTATGGAATAATGGATCAGGTCCACGTCTTCCCAGTAATTATAATGTGAATTTACGTTCTCTCTCAATGATATCTCTACATGCTCGCTTTTCCTATTCTCAATGTTCTCAGCCATATCTTATTTCACCTCTTGATTCTGGTACATAGCGTCTCATTTTTCAATATTGTATTTTTTACCCTGCCGGGCACGAGCCCGTTAACAATCGTGACCGATCCTGCATTGCCCATGATTCTCTTGATCGTTTCCAGTTTGCCCAGTATCCCGCCCGTAACATCATCTACTACCATCTCTGTGTCTATGCTATCTTCTAAACTCAACTCTTTGATAAATTTTGCATCTTTATAGAGTTTTGGGTTTTTAGTGTATATTCCATCCACGTCAGTGACAAATATTACATGCTCAGGCTTGAAATGCTCTGCCAGCTTTTCAACCAGATAATCCCCAGAGCATATTGCAACCTTCTTTTCACTGTTTAATATGATGTCTCCATAAGTTACAGGCACAAATCCTAGTTTCAGGAACCTTTCAAAAATATCAAAATTGAACTCTCCATTATATACATGAAAAGAATGAACGGGTAAGGATATGGCAGGTATATCTGATTCAAATAAGAGCTTCATTATGTTCAGGTTTAATTCTATCATGTCATTCTGCACCCGCACAAATTCCAAGGTATTTTGAGCGTTTAGCCCGTTATGCAGAGCGTACCGCTTTGAAATTATGTGCCCGAAAGAGCCGGCACCGTGAACAATGATCAGGTCTGAGCCGGGCAACTCTGCAATAAGCTTTCTCACTGTCTCGGTTCTGAACTTTCTGTATTTTGCCTTGTCTGTAATGACACTGCCGCCAAGCTTTATAATTATCATTTATATAATATATGCAGATCGTTTAGATTAAATTTTCCAATGTTAACTTTTTATACCACAGCGAATTTATCATAGTTGTACTGCCGCGGTAGCCAAGCGGACAACGGCGCCAGCCTTGAGAGCTGGTTCTCTTAAGTGGGACCGGGAGTTCAAATCTCCCCCGCGGCGCTTACTAAAAATCATACTCACCAGAATCCTGATTTTTATGTTTCGATCAGGAACTCACAAAACATGATATCCTTGCAAACGCTATAAACAGCTGGTTCTAAGTGTCAACAAAAAATATTAATATAATGATTAGCAATGTTAGATTGAGGTATAAAAATGAAAAAAGTATATGTGTATAAAGGTACAAAAATGGAGTATTCTGCGTTATTATTCAAAACCAATCGCTTTCAATGGGCCTATAAAAATTTATTTAAAAATACCGGCTTAGCTATATGCTATTACAGAAATTTCTGGATCGTATAACGCTGTTTTCATTATCATTTTCTAAAAATAATAAATGACCTGTATGATAAATAATATTTTTCCATACACCCCGAGGCTGGGACAGAATGAGATCATAGAGGACATCAAGACTTGTCTGAACTCGAAACAGCATTTTGTATTTGAGGCGCCTACGGGCACAGGCAAGACTATCGTGATCTTGGCGCCGGTATTAGAGTTCGCGCTTAAAAATCATAAAAAAGTGGTATATGTAACTAGGACCAACAGCCAGCAGATCCAGGTCCTGAAAGAGGCTCGGGCGCTTCGAAAATATCTGGATTTTCGAGCCTTCCCATTGCAAGGAAGAAACAACTATTGCATGCTTGCCACCGAAGGAGAATTGAAAGAGGGAGGTGCGGAAGAGCTAAGCCTCATCTGTGAAAATCTGAAAAAGAAAGTTTTGAAAAACAGCATTAAAGCATGCGAATACTATTACAATTTCCTGAAAGACAACGGAAAAAAGCTGATAGAGTTTCAGGATTCGACGCTTGCGACCGCGGAAGAGGTGGTAGAACATGCAAAATTTTTGAAAGTTTGTCCTTACGAAACAATGAAGATCGCGTTAAGAAACTCAGACCTCGTGATAGCTTCATATCCATATTTCTTTGATCCTTTCATCAGGGCAAAGATACTAGAATGGATGCAGTGCGATATTAAAGATCTAATCCTTGTCGTTGACGAGGCGCATAACGTACCGGACTTTGCCAGGGAAGAGCGATCGCTGGCATTGAGCATGAAGGTCTTGCAGCGGTTCGACAGCGAGATTGTGGAATACGGAGAATTCAACTATAAAAATATCAAGTCTTCAGAGTTTTCAGAGATTGTAAAAGAGGCTATGAACAGCTTGGGCAGCGACCTGATATCCGGAAATGAAGAGGCTACAATAATAGGCTCTGAATTCGAAGAGCTGTTGATGGATCTATCAAAAAAGAACTCTGTGGTGATCAGAGAATATTTGAAAGAGCTGAAAAAGTTCGGAGAGAAGATAAGGCTCAAAAAATTGGATTCTGGCAAGCTTCCTAGATCTTACATATACAGCACTGCCTCTTTCCTATTAGATTGGTTTGACGAGAATAGTGATGATATGATCAAGCTAATCTCAGGGACCGATGATTTAAAGTTAGAGATCTACTCACTGGATCCCACACCAATTACCAGCGCTGTTGAAAACACTTATGTATCCATTCACATGTCCGGGACCTTAAAGCCTCTCGATGAATATACTGCAAACATATTTACAGAGCTTGTTCCTATGAAAAAAGTATATCCCTCTCCATTCTCTTCACAAAACCTGAAAATAAAATATATAGAAGACATCACTACCAAATATGATGTAATTGAAAAGGATAACACTGAACTGAAGAAGATCAGGACATACATTAAAGACATATTATCGGCATCAAAGAGAAATAGCGTTGTATTTTTTCCGTCATACAGGATACTGGACAAGATGCTGAAGATCGGGCTTGACATTCCCGGAAACTTATACCTTGACACGAAAGAGCTCAAGCAGAAAGATTTTGTAAGGCTTGTAAACCTGTTCAAGAAGAAAGGTGGCACTTTCGTAACAGTGATAGGCAGCAGGTTCAGCGAAGGCCTAGATTTCCCCGAGGCAGAGCTGGAACTGGTGATAATTGTAGGTATACCCTACCCTAAACCTACCGTGAAGCAGAGGGCGCTAGAAGAGTACTACACAAAAAAATTCGGGAAGGAGTTTGGGTATCTGTACACGGTCAAGGCTCCGGCTACCAGAAAGATGTTGCAGGCGATCGGCAGGATGATCAGGTCTGAGACCGACCGCGGCTTTGCGGTCATACTTGACCGCCGCATAACCTATTTTAAAGAGTATATCGAAGCCTCAAAATCCGAGAACATAAAAAAGGAGATCGAAGAGTTCTTCAAAAATGAGAAAAAAAACTAATGGATACTGTGTTTAATCCCTTATTTCTTTTTCTGCCAGATATGCTGTCAACCCCAAGATCACGGCAGCGAGAATTGCCAGGCCACCAAGCCACTGCCCGACCTGCACCCACTGTGAAGTGGTAAGCGTTCCATTAATAATTACCATTCTGATTGCCTCTGCGGACCAGGATACCGGATTATACTGTGCTACATCGGATAGCCAGCTTGCCATCATTGAAGGAGAGAACATGGCATAGCTCACAAAAAGAAGTGGCAAATTTACGAGGTTGACAATGCCGAATATGGAGTTCATGTTCGTCATTCTAATTGCGATCACACTGAAAATTGATGCAAAGATCAAAGATACGAGTATTATTGCGGTTAATGTTACAAGACCATCTAATATGCTGAACCCGTTCACGAATTTAAGCCCGTTTGGAATTAATATCGCTGCTATTACCAGTATCAATGCTTGCGGTAGCACTCTTATTGTCGCAGAAAATATTTTGGAGAATACTATAGAGCTCCTTCTTATGGGCGATGAAAGAAACCTGCCCATCGGCCCAAGTCTCCGGTCAAATATTATTTGCGTGCCCGCAAACATGGCGGTAAATAGCGCGGTCACGGTAAGCACTCCGCCTACTATATAGGTAATATAGTTAGGTGCACCGCCCAGCACCAGCGCACTGGCTCCCGGAAAAAATTTGGTAATATCGAACGCGCTTCCGAAAAGCGCGATCCAGAAGAACGGTTGTATCATGCCCGTTATAAAAAACACTGGATTCCTGTACCACTTTTTCAACTCTCTTACAGTAAGAGGCCACAGTCCGCTCATTTTCTCACCCTCTTCAAGTTCATCATCATCTTTCTTCCATCTCCTGCTTCTCCCTCTCTTATGTCCCTACCAGTATATTCAAGAAACACCTCGTCAAGCGATGGTTTCTGAACTATAAGTTTTGTGGTTGCAAGCTTTTTTTCAGATATGAAATTTATAATATCTGGCAAAGTGCTGTCCGCATTATCAACCTTGATTCTTACGCTATTTTGTCCTGAATTTTCAACCGCTATCACATTTTTTATATTTTTCATTTCTTCCGCATCCTTCTGTGTTTTAAATGTCACGGTTACTATATCTCCCTTTAGTGATTCTTTGAGCTTTTGAGGCGTTCCTGTGACCATTACCTTGCCATCGTCAATTATAGAAACGCGATCTGCAAGGGCATCTATCTCTTCCAGATAGTGAGAGGTCAAGATAATAGTAACATCAAGTTTCTTCTGTATGTCTCTCACATAGTTCCACATTTGCGTTCTTGTCTGCACGTCAAGACCTAAGGTCGGCTCGTCTAGAAACAATATCTTTGGCTCGTTCACCAGCCCCACTATGAGCTCAAGCCTCTTTCTCATCCCGCCAGAGTATGTACGCACCAGTCTGTCTGCGGGTTCTTCCATCTCTACAAGCTTGAGCAGCTTTTCAATTCGCTCTTTATACACTGCTTTCGGGATATCATAAAATTGAGCAACCAATGCCATATTTTCCCTCCCCGTCAAGTCTTCGTCTGTGGTGAGATCCTGCGGGACAACTCCGATGGTTTTTCTGACCCCGAGCGAATCTCTGGTAATATCCATACCTGCCACTGTCGCACTACCGGAAGTAGCAGATATCCGGGTTGTAAGCATGTTGATCGTTGTTGTCTTTCCGGCCCCGTTAGGGCCCAGCAGCCCGTATATCTCCCCCTCGTATATTTCTATGTTTAGCTTATCTACCGCTTTTATTTTCCCGTTGTATATTTTTGTAAGATCAATTGTCTTGATCATAGTTTTCATTTTAATTCACCTCTTTCCTTGGTTAAGTATTTAAACCCAGGATTTCTAGATTTAACAATGCTCATGTTAATTTCTTTCACTACATTTCCATTATCTTTCAATTCTATCATTCTTACCACAGCTCCTTTAGCTTATCTTCAGCATCTCTCAATATCTTCAATATTTTTTCATTGTTTTCAGTGATCTTTGCCTCATCCATAGTAAATATGGTTTTATGAAGCATTTCTAGTTCCATCCCTATTTTTCCGTAACACTTGTATTTTTCTTTTTCTGACTCCATGATACCTTTGAATCGATCCATTTTCTCAATAACAGATTTCTTTCCTTTTTCTGTTATCCTGTAATATTTCCGGTTCTCTTTCTGGGATACTTCTATAAATTCTTCATTTATCAGAGACTTCAATATTGGATATAGCACGCCACTGCTAGGCTCATATACATTGAATGTACTGTTCTTGATGCTTTTTCGTATCTCGTAAGCAGTCAGTTCTTCCTCTCTCAAAGCCATTAACACGATGTTCTTCAATATTCCCTTACCATGATGGGTCATAAAATTAGATATATCTAATACATATTTAAATATTTCTAAAAATTATGATCGATGAATAGCATTAAATAAATTTTAATATTTTGAGTATCTTATCCTTCTCACAATGATTCCTAAAATTGCAATATTGAGAATTGAGGGCACAAACTGCGATGAAGAAGCTTACCTGGCGTTCAAAAATGCAGGTGGCTCTCCAGATTACGTTCATCTCAATGAGCTGAAACTGAAAACGAAGCACCTGGAAGATTATCAGATGCTTTACATACCGGGAGGCTTTTCTGCAGGGGATTACGTTCGCGCTGGTGCCATATTCGCTGCAAGGATCAAAGGGCTGATAGAAAAGGATCTTGTTAAGTTTATAGATGAGGGCAAACCGATACTTGGTATCTGCAACGGATTTCAGATTCTATTGGAGCTAGGCATATTGCCTGCCATTAACACTAAGATCAGCAAGACTCCGCAGGCTGTCCTTAGCACTAACGACTCTAACATGTTTGAGTGTAGGTGGATATACTTGAAAAAAGAGAGCAGAAAATGCATATTCAATAATAACTATGATGATCATATCATATCCCTTCCAATTGCCCATGCAGAGGGTAAGTTCTTGCTTTCTGACAATAAGCTGCTGGACACGCTTATTGAAAACGACCAGATTGCTTTCAGGTATGTTGATCTCTCAGGCAATTACACCGGTTATCCATGGAACCCGAATGGTTCTATTTACAACATTGCCGGGATATGCAATGACTCTGGAACTATCATGGGCTTGATGCCGCATCCTGAACGCGCATTTTTCGAATACCAGCACCCGGAATGGAAGAGGGGAAATGGCAAGGATTATGGCAGGCCCGTTTTTTTATCAGCCATCAATTATCTTTCTAAAAAATTTTGAGAAAAATTAGAAAAAATTAATAATGGATTATCACATCACATTTTAAAGCCAATTAGTGATTCGTATGAAGAAAAGGATCTTGTTCTATGTGATTTTCGTGATCCTGCTGGCTTTTTTCTTTTCTCTATTTTCAATAAAAGATGATTCGACGGTGCTGCTTTATGCGCTTTATTCATTTAGCAGGATGCTTGCAGCGTATATCCTGTCATTTGCCTTCTCTGTGGTTTATGGTTTTTACGCTGCCAGAAGCAAGAGAAATGAGAGAATAATGATCCCTATCCTGGACATTCTTCAATCCGTGCCCATATTGGGGTTTTTTCCAGTTGTAATGTTTGCATTGATCGCTTTTCTTCCCACTGCCGTTGGTGTAGAGCTAGCATCCATTTTTCTGATTTTTACAAGTCAGGCATGGAACATGGCGTTTGGAGTCTACGAATCGATTATAACAATTCCGCAGCCGATATTAGATTCCGCAAAATCATTCAATCTAAGGAGAGGGCAATTGTTCAGGACCTTATACTTTCCGGCAATGATCCCCAAGCTGGTATATAATAGCATTATGTCATGGGCTGGAGGCTGGTATTTCCTGTTCGCTGCTGAGATCATATCTCTTGGAAATGTCAGCTATACATTACCTGGATTGGGAAGCTTTATGTGGGAAGAGGTATCTTCAAACCACATATATCTTGGATTGCTGGCGCTTGGAACGCTTATTATTATCATAATATCGATGGACATATTTATATGGCGCCCTCTCACAATAAGCTCTACAAAGTATAAATACGAGGAAGTAGAAGATGCCCAGACATATCAAAAATTTTATTTTCTGAAATTCCTGTCCTATCTGCCAAGAGTGAAAATCATCACGGATTACGTTAAAAATGCATTCAATAAAATATTAAGATATAGAATAAGGAAGATTGGCTTGAAATTCAGGTACTTGAAATGGGCCTGGATCTTCTTTTTCCTGTTTATAATCGCAGCAATAATTTTTGGGTTTGTTTCAAAGTTCAGTCTGTTTTTAGCAGATCTGGCAAAGATAAAGATAGACCAGATGACTGTTATACCGCTGGCAATAGTACTTTCATCGATGAGGATGGCCGTGGCATATGCAATCTCTCTGGCATGGATTCTTCCTGTATCATATTATATGATCTCGCACAAAAAGGCAAATCAGGTCTTGACCCCCATATTTGAAGTTTTAGCATCCATTCCTGCAACGGCCCTTTTCCCGTTTATCGTAGTCATATTCCTGAAATTGCCGGGGGGCTTGAACCTGATCTCAATCTTCTTGATAATGACCGGCATGCAGTGGTACATACTTTTTAACGTTCTAGGGGGAATGAACAATTTTCCTGCAGACTTGACCGAGGTTTCTAAAAGCTTTAAATTTAAGAGGTGGCTGTATCTCAAAAAAGTATTTTTGCCAGGCATCTACCCGTCCATCATAACGGGCAGCATTACTGGCTGGGGCGGTGGCTGGAACGCTTTAATAATATCTGAATACATTGCAATCAACGGGGTTGTGTATAGCGTAATTGGGCTGGGCTCGCTCATAGATATTGCCACATACCACAACACAAACCTCATGCTAAATCTGATATACCTGTTCTTTATGATTATAACAGTGCTTTCGTTTAACAGATTACTGTGGAAACGACTATATAAAAGAGTGGAAAAATATAAGATAGAGTAATCTTGCTAGTTTTAATATTACTTTTTTATTTTGCGTAAAGTTTAAATAGTATAACATATTATTATATTTATGCATAAAACATTAACATTGTTAGGGTATCTAATTAACAAAACTAATGACCGGGTGGTGGTTAAGGCTTCACTCGTCCCCAAAGAGCAGGAACTTGTATATAATGAATCTGGTGAAGTAGTTGGAAAAATTACGAAGATCTATGGTCCTGTTTCAAATCCATATATCAATGTTTCCCTAACTAGCTCAAAAATCAAAGATAAACTGTATGTTGGTGATAGAAATGGAGGAAAAGAAAAAAGATAAACGCGCATGGATAGACGAAATTGAAAAATGCCCGGAATGCGGTTCGACGCATCTTGTCAGAGATTATGAGCGCGGGGAGTTAGTGTGTCAGCATTGTGGTCTTGTTATTGATGACAGTTACATAGATCAGGGCCCTGAATGGCGCGCTTTTGACAGTGAGCAGAAAGAAGAGCGTGCACGCACTGGAGCTCCTATAACATATACCATTCATGACAAGGGTCTTGCTACAGAGATATCATGGAAAAACAAGGATTTTTATGGGAAGGCAATACCTACCAGAAACCGTGCGCAGCTGTATAGGTTGAGAAAATGGCATAGGAGGATCAAGGTCTCTAATGCTGCAGAGCGAAACCTGTCTCAGGCGCTGCAGGATATGGAGCGGATGTGCTCTAACCTTGGGATACCGAAGGATGTGCGTGAAACTTCAGCATTGATTTACAGGAAAGCTGTGAATGAGAATATGATCCGCGGCAGGAGCATCGAGGGCGTGGTTGCAGCGTCAATTTACGGCGCGTGCAGGATGCTGAACGTGCCCAGGACTCTTGAAGAGATTGCAAACGTGACAAAGATCAAGAAGAAAGACATTGGAAGAACTTACAGGATTATGGGCAGAATTCTTCAGCTAAACATATTTCCTTCGAAGCCGGAAGATTACATAGAGCGTTTTTGCCTGAAATTAAACTTGAAGGGAGACGTTAAAAAGTATGCATACGAGATTCTAAAAAAGGCGGAAGAGAAAGAGCTTACTTCTGGCAGAGGGCCTACAGGCGTAGCTGCTGCCACAATATACATAGCTGCAGTCATGGCAAAAGACCGAAGAACGCAGAGAGAGGTCGCTGATGTGTCAGGAGTTACAGAAGTGACGATCAGAAACAGGTACAAAGAGTTAACTGAGAAACTGGACCTTAATATAGAAATTTAAGATTTTTTTCCTATTTTTTTTATTTTCTCAATAACTTCAATTTTGTCAATATTGGATACGTCTCCCACATCATTTCCCAAAAATGCGTTTTTAGCGATTCTCCTCATTATCTTTCCATTTTTTGTCTTTGGCAGTTCAGGCACATAAACTACCAGGCCTGGAGAAAACGGTTTCCCCAGCTCTTTTTCAATGCTGTTTTTTATTTTGTTCTTTGTGCTATCATCATCAGCACCAGTATACAGTATGCCGATGCTCTCACCCTTGATAGGGTCTGGTATGCCTATGGCAATGCACTCTTTCACACGCTCAACTTTCATAACTATATTCTCGATCTCTGTAGGGCCAACTCTCTTCCCCGCAACCTTTATTACATCATCGACCCTGCCGTAAATATAAAAATAGCCATCTTTGTCCTGTTTTACCCAGTCTCCATGAAACCATACATCCCTGAATCTTGACCAGTAAGTCTCTATATACTTTTCTTCCTGTTTCCATAATCCGTGAGTCATTGATGGTGCTGGCTTTTTTGCGACCAGGTATCCAACCTGATCGAGAATCTCATTCCCCGATTCGTCAAAAACAGCAACGTTCATTCCCAGACCTCGGTAAAGGCACCTCGGCTTGAGCGGCATTGCCGGTGTAGATGCCAAAAAACAGCCTATTATGTCCGTGCCACCAGATATATTTGCAATTGGCACTTTTCTGTCTCCAAAATACTCAAAGAGCCATAACCAGCTTTCATCGTCCCAAGGCTCTCCTGTAGAGCCAAATACCCTGATCCCCTCCATTTTGTTTCTAATGTTCTTGGCTTTCATGGTCCTCACCAATGTAGGTGATATTCCCAGTATGGTGATATTGTTGTTTTTGATTAATTGCCAGAGTCGATCTTGCCCTGGATAATCTATCGCCCCATCATATAAAAATACCGAGCCGCCAAGACTGTTGGCTCCAAATACTGACCAAGGCCCCATCATCCAGCCCAGGTCCGTGACCCACATCAGCGTGTCAGAGTCTTTAAAGTCCATATAATATTTCACTTCTTTGACTATGTTTATAAACGAGCCTCCATGCGTGTGAATAGTGCCTTTGGGCTTGCCGGTAGTGCCGGACGTGTAAAGTATCAAAGCCGGATCATCACTGCCTGTCTGCACGCTTGATACATAATTGCCATGGTCAATGAGCTTCTTGAAGCTCATTGTGGTTTTGGATGAGACTATGAACTTTATATTCTCTAAATCTTTAACATTGTCTATCATCTTCACAGTTTTTCCTCTTCTCTGATAGCTTTCTGCCACAAATAAAATATTAATGCCCGCATCATCCACTCTTGCCCTTATTGCTTCCGGGCCGTACCCTGAAAAGATAGGCACTGCAATGCCGCCAAACCTCATAATGGCATACATGGCAATCACTGCCTCGGGGATCATTGGCATGTATATCCCAATCCTGTCGCCCTTCTTCGCGCCCATGTCCAGCATTGATCCGGCAAGCTTTCCGGTCATAATGTCTAGGTCTTTAAAGCTGATATATTCTCTTTCTCCACTTTCACTTTCATATTTAATTGCAATTTTATCACTGTCTTTAAATCTCTCAACTGTATTGTAAACGATGTTGATCTTTCCGTCCAAAAACCATTTTGTGAATGGGTTGCCGGCACTATAATCTACAATCTTGCTAAATTTCTTGAAAAAAGAGATATTGCAATCTCTGGCCACCTCGCTCCAGAACCAATCCTGATCTTTATCTGCCTTATCATAAAGCTCTTTTAAATTTTTTAACCCTGTCTTTTTCAGCAGCTGGTAAATATTAGTGCTTTCTAATGTCTCAGCAGATGGAGCGTAAACTGTCTCATAACTTTCTTCAGTCATCTTGATAACCCTCTTTTTTTATAATTGCGCGATCTCTCTTCCTTATTTATATCCGTATATTACAAAAATATATTGCTGTATTTTATTTTTTGTATTGAAAAAATAAAAAAAGTTATTGCCTGTACATGTTCCAGGTCAATATCGGATTTTTAGTGGCGGTCACCTCATCTATTCTTTCAACCGCAGTGTTGTGTGGGGCCTCTTTTAATAGCTTTGGATCCGCTTTTGCTTCTTCTGATATCTTTATGACTATGTCCGCATAGTTATCGAGCTCTTCCTTGCTCTCTGTTTCCGTGGGCTCGATCATCAATGCCTCTTCTACAATAAGGGGGAAGTATATTGTGGGCGCATGTATGCCGTAATCTAACATGCGCTTGGCAATATCAAGAGCCCTTATGTCATATTTCTTGAAATTTGAGGCGCTCAGCACAAACTCGTGCTTTCTCAGGGATTTATAAGGCATGTCAAAGTACGGCAATAACCTCTGTTTCAGGTAATTTGAGTTCAAAACCGCTCTCTCAGCCGCTACTTTTAACCCGTTTCCGCCCATGTATTTTATGTATGCCCAAGCTCTGACAAGAACTGCAAAATTACCGTAATATCCTGCAACCTTGCCAATACTGTTTTCAATGTTGTAGTCAAAGTAATATTGTTTTCCGTCAAATCCTATGATCGGTACAGGTAAGAACCTTGCAAGATTCTTCTTCACTCCTACCGGTCCTGATCCTGGACCTCCGCCGCCGTGTGGCGTTGCAAAAGTTTTGTGCAGGTTAAAGTGCACTATATCAAAGCCCATCTTGCCAGGAGTGGTTTTACCCATTATCGCATTTAAATTGGCTCCATCGTAATATAAAAGCGCTCCCACATCGTGCAATATCTTTGCGATCTCCAGAATGTTATCGTCAAATATTCCCAGTGTACTTGGGTTAGTGATCATCAATCCCGCAGTCCTATTAGACACCACGCTCTTTAATGCCTCAATATCCACCATACCATCTTCATTGGATTTCAGCTCGACCACTTCAAATCCTGCCATTGTCGCGCTGGCTGGATTCGTGCCATGTGCACTGTCAGGAACTATGATCTCCCTTCTCTGCCCTATTTCATTGTTAAACTCATGGTATGCTCTCACTATCGATAACCCGGTAAACTCTCCCTGCGCTCCAGCAGTAGGCTGCAACGTTACCGCGTCCATGCCGCCCAGCTCTTTTAAATATTGTTGAAGCTCGTACATTATCTGCAACGATCCCTGCGCTGTCCTATAGTCTTGAAACGGGTGCATGTATTTCACTTTATCAGAGCCCGCAATCTGTTCTGCATATTTTGGATTGTATTTCATTGTGCAAGAGCCAAGAGGGTAAATGCCAAGATCCACTGCATAATTCATCTGCGAAAGCCTGGTATAATGCCTGATCACGTCTATCTCCGAGTGATCTGGCAGGTTCAAATTCGCTCTTTTAAAGAGCTCTGGTAATTCAACAGTTCCTACCTCTTTTTTAAACTTTATAGATCTCTCTCCCTGCTGCTCAAAGATGAGCTTTTCATCGTAAATTGCCTGCCTGTACATTTACTGCACCTCCTTTAAAGCATTCAACAACAAATTGATGTCGGAATCGGCATGCATCTCCGTTACGTTGAATATCATGCTCTCACCAAGATCCTTGTACTTATTGGAAGTCGAGGTGTTTAACATATATCCGCCATGCACTCCTCTCTTCAAAAGCTCCTCGTTTACTTTTTTCTCGGATGCTGGCAACTTTATCACACATTCGTTGAAATGTACCGAGCCTGAAAACGCTTTTTTGTATCCTTTGATCTTTGCTATCTTCTCAAAAACAGTGTTTGCTTTGTTAAAGTTCAGCTCTGCAACTTCTCTCAGGCCGCTTCCTCCAAGCATGGATAGATATATCGTGGTAGTAACCGCGCATAATGCTTCGTTAGAGCATATGTTACTTGTAGCTTTTGCTCTTCTTATATGCTGTTCCCTGGTCTGAAGGGTCATTACAAATGCTCTCTTCCCTGATAGATCCTTGGACATTCCTATCAGCCTTCCGGGCATCTTTCTCATGTACTCTTTTTTAGTGGCAAATATTCCTAACAATGGTCCACCGAAGTTCATGTAACTCCCAAGAATCTGCCCCTCTCCTATGACTATATCCGCACCGTATTCTCCCGGTGGCTTTATGAGTCCAAGACTTATCGGATTAATGCCGACTATGAACACAAAGTCATTGGATATATCCCTGATTTTCATGACGTTTTCATCAATTACGCCGAACATATTCGGGTTTTCAGCATATATTGCAGACGTGTTTTCGTTAACCAGTGCTGAAAGTGCTTTTAGGTCCACCTTACCGGTTTCCGGCTCATACGGGTATTCCACTATCTTCACCCCGAGCCCGTATAAATATACCTGCAGAGTCTTTTTCTTTTCTTCCAGAATATTTTTTGGGATCAAAATCTCTTTTTTCATGTTTATGGCATTTGCCATTCTTGCCGCTTCACCTAACGCGGTTGCAAAATCATACATAGAGGCGTTTGCAACATCCATTCCTGTCAATTCTGCAATATAGCTCTGATATTCAAACAGCGTCTGTAACATCCCCTGTGATATCTCTGGCTGATAGGGGGTGTATGCAGTATAAAATTCAGACCTGGATGCCAGTGCTGCTACTGCTGCCGGGATATAATGATTGTATATTCCAGCGCCTATAAACATGGGCATTTCTCTGGCGCTCTTGTTTTTATTGAGTATGGCATTGGCCTGTGTAATTAGCTCCTGTTCAGTTATTCCGTCAGGAATTTCTATCTTATTGATCCGTGCTTCTTTAGGAATATCTGAAAACAGATCGTCTATATCATTCATTTTAAGGAATTTTAGCATATTCTGTGTGTCGCTCATGAACATCACCTTTTTGTAGTGGTATTGCATGGTTAAAGAAATAAGTTTCTATAAGCAATGAGTTAAAATATTTCATCATCATTCGATATTCTAGCAGGTGTTAATAGATGAGCATAGAACTGTCTTCATATGATATATACAAATGGCTCGAAGAAAATTCCAGGTTTCTTACAGGCAGCTATATTCAAAACATTTACCAGATTGAAGATAAGATAATATTTAAAATACATAATAAAGAGTTTGGCAAAAAAGAGTTTATTGTGGATTTCAGAGGTGCTATATATTTTGGTGAGCGGGAAGAGAATGAGATCTCACATTTTGCCAAGCAATTGCGCGAGATTCTTGAAAACCTGAAAATATCCGGAGTAAGGCAAATTAATTTTGATCGAATTATAAGAATTGAGACGTTTATTGGAGTTTCGATCGTAATTGAACTTTTCAGGGACGGCAATCTAATAGTATTAAAAAACGAGGTTATAGAATTAGTTTACAGGCCAAGAGAATGGAAAACGAGAATCTTGAAAAAAGGGGAAATTTACAAGACTCCCCCACAATTTAAGGATCCTGAGGGTATTGACGAAGTGGCTTTTAGGGATTTATTTTTAAATTCTGACAAGAGCGTAGTAAGGACTTTGGCCGTAGTATTGAACCTTGGAAAATATGGAGAAGAGCTGTGTTTCAGGGCAGATTTAGACCCCGATAAGATATCCAATACACTATCTGATGATGAGCTTGCAAAATTATATGAGCTGCTGAGACAATTTTTGAAAGAGCCTATTAAATCGTGCATAATTGATGACTTTGGTGCCTCTGCAATAAAGCTTTATTCTAAAACCTGCTTGAAAGAATTTGAATCGTTCAATGATGCAATTAGAGAGCTCTTTTCAAAAAAAGAGGAGATCAAGTCCGAGGCCCTAAAAATATATGAAAGGCAGCTAAAGGCTCTCGAAGAGATGGAAACTCAAGAAGCTTCGCTCAGAAACACTGGCGAATTGATATATGGCAGATACCAGGAAATTGAAGCTTTGATCGAGAATTTAAAACAAAATATTAAAAAGATGGGATGGGATGGAATCTACAAAAATCCTGGCATTTACAAAAAAGTGGATCCAAAAAATAAGAGCGTTGTAATATCCATACCAGAAGAGATCATTATATCTCCTGAAAAGACAGTGAACCAGATAGCACAGTATTATTATGACGAGTCTAAAAAATTAAAAAATAAGATTGATAACCTGAAAAAGATAATAAAAAAGCCTGTTGAGAAAAAAGAAGTAAAAGCGAAGGTTGAAAAAAGAAGGATTTTCTGGTTTGAAAAATACAGATGGTTCATATGCTCGGATAATATTATTGTTGTCGGTGGAAAAGATGCAAAAACGAACGAAGAAGTAGTGAAAAAATATCTTACTGAGAAAGATAAATACGTGCACGCGGACATTCATGGCGCCCCGAGCGTAGTTGTGAAAGGGGATTGCACGGAAAAGTGCATGGAAGAAGCATGCCTGTTTTCGCTGGCGTTTTCGAAGGCTTGGAACGCAGGATACCATGCCGGGGACTCGTACTGGGTCAATTATTCGCAGGTATCAAAGATGGGAGAGAGCGGCGAGTATGTGGCAAAAGGTGCATGGATCATCCGTGGAAAAAGAAACTATTTTCATAACCTGAAAATCGAGCTTGCGATCGGGTTGATCAATTATGAGCGCACGGACCTGTTGATGATCGGTCCTGTATCATCTTTAGAAAGAATTTCAAAACATTATGTGATAATCGAGCCTGGAGAGGATAAAAAGTCAGATATAGCGAAAAAGATCAGGGATATGTTCAAAGTTTCTGAAGAAGAGATACTGAAACTCTTGCCGGGTTCTAGTGCAAAAATAAAAGAAGAGATAAAAAAAGATTAGTCTTTTATGTCTGCCTTTTTAAATGCAATCCATCCTATTATCAAAAATACCGCTATGGCGACTATTGCCATCCCAAACGATATGAGCGCTGCTTGCAGGTTGGTAATCTGCGCCAGAAACTTTGATCCACCGCCTAATCTCAATGTGGTTGAATACAATGCATTCGGGTTCAAAAAGGCCTCTTCGGTAGCAGAGGTAATGGCTCCAGAGCCTATGAACGGAACCAACAGGAACCATGTCTGAAATTTGTAAACCATTTCATATATTCCAAGCCCTATTTCCATTCCGAACATTACCCCGAAAGATCCAAGTATCGAAGCCATTGAATTCTTGGTTACTGAGCTTAGCATCATTGTAAATGCAGCATAAACCATGGTGCTCGTTGCCAGAGTCAATACCATGACTATCAGACGATAAAGGTTTGCTTGTGGCCCCATCATTATTGTAGATACAATGCTTAATATTATACCCAATATTGCCATTTCTATTATCACTATTATCAATGATGCAATAACCTTTCCAAAATACACTTCTGTCCTTGATACTGGCCTGGCCAGCAAAGGTACAATTGTGCCACTCTCAAATTCCCCCGAGATAGAGTTCATCGTTATGGGCGCGCCCATTAAAAACAGGAATAAATAGGTAGATAGAAACGCTAGCGAGAGATACCAGTAATTCTGTTTATCCGTAATATGTACAATACTTCCTATATAAATTGTGACCAGAAGTGCTAACGCCATAACTATGCCTAGAGATATGTAAATCTTTAATTTTCTCAGATCCCATACCAGCTCGTATTTTATAACACTTTTTAAAGCATTTGATACTGAAAGTTCTTTCATCAGTTATTCCCCCCGTTTTTCAATAGCTCTATAAAAGCACTTTCTAATGACTCAGTGATATAATCCATTCTCAATATCACTGCTCCTGTTCCTGTAATGGCCCTGGATATTTGGGATCTCACATCCTCACCTGTGCTCAATTCCAATAATATCCTGTTTCCATCAATTTTAATGTTTTTTATGAAAGAATATTGTTTTAATGCCCCAGAGATATTGTTTAATTTATCCACTTCTATTTCTAATATATTTTTCTTAGACGCTGACGAAATAACCTCTGATACTGTGCCGGACGTTACCAGTTTTCCATGATTTATAACTATTACCTCATCACAAACTTCTTCTGCCTCTTTCAACAGATGCGATGACAGGAATATGGTTATGCCGCTCTTTGCTTTCTGTTTAAGCAGCTGTTTTATGTCTACCATCCCAACAGGATCTAATCCTACTGTCGGCTCGTCCATTATCACCAGTTTTGGAGTGCCTAAAAACGCAACTGCAAAACCAAGTCTCTGCTGCATACCTTTACTGTATCCCCCTATTTTTTTATTCATGTCGTTTTGTAATCCTACTTCTTCTAGAAGCTCTTTAGCCTGTTTTCTTAACTCATCTTTGGGTATCTGAGCCATTTCTCCGTATATTTCCAAGAGTTCCAATCCTGACAGATACTTTGGAAACTTCGGCAATTCAGGCATAAACCCGATATCTTTCCTTATCCTTGGCGAGTCCGTAGTCATTTTCTTGCCAAATATCTCTATCGTACCTGCCGTAGGTTCCAGTAAACCAAGCAGCATTTTTATGGTCGTGCTTTTGCCCGCGCCGTTTGGCCCCAGAAACCCCGTTATGTTCCTGCTCGATATTTCTAGGTTTAAGCCGTCCACTGCAAAAGTACCTTTTTTATAGCTTTTTTTGAGATTTGTAGTCTTTATCACTAGCTCTACCATGATTTTTACCTCTTTTATTATATATATTAATTATTTATTTTTCTCTCAATATCATCTTCTATTTAAATATTATACTTGTTTTCATTTAAATACCTCTATTAAAATTGGAATCAATACCGCCAATACTATTCCCGCAAATATTATCCAGACAAAAATATTTGCAAAGTTGAAAGTCCATCCTATTCCGAACCTTTTCTGTACAATCAAAGATTTGTCATCCCTGTTGAAATATATAGCTCCTGCAATCCAGTATTTGTCATCATCCTTCATTAAGATATCTCTTTCTTTTTCTGATATATTGAACTTCAACCTTGAGCCGTGAGAACCCGCATATACTGATACGGATAGTGTCACAATCAATCCTGCAAATATGGGGGCGGTAATAATAAGGATAGTGCTAGAAGAACTTTCAATGATATTCCAGATCTGCAAATTTGCTAATAGCATAGATAGGTTTACGCACCATCCCATCACCATACTACTCTCTGACATAAGGACCTTGAATTTATGCTCCTGCATAAAGCTCAGATTTGGTTTTTGGGGGTCTAGTTCCTCCCTGCTCCTGAATATCAGAATAGAGATAAGATAAAACATAATTGTTATGCCGATCATTACAAAAATAATTGCGGAGACGTTTAGAGGAGATTTAGTTTCCCATCCGTTGGCAACGCCATTAGCATTGAAATGTGTTGCTATAATCGCAGGCAAGGAAGGATACACATATACCAGGATAACTATAGATACCAAAATCAAAATTATGTTCGGAACAGACCATAATAACATGTTAAAGTTCATTTTTTGTGGCTTCACATCTATTTTTGCAACTGCTCCTTCATTCTGGCTAGCATACCAATTATTTTTAACTTTTATGTTCAGCAGCAGCCTGTGAAAGATATAATAATTCAGATACAGCAATAGAATAGACAATAATATTAAATATTGGAAACTAATAATATTAGAGTAATAGAGCAATACAAGTACGAAAACCGTGATAATTAAAGTGTCTATCCTATACCATTTCCTATATTTTGCAATTATCTTCTCTCCATAATATGCTGGCGGTATCCTGACTCCAAACTGCAAATTTTTTGGGATAAGATCAGGCATTAAAAAATATATAATTTCGATAAAGATAATTAAAAAAAATATTGGGATAAATAGCATGTAACTCATTTATTTTCACCTTTTTTGTCAGCACTTAGAATGCTTTTAAAAAATGTAATAATTTCATTATCAGACAGCCCATTAGCGAGAGCCTCATTTATCAGCTTCTTTTCTTCCTCTTTCCATCTGTTAACAAAATCCGTATTCTCGCCAGTCTTCTTCTGTACTGCAAACTCTTTTTTTCTGTCCAGTATCAAAAACCCGTCGTTTTTAAGTAGATTGTATGCTTTGTTAACCGTATGAAAATTGACCCCAAGACTTGCGCTCAGTTGCCTTGCAGAAGGTAAGATAGTACCTTCTCTCAGTTCTCCGGAAACAATGCCTGCTATGATACTATCATAAATTTGCTGGTATATCGGCTTCTCACTTTTTATGTTAATTGTTATGTACATCTAATTCCCTGTTCTTTTTCTTAAGTACTGCGCCTATTATCGCTATTATTATTCCAGCGATGAATACTATTACTCCTACAAGGGTCAGGATTGCAGTCAATAAAATGTTGCTTATCTTGAGATATATATAATTCGCTGATGGGGGGTGGTTTGAAAATATCACAATATAATAAGTTCCAGAACTCAAATCATACACCTTTTCCGAGCTTACAGTGCTGTTGGGAGAAATCGCCAATGATCCCAAATTGTTGCTGTTCACAGTGGATAGATCGCTGGCCGGTATCACGCCTGATTCTGAAGCAGAGTAAAAGTATGTCAACACATTCTGGCCGGTAAAATTCAAAGGTTTTGAAATGTATTCCCCATTATTATACGCCACCCACACATGGCTATTAGTCGTTTCATTCGCTGTAGCCATTGCCGATGCGCCATAAATTACTATGCCAACTATCAACAGAACTATTCCGACGATCAATATCTTTTTTCTCATATTCTATTACCTCTGATATACATGATATATATCAAATATATTAATTTTCCTTAGATAAATTTTATATCTTAATATAATATAGCTTCTACAAAGGTATAGCTTATGGTACTAGACTCTATTTTTAACAAAGAGCTCAGATTGCTTAATAAAACCGAAAAAGCTCTGGAGAAGGCTGAAAAGTTCAGAATCAGAGGGGATAATGTAAATGCCGTCACCACCATTAACGACATTTTAACAGATATCAAGGCGCAGAAAGAAGATATTGTGAACAATAAAAAGGATTTTTCAATAACTTTATCTAAGATTGCCGGGTTTTTGAATCCTCTAGATAAAAATAAAGCTCTTGAAACTTACCAATTTTCGGTGGAATTTGATGAAAAAAACATAAATGCAAGAATTGGCATGGCTTTGATCTTAGCGGAATCAAACAGGTTCTTGGATGCTCTTACCGTTATCTCTAAGACTGAAACCATTGCGCCAAAGGACCGGGCAGTGCTTGAAACTAAAGCTTTTATTTATGAAAAAATGGGGGAAATTGATCATTTTATATCTGTGCTTGAGCTTCTTATCTCATATTATCCCGATGAGTTCATATTTTATGATCGCATTTTAAAGTATAGGCCATATGATGACAAGCTTTACATGAAAAAAGCGAAAATGTATTATGGCAAAGAATTATACAAAGAATCTTTAATTTCATTGCAGAAGGTAACAGAGATCAACAGCGAAAACAGTGAGGCATGGTTTTATACTGGTATGTGCAGATATAAATTAAACGATTTTCAAAACGCTTTAACGGCATTTCAGAACTCATTGAAAATAAACAAAAACAATCCTGAAACATGGCTTAACATTGGACTGATTTACAAAAAACTGGACAACCCAAAAAACGCGATTGAGAATTTTACAGAGGCAATAATGCTTGATCCGTTCAAGGCATTGACATGGTACCTGAAAGGAGATTCTTATATCAATCTAAAACAGTATGACGAGGCACTGCGTTCTTTAGACAAAGCTATAGAGTTGGATCATAATTATAAAGAGGCCTTGATTGCAAAGAACAATGTACTGAAAACATTGAAAAAGTATGAGGAAATGATTGATGTTCTCCAAACATTGATGAAGCTGGGGGTTAAGTCTGTAGACCTGTTTTATGATCTTTCCTATGCATATTTTAACAAGAAAGATTGGGCAAATGCGCTGCTTTACATTAACGAGGCATTAAAACTTTCATATAACAATTTTAACGCTCTGATCCTTAAAAAAGAGATCCTGAAAAACATGGATAAGTATGAGGACACTCTTTCCATTCTGAATACCCTTATCCAATTATCCCCGCAAAATGCAGCATTATGGGAGGAAAAAGCGGATGTTTACATCAAAACTAAAAATTATATGAATGCATTAGAGGCTTTAAATTCGTCATTGAGCATTGACCAAAAAAATATTAGGCTATGGACAAAAAGAAAAGAAGTTTCCAAAATGTTAAATAACAATGACAAAATCATAGAGAGCTGCAAAAACATCTTAAATTTAGATTCTGGAAACTATGAGGCTATGAAAGACCTGGGATTTGCATATTACAATATTAAGAACAATGCAGAGGCAGAAAATGTTTTCAGAATTGTTCTGGAGCACGATAAAGATCCGGAAGCTTATAATTTATTGGGTTTGATCTACCAGTCTAAAAAAGAGTATGATAAAGCTCTTGAAAGTTTCAATTCTGCGATTTCTATCAACAAAGACAATAAAAAATATCTTTTTAACAAAGCGCGCAACTTAGAGCTTTTAAACAACCCAGAAGGTGCAATCGGGGTATACAACAGGATTTTAGAAATAGACTGGAACGATGAACCAGCGTGGTTTAACAAAGGATCATTGTTGTTAAAGCTTGAGAGATATGAAGAGGCGTTGGTATCTTTCGAAAAGGCTGAGCGCTCTAAAGAGAATAACATACCTGCAATATTGAACAAGGGCAATGCGTTAATAATGCTCAAAAGGTACAACGACTCTCTGGAAGAATTTGACAAGGTGCTAAAACTTGATCAGACGAATACTGCTGCAATGTACAGCAAAGCAAAAGCTCTATTTTTGTTGGAAAAATATGATGATTCTCTCATCGCTGTAAACAATGCTTTAAAGTTTGAGCTCAACAAAAGCTTCTTTGAACTGAAAAGAGAAATATGCAAGAAAAAAGGGGATTTTAACTGTATAATCGAACAATGCAAAGAGATATTGAAAATAGATCCAAAAGACATACAGAGTTATAGAGATCTTGCAAGCGCGCAAATTAATATGAAAAAATACGAGACCGCAATAAATACATATAAAAACGGTCTGGAGATTCTAGGTAATAATTTTATATTATATGAAGAATTAAACTCATTATATATAAAATTGGGGCGGTTTAAAGAATCTGTGGATGTGTGCAAAAAATTAATAAGCATAGATAATAAAAATGCAGATTACTGGATCAATCTTGGATTTTCGCAGATGTCTGTTAAGAACTTTGATGATGCTGTTTTGAGCTTGAAAAATGCGATAAGTTTAGAAAAAAGCCAGAAAGCTTATTTTTATCTTGGTGTAGTGTATGAGGCAATGTCCAGATTTGAAGATGCATTACCTGCATTTACTGAGGCCTTGAATTTTGGAGAAGATTCAGAAATATATTTTAGATTTTCCAAGATCTATCATAAACAGAGCAATATGGAACAGAGCCTGAACATGATCAATAAAGCGATCGGCATAGAAAAGAACAGCAGATACCTGCTAGAAAAAGCGAGAATATTGTTTGATATGGGGCAGTATGACAATGCTCTTGTAATTACTGCATCATTACAGGATTCTGGCGACTCATATGAACTGAGGTTTTTGAATGCCCGGATCCATTATATCAAGGGTTCTTATGAAAACGCGCTGACAGATGTGGATATGGCATTAAAATATGATCAGAGCGGAGAAGCGTGGCATATGCGCGGATCGATTCTCGATAAGTTGGGCAGAATTGATGAGGCCCTTAAAAGTTTCGATTACGCCTTAGCTAAAGAGCCTAAAAATTTTGATTCTTGGCTGGAAAAAGGAGAGATCTACCTAAAAAATGGAGATTATAAAAATGCGCTGAGCAGCTTTGAAAGAGCACAGATGATCAATGCCGAAAATCTGGAGCTGTTATTGAACATGGGGCAGGCATATGAGAAACTGGGTAATCCCGACAAGGCGCTGGTATATTATGAAAAACTGATCGGCCTGGACCCGGGAAACAAGGTTGCGTGGTACTTTAAAGCCCAAATTTTGAGGGCGCGTGGAGATGATGAGAATGCTTTAAGAGCGTTTGACAATGCTTTAAAGGCCGATCCTTCTTATTCTGTAGCATTAGATGGCAAGACCGAGATCGAAAAGGTGCTTCAGTCAAAAAAGATTGACGATTATTCTAAAAAGATATTATTATACGAGTATGTGAACAAAAAGCAAATTAAGAAGAAAGACGCTTTTAAAAAATTCGAGATTCCGCTCGCCATTCTTGATGAGGTATTTGAAAATATTAAAAAAGAAGAATACGCAGATCTTGAGACAATGGCCCCTGACCTGAAACAGAGGCTTGAAACCATTTCTAATACCATAATCAAACAAATGCTCGAAAAAAATAAAAATTTACAGCTTGATAACATAACTTTTTCATCGATATTGGGCACTGATCCTTCGTTTACTCTCAAGGAAGCCAAGCTCTTGAAATCGTACATCTACATGTGCTATTCATTAAACATCGAGCCGGATTTAAAAGATCTGGAACTCGAATCGTTATTGAAAAAAGTGAGGCTAGATTCGCCACCAGAAAACATATTTTACATTGTGAAAAACCTGGATATTGGCATTTTAAAAGCGAGAACTGTTCAGATTGCGCTCTCTAGATTTAAGGATGAGGATAAAAAGGAGATCAAGGAAGAAAAGAAAGAGGTTAAAACAGATAGGGGAGATCTGTATCTATAATCCTCATGAAGGTTTTTACTAAATTTCTCATAACAAAATTATAATATATCTGAGTCTGTTTCTCGTCAAATATCTATGAAAATCATATTTACAAAAAAAGAGGTCAGGGATATAATAATCGCAACTTTAGTCCTGACCATTGCATTTAAATTCGCGTTTAATGGTATATACAATGCAAATGCTTTCGTATTCATGATTTATCTTCTGATATCCTTTCTTGCCGTTGTCACTGGATTTGTGGGGCATGAAATGATGCATAAGGCCACAGCGTTCCGTTACAACTATTATGCAGAGTTTATAAAATGGAATACTGGATTACTGATCGCATTTTTTACAAGCCTTTTCGGCATAGTATTTGCCGCTCCCGGTGCAACCACCATATATGGCTATGTGGATAAGGACACTAATGGAAAGATCTCGGCGGCTGGGCCAATATACAACATATTTGTAGGTATACTGTTCCTTCTCGTATCTCTGGTGAGTTTCCTGCATTTCTTGATATTTGTAGCGGTGATAAATTTCTGGCTTGGGTTCTTTAACCTATTGCCAATTCCACCTTTGGATGGTTCGAAAATTTATAAATGGAACCTTCCTCTTTATATAATATTAATGGGTGCTTCACTGATTTTAGTGCTTCAATTTATTTTTGGGATCTCGGTTCTGTCCTTGAAATAAACCATGTTTCATCATCAATGTCTAGTTCTTGCGATACCTTATAATTAATGTTATTTATTGTGAATCTCTTGGTCTGTTTGATTGCGCTCCATATCTCTTCAGATGGTTTTATACCAATACCTACCGTCCTTTCTGAAAACTTTACTATCTTATCTGTGTCAATTCTGCATACATGACCTTTGTATATAGATTCTATTAACAAGATCCCCCCTCCATTTCCTATGGAACCATTTTTGGTTTTGTTACTATCGCTTTTTTCTTACTGCCTCTGATATCTATCATCACGTTATCATTGACTTTTATGCTTTTTGGTACATATCCCAAACCTATCCCTATCTTTAGCGTCGGTGACATAGTTCCGCTTGTCAATATACCTATTTCTTTATTATCCTTATAAATTTTGTATCCATGTCGTGGTATTCCGTTTTCAAGCATTTTGAATCCCCTGAATATATGATAATCTGTATCTTTCTGTTCTAATAGAGCTTCTTTACCTATAAATTCATGGTCGTAATCTATAATCCAGCTGATACCACCTTCCAGTGGAGTGCGATCATTATGGAAATCCTGCCCTGATAATAGCATACCTTTTTCCATTCTTAAGGTGTCTCTCGCTCCTAATCCGCATAATTTCAAGCCATACTCTTTTCCATAGTTTATCAATAGCTCCCATATATCGTCGGCATACTCATTCTGGACTATGATCTCATATCCATCCTCTCCAGTATAGCCGGTCTTGGATAACAATACATGATTATAGGGAATAAAATCATCGCCTCTAGTTTCTATTCCATTGATATTTACGAATGCAAGGTCAAACATCTCCATGCTCTTTATACTATAATCTGTTATTCTAGATATTAGATCTGATGCTTTTGGTCCCTGCACGGCTATACAAGCATACGATAAGGTTCTGTCTATTATATTTACATTGTATTTCTTTTTATGTTCTATGAGCCATTTATAAATAAGTTCTTCTGTTGCAGCATTTGGTACTAAAAGATAGGTATCACTATTTATCTTTGATACGATAGTATCATCGATCATGATACCATAGTTATTCAAATAGGAAGAATAACGAGCAGTAAAATCTTTAAGATTCGATACTTTAGAGGGCAAAATATACTCTAAATAGTCTGTGGCATCTTCACCTTTAATAATTATGTCTCCCATATGAGATACATCAAACATGCCTACATTATTTCTTACAGCATTATGCTCTTCTATTATGCTACTAAACTCTAATGGTAGTAAGAATCCTGCAAAATCCACAATCTTACCACCATATTTCACATGCAAATCATATAATGGCGTCTTTTTGGACATTTAAATCACCTGACAGTTACATGAGTATTACTATCATGAATATTAAGGATTCTCTCCACTGGAAACGAAGGGGTCTCCCATTATTCTAATCCCGAGATAAAGAGTTTGTGTATTCTAGAGTCTCCAGAAAGCTCGGGATGGAAAGTAAGCGCAAGGTTATTTTTATACCTTACAAACAGGATCTCACTTCCACTTTTAGCCAGAATCTCAACGGTATCGGACACACCCATGATCTTTGGTGCCCTGATAAAAATAGCCTTGAACGGCGCTTCAAAAGTCCGGATATTTATGTTCACTTCAAAAGAGTCAACCTGCCTTCCATATGCGTTCCTTGACACGGTCATGGGAATGATGTGCATGGGCTCAATCGAAGAATCCATTACCGACTCGGACATTACGATCGCGCCTGCACAGGTGCCCATTAAATGTAACGAACCAGCTTTAACACTCTCTTTGATCTTATCAAAAAGCCTCTCTTTGATCAAGAATTTTGTGATAGTGGTGCTTTCACCACCGGGAATGATCAGACCCTGTATATCCAGATCTTTCAAGGTCTTGACTATGGATACCTTGCCCTTAATGTTCAACTCTCTCAACGCTGTTTCAGCCATTGCAAAATGCTCAGCCACGTCACCTTGAATACCCAATATTCCAATATTCATCGTACCCTGAATGCACATTAAAAATATAAAATCTATGATTTAATAGACTCTAAAAAATTATTAAAGATCTCGTATCCAAACTCTGTATTGTCTACCTCTGGATGGAACTGCACAGCATATATCCGCTTTGTAACATGCTCAAAAGCCTGTATTTTACAGGACTCTGAACTTGCAAGCAGTTCAAAGTTTTCGGGCAGTGTTTTCACCTCATCATTGTGCGATTCCCAGACATAAAACTTCTTTTCAAGACCTTTAAACAGTTTTCCCTCTTTTATAATATCGATATTCATTTTTCCGTACTCTGGAACATTTGCAGGGCCCACGGTACCATTGTAATGCAGAGCGATAAACTGCGCGCCTACACAGATCCCTAAAATCGCAAACTGGTCAGAGTCCAGATATTCGCCAATATTGCCAAGCTTGTAAGATTCAAAGGATATGCTTGGAGAGCCACCGGAAAGTACCAGTGCGTCCACACTCTCAGCGATCAAGTTTTTTAACGGGGTAGTGTTAGGGACAATCTTGGTCTCTACACCCAAGTATTTTAATACTCTCCATTCTCTGTGCGTCCATTGACCACCGTTGTCAATAACATAAACTTTCATATTATCTTGATGTCCAAATCTATATTTAAAGATCTCGAGATCTCTTTATACCTGTTTCTGATCGTTACTTCCGTAACACCTGCAACCTCTGCAATCTCTTTTTGCGTTTTTTGCTGGTCCAGTGTTGTGGAGGCTATGTATATCGCAGCGGCGGCGACACCAGTAGGCCCTTTGCCAGAAGTAAGGCCCATCTCTGATGCTCTGCGAACGATTTCTTCAGCCTCTGTAACCACGTTTTTGTCGAGGTTGAGGCGATTACAAAATTGTGTGATGTATGAAGAAGGAACCGTTGGCTTTAAATTCAAACTCAGCTCTTTGGTAAGGTGCCTGTAAGCTCTACCGATTTTCTTTTTGTTAATCTCAGAATCCTTAGAAACCTCTTCCAGGGTCCTTGGCATGTCCACCAGCCTGCAGGCAGCATAGATACTTGCAGCAACAATGCTTTCAATGCTTCTTCCACGTATAAGATTTTTGAATACTGCCTTCCTGTATATTACAGCAGCAGTTTCCTCAACATCTTTAGGTAATTTCATCTTTATCGTAATATTTTTCATCTCTTGCAAGGCTACTGACAGATTTCGCTCTGCAGAGTTGCTGACCCTTATTCTCTGGTGCCATTTTCTGACCCTATATATTTGAGCTCTGTTTCTATGTGGTATTCTCTTCCCGTAAGAGTCTTTGTTAGACCATGATATCTCTGTAGCAAGTCCTTTGTCATGAGTAAGGTAATTTATAGGTGCGCCAGTACGAGCGCGTTTATCATCTTGCTCAGCATCAAAAGCACGCCATTCAGGACCCTGATCTATGTAGCTGTCATCAATGACAAGACCGCAGTCTTGACATATTAATTCTCCTCGTTCGTAGTCACGAATCAGATGAGTCGATCCACATTCAGGGCATACTACCACATGTTCTTCTATGTTTTTTTTCTGCATAAATAGCCACCACTTGAGAGAGTAATGGTAGTCAGTATATATTGTAGTATATATTCTTTTCTATAAAAATAGCAAAAAATAGATAAACTTATCTGTTATTTTTCTTCTGGAGGCTTGATTCTTCTAAAAGTGAAAAATATAAGAACGTCATACAGGATTTTTATGGATCCACCAGCGACAAACGGGATAGAGTATTGAACAACCTGGATCATGAAACTGGACAGTGCCGGGCTCGAAGCCTGGGCTATCGACCTTGGAATGTTTGTCAATCCCGCAACAGCAGTTCTCTCTTCAGGCTTGACAATCGCCATCATGTATGATTGTCTGGTCGGTACATCCATCTGTGATAGTGATTGACGGGCAAATAAAAATATTACAGATCCAATCGCTGTTGGGGAGAAAGGTATTAATATTAAAAATATCGATGAGGGGATGTGAGTGAACACCATAGTATTCAACAATCCTATTTTTTTAGCTATTCTAGCAGCCAAAAACAGGGACAGCGCGGTAATTATCCCAGATACGAAAAACAGTACTGAAAGAGAGCTTAGGTGCAACCCCCATCTTGAATAAAACCATAGCGCCAGCAAACTCTGCAGTACAAAACCCCCACCAAAAGCATCCATTGAAAAAAGTGCAGATAACCGGATAATGATCTTTTTTGTTTCAGGGCTTATAGGTTTTTGAACATCTTTTTTATTATCCAGCTCCAAGTTTGAACCCAGAAGGTAATAGATCACTGCGAGGATCAATGCTATTGCAGCATAAACGTAGAACAACAAATAATACAAATTAAAGTTGTTTAAGAATCCAGGCAGGCCACTGAACAGAGATCCAGCAGCCATGGCAGTGTATCCTATAAAGTTGTAAGTGCTGTACATCAAAGTTCTTTTTTCAGCGCTTGTAAACTTTGTCAGTGCTGCCTGTTCAATGCTCAAGAACGGGCCTGTTTCAGTGCCTGTAACGCTGATCGCCCCAATAAAAGCGGCAATCATGATAAAATAGTTGTTTATGTTTAATGCAAATATTATGCCAGACAAAGCCATCATGAAAGAGAGCAGGATCAGGCTTCTGCCTCTGCCGAAATAGTCAGCATATTTACTTATTAGAACATTGTAAAACACGCTGCTTAATATGGCAACTGTAACCACAATGCCCACAAAAAATGCAGAGTACCCAGATCTTAAAAGATAGAGTGGCAATATAATGCTGATGTAAGAATAAGCAAACACGCGCAAGGCTTTGGTAACGAACAGCAAATTTCCTTTTTCATCTGTCAAAAGCTTCATTCTCATCACTTTTTTAACCTTTCTTTGAGATATCCAGCAATGTCCATTACCGTCTCATCCTTTGCAAGATTGATATAGCAGATCGGGCATGCGGTGATTATTTTTCTGGACCCGGTGCCTTTTAATTCTAAAAATCTTGCATTGGACACCGATTCTGAGAGGGATGTATAGATCATTTCGTCAGGGCCACCACAGCACATATTGCTTTTTCCGTTTCTTGCAGGCATCTTTAAATTGCCTATGTTTTTCAGCAATTCTTTCGGGGCGTTATATTCAACATTTCGAAGCACGAAATGGCATGGCTCATGATAGGTGATAAGAGAATCATCTTTTTCAAATTTTAAATTTTTTATAAAATCCAGATAGTGATACACTTCAAAATCAAAATCCTGAATGTATTCGGGATAAACGTACTTTAAAAGCTCGTATGTGTGTGGATCAACGGTTATGATTTTTTTAATCTTGTGGGACCTAAAAAGCTGAGTCACTTTTAATGCATATTCTTTAAATTCTTTAACGTACCCCAGATCATGCAAAAACGTGCCTGGATAAGGCTCTTCAGGACCGAGATACGTAAACTGTACTCCCGCCTCTGTCAACAGCAATGCAATATCATGCAAATAAGAGCCCATCTTGTCTTTCAGGTTCCGGTCGTAAATGCCTGATGATAACTTTAAAAGCGATGGCATTTTAACGATAAACTTTGCAAATGTTTCAGTCATGGAGTCTCCAAATTTCTGTTTTAGAGATGAAAGAGCCTTGCTGTTCGGCATTAGCTGGTACATAGTTCCAGTGTAAAGCAGGGTATCAGATTTATAATTGAGAGGTATATCATTGGCCCATAAAACATCCGATTTTAAAGCTATTGGGCTGTTATATTTCAAGGTAGCAGATACTATCATCTTCGCCACACTTTTTTCCTGATTAGTCACCGTAAATTGCTGAGAGGTGATGAGCTGCCTCATTATACTGCTCACTTTTCCTGCATTAACACCTGCAGGGCATACTTGAAAGCAAGCATAACAGTCTAAGCACGAATAAAAAGAGTCAGAGATAGACAATGCTGTTTTTTTATTTTTAGAGAGATCCTCAAAAACTTTCTTTCCGAGTGCTACTCTACCCCTGGCACCATATATGGCCCTGTAATCGGAAGATGGCAGTGTCGGACAAACACTTTCGCAGAAACCGCAGTTAATGCACTTGCCCGCTTCTTCTCCAAGCAAGCTAACAAGCGTGTTCATTCAAATATTTTCCCCCTGTTTAACAGGTTTTTGGGGTCAAAGATCTTTTTAATGTTTTTCATCAGCTCCAAGTTCTCTAGGCTGTCCTTACTTTTGAACTCTTCAATCAACATCGCTCTCTTTTCCAGCCCTATACCATGCTCTGAAGATACGCTACCCCCGTGTTGTATTGCAATTCTTCCAAACTCCAGCATCAGATCCTCAACCTTTTTAAACTGCGCGGGGTCTTTCATCCGTGCAAATATGTTTGGATGGATGTTTCCATCGCCAATATGCCCGAATAGCACTACTTTCATACCGTATTCTCTAATTTTCTCGTCTAGCTCTTTCAGAGTTTGTGGAAGCTCAGAAGTTGGAACCACAATATCCCCTATGATAACAGAGTCATCAAGATTATCACGTACCTGAAGCTGAGAAGAGTACAACCCTTTCCTTGCTTGATATATTTTATCCATTTCATCAGGATCGGTAGTGATCTTGATCTCTACCGGATTAAACCGCCCCAAAATTTTTGAAGATTCATCCAGTTTGCTGGAGATCGATTCTTTAGTGGAGGCAATATCTATGATCAACATATATTTTGCCGCTTCTGGAAAGCTCATGTTTTTTACCTTGGTGATGGAATTCATGGAATATCTATCCATGAACTCTGCGATCAGAGGCGTAATGCTGTTCATTTTCAGCTCAGATATTGCTTGCCCCGCAGTTTCTATCTCTCTGAAATAAGCAAGTATCCTGCCCGTGCGCTCCGGTATCGGTACTATCTTTAATATCGCTTTAGTTATGATCCCAAGAGTACCCTCACTGCCGATCATCAAGGCCGTAAGATCGTAGCCCAGAGACCTTTTTAAGGTCTTGCCGCCAAACTGCACTATTTTTCCGTTTGGCAGTACTACCTCAAGACCAAGAACCCACTCTTTTGTAGCTCCGTACATTGCCGCTCTCAATCCTCCAGCATTAGTGGCAATGGTACCACCTACCGTGGCTGCGATCGAGCTGGCTGGATCAGGGGGATAAAAATGATTGTATCGTTTAAGATATTCATTTAAATTGTCAATTCTCACGCCTGATTCAACAATGACATAGCGATCTTCAATTTTTGTTTCTAATATTTTATCAAATCGCTCCATGCTGATCATGATTCCATCGGAAGTAAGAATTGATGATCCAGTAAGAGATGTACCACCTCCCCTGGTCACAACCTCAATATTATTTTCATAGCAGAACTTCAATATCCTGGATACTTCTTCCGTGCTTTTTGGCAGGGCTACGACTTTAGGACTGATGCCCTCAAAAACAGAAGCATCGTTTTGATAAGGAATCAAATCCTCTTTAGAATATAGGACATGAGAACCAACGATCGTTTTTAAGCTTGAAATAAGGTCCATATTTACCAATAGGCAAATTTAGTATTTAATATTTAACCAGATTAGTTCCAATGCCTTTTAAATAAGATATAATAAAAAATCGGGTCGAAAAGTGAAATAACACCCCCAAATAATGGAGGATATGCTAAACTCGAGGCAATTATGGACCCAGACAGTGGCGGGGATATTGAAGAGAAACCGGTTCTTGCCATCGAGGTTGCACCAGAAGTTGTTGCTCTCTCTGTATCATCAACTATGCCCATCGCAAAAGATTGCCTTATTGGAACAGCACCCATCTGAAAGCCGTTTCTGAGCATGAAAAGTATTATCGAGAGCGATAAGAAAGGAGTAATTGCAATCAGTATGAGCGCAAAAGAGCCAATTACTCTGGTACTGATTATAGTTTTCAGCTCTGCCTCTTTCGATGTGATCTTTGGCAATAGTAACATCATAAATATTGTAAAGAGATTTGCGGCGCCGAAAATCAATCCTATCTGCCCGCTTGTAAGATTGAATTTAAGATGAAACCACATTGAAAAAATAGGTGTAATCAATCCGCTGCCAATTCCTCCAGGCATTGTTGGTATAGTGAGCTTTATTATGTTTTTCCATGACAGATGAGGTAGTAAGTGTTTGCTTCTAATCTTGTTATCTTTAACGAAAAATGTTATTATCCCACCTAAGAGACCAAATATTGAAGCCACATAAAAAAGCAGGTATACATTTATGGACAACAATTCAAATACCTCTATAAAGAACGCACCTACAACGCTTGCAAGCATTCCTAAAGCGGAGGCTATAGACAATACGCTGGAAAAACTTTTGCGGTCTGTAAATTCCGTGATCATAGCAGTTTGTATTGCGCCAAAAGGGCCACCAGATCCTATAGGCCCACCACCTGACCCGGTGAATCCGCCAATTCCAGATAGCAATGCAAGTGCGTATATGTTTTTAGTCTGTAAAAAGAGGATTGAAGAGAGAAAGAATAAAATGAAAAGAATGATAAGTACGAATTTTCTGCCGTAGTGATCTGCCAACATGGCAATAAAGAACGAAAGCAAAGCACTTATTATTATTGCGGCTCCAATAATAATACCTATAGCTAAATAATCGTATCCAATTGATAATAGGTAAAGACTAAGCAGTACGTTAAGGAAGCCGTAGCTGAAACTCAGCGGAACTCTCCCAGCTATTATGATAAGTATATTTTTGTCCATTTTCAGGTATGATCTCGTTTAAATATAAGAAGATAATGATATTTTAGATCCTTTTCTTTTACCAATTTAAAGTTATGTTGTTGAAATTCTTCTATAATTTTCTCTTTTGATATTCTTATGCTGCTTGGAGGGCCGAACATAGCTCTTTCAGGGTTGAAATCGACAATGGCAACATATTTATTTGCGATTTTATTAAGATTTTCAAGAAGTTTTTCCTTGCACATGTTTCTTATGCCATGATAAACATTTGCTATAAATATCAGGTCGTAAAGGCCATAATCATACTTGCAAATATCCTCTTTAACGGTTTTTATTCCCAATTTTTCAAGTTCGCTAAAGTATTCATCATCGATGTCCAGTGCAGTAACATTGTTCGTGATCTTTTTTAATTCTTTTGAAAAAAATCCATCTCCTGCTCCAAGATCCAATATCTTATCTCCCTGCTTTATTTCAAGAAATTTTACAATCTCATCCACGTTATATGCAGAATCTCTCATTCTTGCGCCATGTTTTCTATTTCCTTGCATCATGTTCTCACTATATATAATTTAGTTATAGATAAGTAATTAATTCATTATATTTATATTTTTTGTATTTTTAACATAAAAAATAAGATGCTGAATATTTTTGAAATGGGCCCGACCGGGTTCGAACCGGTGACCTCCACCGTGTCAGGGTGACGTCATAACCAACTAGACCACGAGCCCATAATAGCGTGATATGAGATCTATTAATATAAAATTTTGTATTTTGTGATCATGTCAACTCCTATTTAGAACACTTTTACATACTACATTGGAACACAAATGTATTATACTTATTGGAAACTTAGTTCTATCTTAATCTTTTTTAACATTGAAAATAGGAAACTTATTATATTTGTAGTATATATACATACTACATATGACAATTGCCAGAGTGAAAAAAGGGAATAGTGTATACCTTTATAATTACAAAAATATAAGAGTAAACGGAAAAGTGAAACACGTTTATCAGGGATATATTGGTGTAGAAAGAAATGGAAAACTGAAAGAGGGAAAACATAGGCTAGATGCTTTAGAGTTGTCAAACACTAAAAGGTATGGAGATATAGCAGTATTATGGGATATTGCTGAAACCATAATGTTACCTGAAACCATTGATCAAATAGTAAAATCCAACATGAAAGTATCTGTTGGAAAACTCATTACGATAATGGCCATAAACAGGCTCATAGATTCAAAGAGCCTGACACAACTTGAAAGATGGTTATCGAATACAGGGATGGATGAGATAGCGGGCATAGGTTTAGAGAACATGAAAAAGCATCAATTTTTGAGGGCACTTGACGCAGTATGCAATAGTGAAGAGGATCACATAGAGACTATAGAAAACGCATTATATGACAGGTTAATGGAAAGAGGAGACAAGCTTGATGAGATCATAGCGTATGACTTGACCAGCACAGAGACTTACCTATAAAATTATGTAAGCTTTTTTACTATTTTAATTATTCCTCCGTTTCTCCTAATTCATATTTCATCACATGGATCTGTTTCAGTTC